>JAOADC010000037.1 GCA_026417515.1 Actinomycetota bacterium
TATTAGCGAATTGGTTACAAACACTTCATCTGCCTTAAAAATTTCAGGTAAGGTGATTGGCGCCTCCTTAAACGTGATACCTTTTAAATTGTTTTTTAGTAGGTAATCACACACTACTCCCTTCAGCAATCCTTCTGTTTGAGGAGGAGTGATAACCGTATCTCCGAACACGGCAAATATATTTGCTTTAGATGTTTCACAGACATTGCCCTTTAAATTCAAGAATAACACATCGTCAAATCCTTTTGAAATCACTTCTTTTCTCAACTGATCCATCTCAAACCTGTGTGTGATCTTATGCCTGAAGGAGGTAGAATTCTCATCTCTTCTTGATGCTGCTACTGTTAATCTTATGCCTCTTTCAGTTTTTGAAAGATCATATGGATAATCTTTGAGAGTAAAAAAGATAGCTGTGGCATTGTTATCCATACCATAGACTGATACTTTGAGCACAGCAGTTCCAGAAGCTAAATTGTCTTTCAGGAATTTACCGATTAAAGATAGAAGTCTTTTCTTGCCTGGCAAACCAATACAAAAGTTCTGGCAGGAATCATACATTCTATCCAGGTGTCTTTGAATGAAAACTGCTCTTCCATTGTAGATAAGTACGGTTTCAAAAAGGCCAAAAAAATGCTGGCTATCCATTTCTGGCAAGATTTTTTCAATATGACCTTTATTGAGAGGTTCTAATCGATTTGATGAATAAAGATAGATAGCATTCGCATAAATCATATTTTAAGCCCCAATGGTTGAAGCACAGTTGATGCTTTAATGATCGTTTCCTCAAATTCCTTTTCTTCATTTGAATCAATAGTTATGCCAGAGCCAGTGTTTAAGATCCATCTTTCCTCTTGGTTTATTAGGGTCCTGATGACAATATTTAAATCCACATTTCCGTTTATGCTGAAGTAACCAATTGAACCTGCATAGATGCCTCTATTGAAGTTTTCTAACTCATCGATGATTCTCATTGCACTAATTTTTGGAGCGCCAGTTATCGATCCTCCTGGAAAAACAGCTTTAAGGAGATTCTTAACAGAGAGGTTTCCTTCAATTTCTCCTTCGACCAAAGAAACAAGATGGTGAACTCCTGGATAAGTCTCTATACTGGCGAATCTATCAACTCTTACACTGTTTGCCTTGCAGATCTTAGAAAAGTCATTTCTTTCTAAATCGACTACCATCGCAAGCTCTGCTCTTTCCTTTGGATCTTTTTTAAGTTCCGTTTTTAGTTGGATATCCTCCTCTCTACTAAACCCACGTCGACAAGTTCCCTTAATCGGTTTTGTCTGAATCTTTTTTCCTCTAATTCTTATAAATAACTCAGGTGAGGTGCAGAGAATCCTCTTTTCTTTAAAGTTCAGGAACGCTGAGAAATCGGTTCTGTTAAAACTTCTAATTCTTTCATAGGCTAAAACAGGATCAATGGAAGAATTGAACTCAAACCTATTTGAAAGATTTAACACATAAACATTTCCATCCAGGATATTTTCTTTTACCTTTTTTACAGCCTGAACAAATTCATCCTTTGACGTTACTGATTTAAATTCAGTGAATTTTATAAATCCTATGTTTTCAATTCTTTCTTTTAACTGACCCTTCCTTAGAATCGCTTCAAACTCTTTTGACTTCTCATCGCCACTCTCTGAAAGAGAACAAAGATAATAAACTTTCTTTATGTGGTCGTAAGCAGCTATAAAGTCGTAGTAGCCAAACTCATAATCCCAAAAGAAAACATTTCTTTCTTTCTTTCTGGGTTTTAAACCATTCATTTGAAGGCCGAAGTCATAGGAAAAGTAGCCAACAAAACCTCCTGTGAATGGTAAATCAGAGGCCTCCTCTACTGCTTCAATTATTGATCCACCAATGAGATCACTAATAAGACCAAGCGAGTCCTCAGTTTCATATTTTTCCACAATGCGTGATCTAATTCTTACAATTTCAATTGTTGAGCCTTTCGCCCTTATAACAAACTCAGGTTCGTATCCTATATAACTGAATCTTCCCCAATTCTTTCTATTAAGAGAACTGTCCAGATAGAAGAAGTACTGTCGATTGGAAAAATTAGGGAAAACTCTTTCAGGAGTCAATTGTGAATATAGTTTAGTTACTCTAATACGTTGCACTGGTGATATATTCATTTTTTAAAAAAAAGCCGGTGGCTCTTTACTTTCAAAAAGCCACCGGCCTTATTCAATTTCCTTTTACTTCGAGAATTACTCAATAACCTTTGTAACTGTTCCAGCTCCTACTGTTCTTCCACCTTCACGGATAGCAAATCTCAGTCCTTCTTCCATAGCAATAGGAGCTATCAGTTCAACTTCAAGTTCGATGTTGTCTCCAGGCATTACCATT
>JAOADC010000054.1 GCA_026417515.1 Actinomycetota bacterium
ATGCGGAAAAGTTTTAGTTTCTGACCTTGGCTTTAAGAAAGAAATTGATTCATTTAAGAGAGAGATTCAGGTTTTAAAGGCAGATCTTTCTAAGATTTCAGAAAACCCATACAGGAGAAAACCAGATGACCATAAGAAAAACCATGCTGTTTTAATCATTGCTGGTTCAAAGCATATGCCAGGCGCCTGCTATTTTTCGGCAAAATCAGCAATGATGGCAGGAGCTTCCTATGTCGGAATCGCAACTGAAAAAGAAGCAATTGAAACAGTAAGTAAACTTATTCCAGAGGCTGTTTTTCATCAGATTGATTTCAATCTCAAGAAAGAATCACTGGAAACCATAAAGAAACTACTAAAAGATTACTCTTCAGTTTTGATAGGCCCAGGTCTTTCAAGAAATGAGCCGAACATCTATTTTGCAATTGAAGCAATTGACTTGCTTTCTAGTGATGGCATTAGAACTGTCATTGATGGAGATGCTTTATTTGCACTATCTAAAATAAACAAGGATTTAAAACTAGAAAATTCTGTGCTGACTCCCCATATTGGAGAGGCTAGAAGGCTTTTGCCCGATCTTAAGGATCAGCTTAGTGCATCTCTGGCAATTTCAGAAAAATTTCAAACTACCTGCGTTCTTAAGTCTTCATCGACTGCCGTATCCAAGAATAGAAAATCGGTAATTTTTTCTGATGCAAGTTGTAACTTAGCCACTGCCGGAAGTGGCGATATTCTTGCTGGAATAATAGCTGCTTTTCTTTCGTACGATGAAGATACATATCAAGCATCTTTAATGGGTGTTGCTGCCCAAGCACATGCTTCGCTTCATTTATTTAAGAAATATGAAGGATCTTCAATAATCTCGTCTGATGTTCTAGATTCCGTTAGAATAGTGTTAAAAGGATTGTGTGGTGATTACTGTGAAGGTTAAAGATGCTATGACAACCAAGTTAATTGTCGTTCATCCAGATACTCCTGTGAAGGAGATTGCTGAGATAATGCTTAAAAACCGCATAGGGGGCGTACCAGTAGTCGATAATGAAAAACTGGTAGGAATCGTAACCGAAGAAGACCTGATAATGAAAAATGTAAAACTCCATTTTCCGACATACATCCAACTGCTTGATGCAGTGATATATCTTGAAAGTTTAAAAAAGTATGAAGAAGAATTGAGAAGAGCTGTTGGCGCGACCGCAAAGGATGTTATGAGCAAGGAATTGATTACCATCAGTCCTGAGGCATCCCTTGAAGATGCAGCGACGCTAATGGTTGAAAAGGGCATTTCCAGGCTTCCAGTGGTTGAAAACGATAAGTTGGTAGGCATAGTCACAAAAAGAGATATCCTTCGACACATATCTAAGGAGCTTTAATGCGCCTTTGGGCTGAGATTGATTCTTCTCGACTGGCTTACAACCTTAAACTATTAAGAGATACAGTTTTTCCTTCAGAAATAATGCTGGTTGTAAAGGCAAATGCATATGGCCATGGTCTTGAACCAATAGTGCAAATTGCAGATAAACTAAGAGTTGAATGGATAGGAGTCACTTCGGCAAATGAGGCAGAATCAGTTTTTATTAGTGGATATAGAGGAAAAATCTTTTGTTTCTTTGAGCCAGAAGACGAAGATGAAGCGGAGTATCTGATAAGTAAGAACATATCCTTTAACCTATTTTCTCGCAAGACTCTTGAAACGACAGTTAAGGCTTCTAGAAGGCTAAATAAGCCAGCCCATGTTCACGTAAAAATAAACACAGGAATGAACAGATTGGGTTTGCGTCCAAAGGAATTTGAAGGTTACATCGAACTTATTAAAGACAAAAAAGAGATACTTCTTGATGGCCTGTGGACACACTTTGCAACCTCAGAGCTTCCAGAGAACGAATTCGTAATTGAACAGTTAAAAGAATTTAATAAGTTAGCCAGGAAAGCAAAAAAAGTTTTTCCAGATCTAATTTTACATGCTGCTAATACTGGAGGCGCCCTCTATTATCCCGAGGCCCGCCTTGATTTGGTGAGAATTGGAATAGGTGCTTATGGTTACTTTCCTTCCTTTGATTCTCCAAGAGTTATAGATTTACAACCTGTTCTTAAGCTTAAAGCAAAAATAACTTCTGTTAATCTCTTAACCAGAGGAGAGGGAGTCAGTTACGGCCTACGCTGGAAGGCCGAAAAGGAAACTTACGTCGGAATTGTTTCTGCTGGTTATGCAGACGGTATTCCCTATCAAGCATCAGGAAAAATTAATGTCAGATATAAGGATAGGATTTTTAAGCAGGTAGGATCTATTTGTATGGATCAGTTTGCTGTAAATTTTGAAGATATGTTTCCAGAAATAGGCGACGAAGTAGAAATCATTTACGAAGACCAAACTGCAGAAGATATTGCAAAAAAATCACAAACCATTACTTACGAGATCTTGACAGGCATAGGTTCGCGAGTTCAAAGAGTCGTAGTTTAAAATTGTAGAGGGGCTGAATGTTAAGAAGGTTATATTTGGTTCACTCTCTCTTTGAATCGTATGGTCTTGACAAAAACAAGGCTTACATTTTTGGTGGAACAATACGCGATCGTTTGATGAGCAGACAATCGTTAGATATTGATATAGTTTACTGCGATCCAGGTATTGATTTTTCAGAACTTCTTTCAGTTATTAAAAATAAATCCAGAGTAGTCCTTTTTAAAGACATCCACCGGTTTGCAAAAATAGTTTACCTTAAAAATTCAATAAGAGTCGTTATAGACTTCCAGCAGGCAGAAGACATTGAAGATTTTTTAACTTCAAGAGACTTCACAGTCAATTCCATGGCTGTTTCGTTGAGAAATATACTTAGGTTTTTTTGTGTTCCTCAAAAAGAAATGATTATCGATATCAATGGTGGATATGATGATTTAAAAAAGAGCCGACTGCGAATATGTAATGAGAGAAGCTTCCAGGATGATCCAATAAGAATACTTCGTGCGGCTCATTACTCGTCATTTTTAAATCTCCAAATTGATGAAGCAACACTAAAACAATCTGAAAAATTCATAGAACATCTAAAGAATGAAAGCATTGATAAAATAAGGGAGAATTTTCTAAGTATGGCATTTTTCTCACCTTCCAAATTTTTTAAAGCTCTTGTCGATTTAAAAGTGGATTCAGGATTATTTGAGACTTCTTTCAGTTCTCAGAAACTAAGCAAAATAAAAAAGCTTGAAAAATTTCTTAATAAGCCTGATATCAATTCGAAGGAAAAGGCTGCTCTACGGCTTGCAATTTTGATTGCAGCAGGAATAAATGAGTCAAGAATCTTCAGTAATACTTTTTCAAAAAGATTGAATAAAAGAGCACTTAAATACCTGGAAAAGATCTCATAAATATTCAGAAAAATGGTAAACATTAGCAATATGATTTAGGTCAATTGCCTTTTAGAATGTGATTTCTGGAACTTGTTTGCTTAAATATAAACGCTCATCAGATGCTATAAAAATGCTTTATTTACTATATTTATTATTTAAACAATATTAATTTTTAACATAAGTGTGAATAAGTTAACGTAAATGTTGACACATTGAACCTTTTATATAAAAATTTAAAAAACTTAGGGGCAAAGGCAGGGGGTAAGATGGAGCATAGTAACGAATCCAAAGAGCATTCTCTCCTTTTTCAAATCCGCAATAAAGAGCTTGAAATTCAGGCTCGCATAGAACAGGCAAAGAAAGAAGCAGAAAAGATTGTAGAGGCAGCTCGAAAAGAATCCGATGAAGCCATCCAGAAGGCTTCTAAAGAAGCGTACGAAGAATCTTCAATCCTTCGCGAAAAAGAGATTGATAAAGCAAAAAAACAAGCGGAAGAAATTATTCAAAGGGCGAAGGAAGAATCAGCAAAAATCGTTTCTAAAGCTGATAAAGACGCTGAAAAGGTAGCAAGAGAGATTCTTGATCTCTTTCTTTCAACCTATGCGTAGAAGGGGTTGGTAAAAAATGATCATCCCGATGTCGAAGGTTCAGATAGTTGGTCCCAAGAAGCACCTCGCCGAAACCATAAAAGAAATCCACAAAATTGGTTGTCTGCATATTATCGATATTCGCAAAGAACCTATAGGAGCAGAACAGATTGCAAGCCCTGTAAGAGTTGATCAGGAAACTGAATACCTTCGTTCAAGAGTCGAACAGGCAATTGCTAAACTTAACGGTTTGATCTCAATTTCTTTGCGCGAGTCCTGTGCCAGATACGAGGCTATGCCTGAAACAACCAAACTTTATAGAACCTATGCTGACAAAGATGTAAGAGAAATAGTTGACGCAGCTGAAAAGATAATTTTCGAAGTTGAACAGAAACCAAAAAAGCTTGCTCAGGAGAAAGAAGAGAAAGAGAAAAAACTCGCTCTATATCTTCGCTATAAGAATATTTTAGGAAAGGTCAGGCCCCTTGTTGAGAAAATAGTTAAATTAGAAGGTTACGACACAACAGCGCTGATAGTAGATAAAAAGTATGCTGATGTATTAAGCATAATTCGTGAAGAGATTTCTAGAATTACTGGAAACAGGTTTGAAATAATTTCTTCTGAGGTCGATAAGGACACAGTTGCGGCGATTATCGTATATCCGAACGATTACAAAGAACCGATACATCAGCTGCTCTGGTCTGAAAACGTAACTCAGATAAAACTTCCAGAGGAATTAGAAGATTACAGTTACACAGATGCAATAGCCATAATGGAACAAAAAATTAATTCTCTTCCCCGAGAAATCAAAGAGATAGATGAACAGTTGAAAACTTATTCTGACAGATACGGCTCTCAGATGATAGCAATCAGAGATGCTTTAATTGATAAGCTTCAAGAACTTTCAGTGGTTGAAAGTTTCGGAGAGACAGCATTTGCTTTTGTGATAAGTGGATGGGTCCCTACAAAACGCGTGAAAAAACTTATGTCTGATCTGAACAAGAAGTTTAAAGGAGAGGTTACGGTAGTTGAAATACCAGTTTCAGAAGAAGAAAAAGAGGAAGCACCTGTTGTCCTTGAAAATCCAAGGTGGGCAAAGCCTTTTGAACTTATTCTCGGGTTGTTCTCCTTACCAAAATACGGAACGATTGATCCAACACCATTCCTTGCTATTTTTTACCCACTTTTCTTTGGCATTATTCTTGGAGATGTTGGCTATGGCCTAATTCTTCTTGCGCTTGCAACCTATGTTGGTTGGAAGACTGCCAATAAAGCAGTTAAAGCAGGAGCATATATGGTCGGATTTTCTGGTTTTATGGCAATCCTCTTTGGAGTTTTCTATAATGAATTCTTTGGTTTTGAGTTCTGGGAGCACATTGGGCTTCATCCATTCGAATTTGCAGGAATTCACTTTCCTTTTGAAAGAGCAAAGGAAGAATTTGCCATTGCTTACTTGGTTTTTGCTTTAGGGCTTGGTGCAGGTCACCTCTTTCTTGGTCTGGTTCTTGGAATTGTTAATTCAATTCGAGAGAAGGCAGTGAAACACCTAGTAGAAAAGGCTGGCTTTATGCTTCTCTTCATTTCAGCCGTAGTAATAATTGGTTCAACTATGAAGAAACTTCCAACTGCCCTTGCTGACATTGGATGGGCAGCAATTTTTGTTTCAATGGGTATGATAGTTTGGGGCGGAGGACTGATTGGAGCCATTCATATCTTCTCATTTGTTGGGCACTTCTTCAGTTATCTAAGAATTATGGCTCTAGGATTGGCTGGAGTTGTTCTTGCAATCATTGCAAACAGCTTTACTAAGACATTTGATAATGTGGTCCTTGGAATAGCGCTTGCCACTGTTATCCATACGCTGAACATAGTGCTGCATACATTCAGTTCAACGATCCACTCAATACGTTTAAATATTCTCGAGTTCTTCGACAAGTTTTATGAGTCTGGTGGCAGACCTTATAAACCATTTGCGACAAGGAGGTGAAGAGATGGCATCGCCTGAAACCATCAAACCATTGGCTGACGCTATAAAGAACATTTCATCAGCGTTAGCCATAGGACTCACGGGCATCGGTACGGCGATAGCCCAGTCAAGGATCGGTGCAGCTGCTGTTGGGGGTATCGTTGAGAAGCCAGAAACATTTGGTCTTATCGTTGTTATTATGGCCCTCCCAGAGCTCATCGTAATCCTTGGTTTTGCCGTAGCCTTCTTGCTAAAGTCATAGCCAAAGAAGGCAAATATACAAATTTCTTACAGGCGGGGTGGTCATGGGTTTAAAAGAGATACTCGATGCTCTCGAACAGGAAGCTGTTAGAGCCATCAAGGAAGTTGAAGAGCGTGCAATCGCACAAGCAAAACGCATAAGAGAAGAATCTGTCATTAAAGCAGAAGAAGCAAAAAGACAGATTCTTGAGTCTGAGAAAAAAAGAATCGAGCAAGAATGCAAAAACATCATCTTCTCTGCTGAGGCCGAAGCAAGAAAAATGATTTCCAGGGCAAGAGAAGAAGTTTTTGAACTTGTGAGAGAGAGAATCAAGAAATTGGTTGAGAATGACGATTCAATAAGGAAGAAACTGATTGAAGTAGCTCTTAAAGACGCTATAAGCCTTCTTGATGGCCAAGCAGAAGAATTGGAAGTTTCTTCTTCAAAAAAAGATAAGGAGTACATTGAAGATTTCATCAAGAAACTTGGAACTTCTGCAAAAATCAGCATTTCCAATGGCTTAAGCAGCGGATTTATACTGAAAACTGCTGACGAGAAAGTTGCTTTTGCACTCACACCGGAAATAATTGCTGAGAAGATATTGAAGCAGTATGTTGCAGAAATTTCCGAGAGGCTTTTTGAGAGCTGATGGCAAGGTTAGAGTACGAGAACGCAAGATTAAGAAGCCTAAAAAGGGATTTGCTTTCAAAAGAATATTACGACCGCCTTTTAGAATCTGATACCCCAGAAGAAATGGTCAATATCTTCTCAGAAACGGTATATGGTAGCGATATCTCTGCTGCAGTAATAAATGATCCTGGCTATCGTGGTATTGAAAATGGCCTGAAGGAAAATCTGGCAAGAAGCTTTTCAAAGATTGTTTCCTTCTTTTCAAGTGAGAACAAGTACTTAGCAGAGACAATGCTTGGCAGATACGATATCTGGAATATCAAGGCTATCATCCGTGGTAAACACATAGGTGCCTCCTATGAAGAAATAATTGAGGCTGTAATGCCTGCTGGAGAGCTTACAGAACCTTTATTGAGAGCTCTTGTTGAGGCCTTGGATATTAAAAATGTGATAGATCTATTAACCATATGGGGTTTTGCATATTCAAGGCCACTGAGAGATGCTTATCCTGAGTATCATTCATCTGGAAAACTACTGCCTCTTGAACTATCTTTGGATTTTGCCTTTTATGAAAGATCGTTGAAATTGCTTGATGAACACAAAAACGATTTCGATGCGATGCTACTGAGCGAGTTCATACGCCAGGAAATCGATTTCGTTAACATTATGACAGCCATCAGGCTTAGCTCAGAAAAAACTTCTCCAGAAGATGGAGAAAAATTCTTTGTTCCTGGTGGAAGGAAGTTTCCTTTAAAGAAATTCAAAGATGCAGTGAGACTATCTGATCCTGAGATGATAATTTCAGTTTTAAGCGACACTCCTTACAGTAAAGCTGCTCAGGAGGGCTTGAAGAGATATTTGCAGACAGGCTACGTGTCAGCTTTCCAGAGAGCACTGGAAGAGTTTATTGTAAGGCAGGCAACCAAACTCTTTCTTGCAGATCCACTCTCTTCTGCTATGTTGATTGCTTACTTCTATGCCAAGCACAACGAGGTAACAAATTTGAGAATAATTGTAAGAGGTAAGTCTGTTGGTATGAACGAAGAGGAAATAAGGGAGGCTATGATAATTGTATAAGGTTGCTGCTATTACTGATCCAGACACAGCAGATGGTTTTAATCTCACGCCTGTTGTAACCTATGTTTGCGAAGAAGCACAAGAGGCTGTTCTTAAACTGAGAGAACTTTTGAATGATGACACGATTGGCATCATCATAATCAATGAAGATTTTTTTCAGAAAGTTGATGAGCGTACGCGAAAGAAAATAGACAGGATTTACAGGCCCATAGTTGTTCCAATACCTGCAAAAAAAACAATCTCGAGCAGCGAAGCAAGAAGGGACTACCTCGCTTCTCTTATTAGGTTGGCTGTGGGCTTTGATATTAAACTTGGCGAGCGGGAGTGATTTTAAGTGAGCGTTGCCACTGAAAAAATTGTTGGCAAGATTTCTCGAATAACAGGCCCTGTAGTGGAAGCAAAAGGTATGGAGGGGGCTCAAATCTACTCAGTTGTTAAAGTTGGAGAAGAAGGATTAATTGGTGAGATAATCCGACTTGAAAGAGACCTTGCTGTTATTCAGGTCTACGAAGAGACCTCAGGCTTGACTGTTGGAGAGCCAGTTTACAGCACTGGTATGTCGCTTACAGTAGAACTTGGTCCAGGACTTCTCGCCTCTATTTTTGATGGAGTTCAAAGGCCTCTACCAGTTCTTTTTGAAAAGACTGGACCGTTCATTTATCGTGGGGTTGAGGCAAGAGCTCTTCCTTCAGATAAGAAATGGGTTTTTAAACCCACTGTTAAACCTGGCGATTCAGTTTCTGAAGGAGACGTGATTGGTGAGGTTCCTGAGACAACCTCAATAGTTCATAGAATTATGATACCACCAGGCCATTCTGGGGTAATCGCTGAAGTTAAGCCTGAAGGTGAGTATAACATTGACGAGCCAGTGGCTTACCTTGAAGACGGTCGCGAAATAAAAATGTACCAAATATGGCCTGTAAGAATTGCAAGGCCTTTTAAAGTAAAACTTGACCCACAGGAACCATTGATAACAGGACAGAGGGTAATAGATACATTTTTCCCAGTACCTAAGGGTGGCAACGCAATCATTCCTGGAGGTTTTGGTACAGGTAAGACCGTTACTGAGCAGACGCTTGCCAAGTGGAGCGATGCTGATGTCATTGTTTATGTTGGTTGTGGAGAAAGAGGAAATGAGATGACTGAAGTACTGACCGAGTTTCCTGAACTTACTGACCCTAAAACAGGAACTCCTTTGATGGAAAGAACTATACTGATTGCCAACACTTCAAATATGCCTGTTGCAGCGAGAGAGGCATCAATTTACACAGGAGTTACTATTGCTGAGTACTACAGAGATATGGGTTACGATGTTGCTATGATGGCTGATTCAACTTCTCGTTGGGGCGAAGCAATGAGAGAAGTTTCTGGACGACTGGAAGAAATGCCAGGAGAAGAAGGTTATCCTGCCTACCTGGCAACAAGGCTTGCCAACTTTTACGAAAGAGCAGGAAGAGTAATCTGCCTTGGTAGTTCTGACAGAGTAGGATCGGTTACCTTGATAGGTGCCGTCTCACCGCCTGGTGGAGACTTTTCTGAACCAATGACCCAGAACTCACTCCGTATTACAGGTGCTTTTTGGGCCCTCGATACTAATTTGGCACACAGGAAACACTATCCTGCAATTTCTTGGATAAAGAGCTACTCGCTTTATCTGCAAAATATTGAAGAGGTATATAGAGAAAGAGTTGCAAAAGACTTTCCTGATCTCAGAAAAGAAGCAATGAGCATTCTCCAAAAAGAAGCAGAACTTCAGGAAATAGTTCAACTGGTTGGACCAGATGCTCTTCCTGAAAACGAACGGTTGGTTTTAGAGGTAGCAAGAATGCTCAGAGAAGATTACCTTCAGCAGAGTGCATTCCTAGATGTCGATGCACACTGTCCGCTTGAAAAGCAATACAGTATGCTCAATGCAATAATCACCTTTTATAACAAGGCAAGAGAAGCGTTAAATAAGGGAGCCACTATCAATCAGATTTTTGCTTTTCCACACAAGGAAGAGATTGCCAGAATGAAACTGATTCCAAAAGAAGAAGCTGTCCAAAAAATCGGAGAACTGATTTCGAGAATTGTTAAAGACCTTGAAAGTCTTGAGGTGATGTAAATGAAAAAATTTTCGCTTATCGAAAAACAGTACCAGACAATAAACTACGTAACTGGACCTCTTGTTTTCATAGAGAATGTACGCGGTGCAGCCTACAATGAGATGGTAAGGCTCATCCTTCCAGATGGAACAAAGAGAACAGGTCAGGTTCTTGAATGCACCGAAGATTATGCTGTCATTCAGGTGTTTGAAGGGACAAGTGGAATTGACACCAAAGCAACAAAAGTTATCTTTGAAGAAGAGGTTGCTCGAATCAATGTAAGCGAAGAGATGCTTGGAAGAATATTTAATGGTCGAGGCGAACCAATCGATGGAGGCCCAGAAATTGTTCCCAAGGCGCGACTTGAGATTACAGGTGCGCCTATCAATCCATTTGCTAGAGCGCAGCCCTCTGACTTTATTCAGACGGGAATTTCTGCCATTGATGGATTAAATACACTTGTTAGAGGTCAAAAACTTCCTATTTTCTCTGGCGCTGGACTTCCAGCCAATGAACTTGTTGCTCAGATTATTAGACAGGCAACAGTAAGGGGTGGCGAAGAATTCGCCATAGTTTTTGCAGCAATGGGAATAACAACAAGAGAAGCCAGTTTCTTTAGAAGAGAGTTTCAAACCACTGGCGCAATAAACAAGGTAGTTTTCTTCCTGAATCTTGCTGATGATCCAACCGTTGAAAGGCTTCTTACACCAAGAGCTGCGCTTACAGTTGCAGAGTACCTTGCATATGAAAGAGATATGCACGTTCTTGTTGTTCTGTCTGATATGACCAACTACTGTGAAGCACTTCGTGAGATTTCGACAGCACGAGAAGAAGTTCCTGGTAGACGCGGTTATCCTGGATATATGTATACAGACCTTGCTACCATTTACGAAAGAGCAGGAAGGATTAAAGGCAAGAACGGGTCAATTACGCAACTGGTTATCCTTACGATGCCAGACGATGACATTACTCACCCTATACCTGACCTCACCGGATATATTACTGAAGGCCAGATAGTTCTTTCGAGACATCTGCACAGGCGTGGTATATATCCCCCAATTGATGTTCTTCCGTCTCTATCAAGGCTAATGAACCTTGGAATAGGTGCTGACAAAACAAGAGAAGACCATCGTGGTGTTGCAGACCAGCTTTATGCATGCTATGCAGAGGGACGCGATTTAAGAAGACTCGTATCAATCATCGGAGAAGAAGCGTTAACTGAAACAGATAGAAAATACCTTAAATTTGCCGATGCTTTTGAAGAAGAGTTTGTTGGCCAGGGACTTGAAAACAGAACAATAGAGCAGACTCTGGACAAAGCGTGGGAACTTTTGAGTATGTTCCCGAAATCTGAGATGAAGAGAATCAAGCCAGAGTTTGTTGAGAAATACTACAAAGGATAAATAAATTAACTGCGGAAGGTGAGGCTCCTTGGAGGAAATTCATGTAACGCGGATGGAGCTTCTTGAAAAAAAGAAGCAAATAGTGCTTGCTGAGCAAGGAGCAGATCTCCTAAAAAAGAAAAGAGATGCTTTATTGATTGAGTTTATGTCTGTAATGGATCTTGCGCTCCAAACCTCTGAGGAGCTTCAACGCGCAGCGCGAGAAGCAACCTATGCCATCTCAATTGCAAGGGCTGTTGACGGAACTGTAGCGCTCAAGGCTGCAGGCCTTGCAGTGGAAAAAAGACCATTCGTAGAAATTACAGGTTCCTATGTTATGGGTATTCCTATTCCTGAAATAAATAAAGTTAGCGTAAGAAGGTCGGTGCTTGGAAGAGAATGGTCTATGCTTGGTGTTTCATCAAGAATAGACGAAACGGCAGAAAAAATGGAAAACGAGGTAGACATAATTGTTGAGGTAGCAGGAGTTGAAACGAAACTCAAAAGACTTGCAGCAGAAATTCAGAAGACAAGAAGAAGAGTAAATGCCTTGGACTACATTGTTGTTCCACGCTTAAAGGAACAAGTGAAATTTATCAGCCAATCTCTCGAAGAAAGAGCAAGAGAAGATATATTTAGATTGAAAAAAGTAAAGAAATCGTTAGAAAAAAGAAAAAAGG
The DNA here is from genome assembly GCA_026417515.1 of Actinomycetota bacterium. Classification (GTDB taxonomy): domain Bacteria; phylum Actinomycetota; class Aquicultoria; order SKW223; family SKW223; genus JAOADC01. The sequence goes on from JAOADC010000054.1 coordinate 11,984, forward strand.
AGCGCACAACTAAGAAATAATTAAAATCTATTAAGCTTCTTCGGCTCTTTGAGACACTTCCTTTATTAGTTCATATGCTTCGTGAACAACCTGTGTACCCAAACGTTTTTTATCAAGAACCTCGTTTGCTAGCTGTATCAATTTATCGACATCTTGAAAAGTAAGTACGCTGAATTTAAGGTTTTCCCAGTCATAAAATCCTACCATTGTCCAGATTTCACCAAGTATCCATTTCAATACTTCAACTTCATCATTCCTGAGTTTTAAGTAATCTCTGCCTAGTCCTAATCTGATTTTTTCAAGTGCCTTTTCAGCAGCGTTTTCCCGTCTGATGTGGAATGCTCGGATACCAACGTCCTCATCGGTAAAATCAGGTTTTCTGTCCATCGATTTTTACCCCCTCTATTAGGATTGTAGTTAGTTAAAGAATACCAAAAAAGCAAACCAAATCAAATAAATTATGTGAAGGTGTATCCTAATTAAGATATAATCAAATTTATGGAATTTTCCGAGGTTGTGCGCAAAAGACGCAGTGTTAGGGCATTTTTGAATGAAGACGTTCCTTTGGAAACCATCCTTGAGATTCTTGAAGAAGCCATACTCGCTCCTTCAGCAGGCAATTTGCAACCATGGCGATTTATTGTCATTGGAAATCAGGAGTTAAAATTCCAACTTACCCAATCAGCCTTTGCTCAGAGATTTATTGCCCAGGCTCCGTGGGTGGTTGCTGTGGTTGCAAAAGTAGACGAATCAGCAGCAGTCTATGGAGAAAGAGGCAAAAATCTCTATGCCATTCAAGATACAGCAGCCCTAATTATGCTAATACTTCTGAGCGCCACCAACAGAGATCTAGGTGCTTGCTGGGTGGGCGCTTTTGATGACGATAAAGTAAGTGAAATTCTTGGCGTAAAACCTGGAGAAAGAGTTGTAGCGCTGGTGCCAATAGGAAAGCCAGCAAGAACGCCAGAAGTCCCTTCTTCAAGGAAGGAGCTCAGCGAAATAATTGAGATAATCGAGTGAGGGTGATAGGAATGCCAATTTATGAGTACAGGTGTCTGAAGTGTAATTGTAAGTTCGAAAAACTTGTGATAAAGGAAGAAAAGGTTGTTTGTCCTCACTGTGAATCAGACGATGTGAAGAAACTTATATCTTCTTTTTCCTCTCCTAATGCTGCATCAGGCTCTGCCTGTGCTTCTTGCACCGTATCAAGTTGTTCAGGGTGCGGTTCGAGTAATTAATGGAAGCGCTTCAAAAACTGAAGGATTCAGCGCTTAATTGTCAGAAGTGCAAATTGCACGAGTATAGAACCCAGGTCGTATTCGGTGTCGGAAATCCAGATGCTGACCTGATGTTTATAGGTGAAGCTCCAGGCTACAACGAAGATGTAAAGGGTGAGCCTTTTGTTGGAGCGGCAGGCAAGTTGCTTGATAAAGTAATCTTTGAAGAAACTGGCCTTACGAGGAATCAGATATACATAACTAACGTTGTAAAGTGCAGGCCGCCAAACAATCGAAATCCTGAAGAAGACGAAATTGTTGCTTGCAACCCTTACTTGTTAAAGCAGATTGAACTGATAAAACCCAAAGTTATTTGTGCTTTGGGTAACTTTGCTGCTAGGACTCTATTAGGCAAGAATGAAGGAATAAGCAAATTAAGAGGTCGTATTTTCATCTCGCATGGAATTAAGGTAGTTCCCACCTTCCATCCAGCAGCTATCCTTAGAAACCCAAACCTTATCGATACCTTTCGTGAGGATATTAAACTTGTTCACATTTTGCTAAATGAACCTGGAGAGGAGAAGGATTCATCGAAGAAAGGTGAGGAGTTTGAGCAACCAAGTCTTTTCTGATAAGGATTTATTACGAGAAATCACTACCTATTCGCCTGAAGAAACAATGGAAGTCGGTAGAATGATTGCCAGTGTTTCAGAAAAGGGAGATTTTATAGCATTATCTGGAGATCTTGGCTCGGGGAAAACCACTTTTGTAAAAGGTTTTGTTTCAGCTTTTTCTTCGCCTGTTTATGTTAAGAGCCCCTCGTTTACCATAGTAAACGAATATGAATTAGAAAACGGTGCTACTGTATTCCATATTGATCTTTACAGAGTGGATTCCTCTGCCCTCGATGATATTGGGTTTGTGGAGTTCCTCGACAGGGGGATTGTGATAGTTGAGTGGTCTGAAAAAATGCTTGCTTATGTTCCTGAGAAATCATTACTTATCAGGTTTGAAATAATAGGAAGCGATGCGCGTAAGATTTATTTTTACGGAGGTTTGAATTGGAAACAAAGGCTGACGCTGGCTACGAATTTGAAATAAAAAGGATAAAGTTTGATAACAGCGTGCTTAATGAAGGAACTCTATTAATAGAAGCTTCTTCAGACACCTTGATCTGTGCATTAAAAGGAGAAGAAAATGTATTTTTTTGTATAGAAACTGAAGCCAGCAAGATGCTTCAAGAGGTCCTTTTTGTTGTTTTGGATGAGATATTCAATCTGGCTGGCAAGAAAAGTTCACCAAGAAGTATCCCCCTTGTTGTGGTAGGAAATGGACCAGGTAGTTATACTTCAGTAAGAGTAAGCGTTTCTGCTGCAAGAGCCATTGCTCAGGCAGCCAAATCTAAAGCACTTGCCCTGGACAGCCTTGAAATACTGGCAAGCAGTTTCTGGCTGTTAAACTCCTGTTCTTTTGGAAAGATAATTGTTGCAAGAGATGCAAAGATGGGACAGCTTTATTATTCATCATTTCTTATGGAAGAGAATTTAGAAGTACTTGAGAAGACGAGAGTCGTAGGTTTAGACGATTTTTCAAAGATAATTGAAAGAAGAGAATACAATCTGCTTGTTTCAGATTCAGATTCCGTGGTTGAAAGATTTTCAGGTGTTATTGATTCAAGGAAAGTCAAGCCAAACGCAATTGGATTGATAGATCTGGCAGAGAAGAAAATAAGAAGAGAAAAACCATCTGAGTGGAAAGATGTTCTTCCTGTCTATTTGCGTCTTTCCTATGCTGAGATAAAACGCAGAAAAGATGAATCCAAAGATTAGAAAAATGCAGTTCAAGGATATTAATGACATCCTTGAAATCGAGAACGAATCCTTTACTATGCCATGGAGCAAATGGATTTTTACCCAGGAACTATTGTCTCCAGGCAGATACTATATAGTTGCAGAAGTAAAAGAAAAAATTGTTGGTTATGCAGGAATGCAATGGCTCTTCGATGAAGGGCATATAACCAATATTGCTGTTCGACAAAATTGGAGGCGTAAAGGTATTGCCACTGCTCTTCTCTCGAATCTTATTGAAAAATCTAAGGCTCTGGGGTTGAAATTTTTAACACTCGAAGTCAGGGTTTCAAATACCGCAGCAATTAACCTCTATAAAAAGTTTGGATTTGTAATTGAAGGCACAAGGTTGCGTTACTATATAAACCCAGTTGAAGATGGTCTGATAATGACACTCTACTTATAAATTACATATTTTGGAAACAGAAAATATGTTAAATAATTTTGCATAATTTCTGCAATTCAAATTAAAATTAATGAATATAAACTATCTTCCGAAGGGAGGTGAAAAATATGAAGCTTAACTTTTCAGAAAGGAAGGGGGTATTTATCTTGAGCAAGAGATTATTGGTGCTCATAACCGTCTTTGCTCTCGTATTTTCCCTTTCATTTGCAGGTTGTGCAAAGAAAGAGGGAGCAAAGGAAGAAACCAAGGAGCCTGAGGTAATCAAGATTGGAGTTGTAACACCTCTAACTGGCGATGTTGCTACTTTTGGACAGTCCACCAAAAAAGCTGTTGAAATGGCTGTTGAAGAAATCAATGCTGCTGGTGGCGTTCTTGGTAAGAAGATAGAGGTCGTAATTGAGGACGATAGGAACGACCCTAAGGAAACAGCCAATGTGGTCAGAAAGCTTATCGATCAGGACAAGGTTGTTGCTATCATTGGTTCCTTGACTTCAAAGTGTTCACTTGCAGGAATGCCAATTGCTAATGCAAAGAAGATTCCAATGATTTCAAATGCTTCTACAAATCCAAAGGTTACACTTACAGGCCCTTACGCATTCAGAGTTTGCTTCATTGACGATTTCCAGGGACAGGTAATGGCAAAATTTGCCTACGAAGAACTTGGAGCCAAGAAGGCTGCTGTTCTTTACGACATAGGTAATGACTATACGAAAGGTCTTGCAGAGTACTTCGTAAAGAGCTTCAAGGAGCTTGGTGGAGAAATAGTTGCTGAAGAGACTTATCAGCAAGCAGACAACGACTTTAACGCCCAACTAACATCTATCAAGGGTAAGAACCCAGATGTTATCTTCCTCCCAGATTATTACCAGAAAGTGTCACTTATTGCCAAGCAGGCACGAGGATTGGGAATAAAAGCAACATTCCTTGGTGGCGATGGTTGGGACTCACCAGAACTCTTTAAGTTAGGAGGAGAAGCCATCGAGGGAGGCTACTTCTCCAATCATTACTCCCAACAGGATCCTGATCCAAAAACCCAGGAATTCATAAAGAAATTTGAAGAGAAGTACGGAGAGAAACCTGACGCTTTAGCAGCTCTTGGTTATGACGCATTTTACTACCTTGTTGAAGGCATCAAGAAGGCCGGAAAGGTCGATTCTGTTGCTATAAGGGATGGCATTGAGGCTGTCGGTAAAGCCGGATTTAGTGGTGTGACAGGCAAGTTTACAATTGATGAAAATCGCAATCCTATCAAAGCTGCTGTTGTACTTAAAGTCGAAGGCGGACAATTTAAGTTCGTAAAGAGAGTGGAACCATAATATTGAATAAATTGGGCGACACCTAAATTGAAGGTGTCGCCCAATTTTTTATTGAATGTTTACTTTTTATTAAAGTAAAATTTACAAGATTATTTTTTTTGGAGGCGATTCTTGGAGCAAGTAGTTCAGCAAATAGTAAATGGTCTTGCTCTAGGTTTCATATACGCTTTAATTGCACTTGGTTATTCATTAGTTTATGGAATTATTAGATTAATAAATTTTGCACATGGCGACATTATTATGGTTGGCGCTTATGTTGCTTTGTTTTCTTACCTGATTTTGGGAGTCGGTTTTGTTCCTGCTCTTTTGATTGCGATGGTAACATGCTCCTTGCTTGGTGTGACCATAGAAAGAGTTGCTTATAAGCCTTTGAGAGAAGCACCCAGAATTGCAGCCCTTATAACAGCAATAGGCGTTTCCTTTCTTCTTGAATATGGATTCCAGCTGTTCTTTGGTCCACAACAAAGGGCATTCCCTGAATTCTTTAAAACACATCATTATAAGTTAGGTATTCTTTCTGTAACCAATGAGCAGATTTTGATTTTAAGCATAGCAGTTGTTCTGATGTTGTTACTCAACTTCATAGTAATGAAAACCAAAACTGGAATGGCTATGAGAGCTGTTTCTTTTGACAAGGACGCAGCCAGACTGATGGGTATCAATGTTGATAACACCATCTCAGCAACTTTTGCATTGGGAACAGCCCTTGCGGCTGCAGCAGGTATGCTTCTCGGTCTCTATTACCAACAGATAGATCCACTGATGGGTTTTACCCCAGGTTTAAAAGCATTTATTTCAGCAGTTATTGGAGGAATAGGTTCAATACCTGGCGCAATGATAGGTGGTCTTGTGCTTGGAATAACTGAAGTGCTTGTTGTTAGCCTTGGCTATTCAACTCTTAAGGACGGAGTCGCTTTCCTCCTACTTATATTAGTTCTTCTCATAAGACCAAGAGGAATCTTTGGTGAGAAAGTGGTTGAAAAGGTATGATCGAGCAGCTGCTTTCAAACTTTATGTCTTCTTATCAAATACAGATTCTTTCTTTCATCGGAATTTTTACCATATTAGCCATAAGTCTTGACATTATTAACGGTTATACGGGTCAGTTTTCTATTGGTCATGCTGGATTTATGGCTGTTGGTGGATATGTTGCTGCATATCTAACCTTTTACCATCAGGTTCCATTCATTTTAGCAACGCTTGCAGGAGCACTATCTGCTGCTTTCTTTGGTTTGCTAATAGGTATTCCTACTCTTAGACTCCGTGGAGATTATCTCGCAATTGCTACCCTTGGTTTCGCAGAAATTATCAGGGTTGTTCTTTTGAACTTGGACGTGGTTGGAGGAGCGAGGGGATTTGCAGGTATATCAAATCTGAGCAATTTTGATACAGTACTTATCATAACCATTATAAGTTTTATCGTGCTTTATAATTTCACGAGGTCTGCATATGGTAGAGCGCTTCAATCTATTCGAGAAGATGAGATTGCTGCTGAATGTATGGGTGTTCCTACCACCTACTTCAAAGTTCTTGCTTTCGTTGTTGCTGCTTTTTTTGCTGGTATTGCAGGTTCGCTCTATGGTCACTACCTGATGTTTTTGCATCCAAACGATTTTGGGCTTTTAAGATCTATCGAAATACTATTGATGATTGTTTTAGGTGGAATGGGAAACCTGTGGGGTGCTCTTTTAGGAGCAATCGTTTTAAGCATCCTTCCAGAATCGCTCAGAAATTATCAGGGAATTGTCTATACCATTGCTGTGGTTTACCTGGTTGGAGTGGCTATCAGTTACCAGAAAGGTAAACAAAATATCGCAAGATGGCTGGCAGGTATTCTAATAGCAGGATTGGCAGTTGGATTTATTCTAATTTATGGAAAAGAACTTATTATTCGTTACGCAGGTCAGATGAGGATGATAATTTACTCAATCCTCCTCATACTTATGATGATTTTCCAGCCTTCTGGTCTCATTGGTTTGGCAAGAGATCTTGCGAAACCACTTAAAGAGAGACTGAGAGGTGTAAAAGCTTGAGCGAACTCCTTCAACTAAAAGCAGTCAGCAAGAACTTTGGTGGTTTAAGAGCTGTTAACCATGTTGATATGGTTGTTCCAGAGAAAGGTCTCTATGGATTAATAGGACCCAATGGTGCTGGTAAAACAACCATCTTTAATCTAATTACGGGGATTTATGAGCCAACAGAAGGAGAAATCATCTTTGATGGTTCTCTAATAAACGGTCTGCAACCACATTCTATTGCCAAAAGAGGCATTGCAAGAACATTCCAGAATATCAGGCTTTTTAAGGAACTTACTGTTTTGGAAAACATACTTATAGCAAGGCAGGCTTATAAGAAATACAACATTTTTACTGCAATGTTCAGGCTTCCTGGATATTTCAAGGAAGAAAAGAGAATGAAGGAAGAAGCGATGGAGATCTTGGGTTTGCTCGGTCTTGCAGACAAAGCTGATTACAAAGCCGGTGCTCTCCCGTATGGAGAACAGAGGCTTACAGAAATTGCTCGAGCACTTGCACTTCGTCCAAAGTTGATACTCTTAGATGAGCCAGCAGCAGGAATGAACCCTGCTGAGTCTGAAAATCTGATGAATCTCATAAAAAGGATAAGAGAAGAGTTTATTACGACAGTTCTTTTGATAGAACATGATATGAAGGTTGTTATGGGAGTCTGCGAATATATTTATGTGCTCGATTATGGTTCGCTCATATCTCAAGGTCCACCTGAGGTTGTCAGCAAGGATCCTAAAGTCATAGAGGCTTACTTGGGGGAACAGGTAAATGCTTAAGATATCTGGACTGAAGGCTTGGTATGGGTCAATAAATGCTCTGAAGGGTATTGATCTTGAAGTTAAAAAGGGCGAAATAGTTACCTTAATTGGTGCTAATGGTGCAGGAAAAAGCACTACTCTTAAGTGTATCTCTGGATTGTTGAAACAGGTCGAGGGAGAAATTATCTTTGAAGATAAGAATATTCTTGGGGTTCCTGCGCATAAGATAGTTGAGCAAGGTATCTGTCAGGTTCCTGAAGGAAGGCGGATTTTTGGAAACCTCACTGTTAGAGAGAACCTTCTGATGGGAGCCTATACAGTAAAGGACAGAAAAATTATCGATGAAAAAATGGAAAGAGTATTCTCAATTTTTCCAAGGCTAAAAGAGAGAATAAACCAGCTTGGAGGAACGCTTTCTGGCGGAGAGCAACAGATGTTAGCAATTGGCAGGGCTTTAATGTCTGAACCTAAACTTCTTCTCTTAGACGAACCTTCGTTGGGATTGGCCCCCTTCCTGGTTGTCGAAATTTTTAAGATAATTCAAGAGATCAATAAGCAGGGGACAACAATTCTTTTGGTTGAACAGAATGCTCATATGGCATTACAAATTGCTCACAGGGGTTATGTTCTCGAAACAGGAAGAATTGTTCTTTCTGGCACCTCACAGGAGTTATACGCTAACGAAGAGGTCAAGAAAGCCTATCTCGGCGCTTAAAAAAAGGGGGTTTAAAAATGTATGTAAGAGATTTTATGAGCACGAATGTTATTACTATCAGCCCTGATGGATCTCTTGCAGATGCATTTGCACTGATGAAGGAAAACAGGATTAGAAGATTACCTGTTATAGAAGGAGATAGGTTGGTTGGTATTGTCGCCTACAGCGATTTGCTCAAAGCCTCTCCATCAGAAGCGACCTCTCTATCAATCTGGGAAATTAACTATGTTCTCTCAAAACTAAAAATATCAGATATTATGAAAACCAACGTAATCACTGTCGAAACAGGCGATCCAATTGAAAAGGCTGCTATTCTTATGAGAAACAACGACATAGGTGCTCTTCCTGTTATGGATAGCGGCAGACTTGTTGGAATAATCACCGAATCGGATATCTTCGATGCATTTATTGATGTGATGGGTGTTGGTGTTCCAGGTACAAGATTGACAATTGAAATAGAAGATAGGCCAGGCCAGATTTTGGAAGTAATCCGTCCTATCTCTGAAGAAGGCATAAACATAAGAAGCATTGCCACTTTCCATGCTAAGGACAGACAGGAACTTGTAATTCGTATTGAAACTGAAAATCCTGAAGGAATTATCGAAAAACTTAAATCTTCTGGTTTGCGTGTGCTTCATTACGAAGTATTTTGATTGTTATGGGCTTGGTACTAGCAATCGAAACCAGCTGTGATGAGACTGCTGCAGCAGTCGTTGATTTCAACTACAATGTTCTTTCAAACATAGTTGCCAGCCAGGTTGAGTATCATAGGAAATTCGGTGGAGTTGTTCCTGAAATTGCCTCACGCAAGCATGTTGAAAACATAAATTTTGTTGTTGATTCTGCACTTGAAAAAGCAGGAGTGAGTTTTTCAGATATAGATGTTTTTGCTTCAACAAAAGGACCTGGTCTTATAGGGGCACTCCTCGTAGGTATGGCCACTGCAAAATCATATGCTCTTGTTTATAGGAAACCCCTTATATTTGTTGATCATATCGAGGCACACATCTGGTCTAACTTTTTGGATGGGAAGAAACCCAAACTACCAGCAATAACCTTAGTTGTTTCAGGTGGACATACCTCTTTTTACCTTCTTGATGAAAACAGGAATTTGATGTCAATAGGAGAAACAATCGACGATGCGGTGGGAGAAGCTTTTGATAAGGTAGCAAAGATTTTGAATCTTCCCTATCCAGGTGGCCCTGAAATTGAGAAGATTGCCAGAGAAAGCAAGAACCCTGTGGAATTTGTTAGACCTTATCTGGATTCAGGTGATTTGAATTTTTCATTCTCAGGACTGAAGACGGCAGTTCTCTATTATTTAAGAAAAAATCCTGATGCAAAAAAAGAGGACGTGGCAGCAGGGTTCCAGAACTCAGTTATAGATGTGCTTGTTCAAAAAACTGAGCAGGCAATAAGAAAGTACAGAGCGAATTCGGTTCTACTTGCAGGTGGAGTTATTGCAAACAGCGCAATTAGAAATGCCTTCATTGAATTTTCTAAGAAAGAAGGGGTTGAAGTAAGTTTTCCACAGTTCCAGTATTGCACAGATAACGCTGCAATGGTTGGTGCAAGAGCAGTTGACTCTTTTTTAGCAGGTAAAATAGGAAGTTTTTCTGAACCTGCCTATTCGACAGTTAGACCAACTAAAAGGGTTTAAGGCTGTGGAAAATGTGGAAAACTTTTTAGAAAAATTTTATCTATCGTCTTTCAGTAATCTATTGTTTACTATACATCTTATAATCTTTTAGGTGGTTTTGACTTATAAGAAAAACAGCACAATACTGATTTCCTTTCTTTTGGGCGCGCTTGCTGCTTCAGCTTTTAATAACGAAAAACTATTTTTTCTGTTCTTATTCTCTCTTGTATTCTGGGCTTTTTTGCTAGATTACATAAAACCTTCACCAAGTTTTCTTTCAGGATATTCTTTTGGTTTTGGCTTTTTTCTTGCAGCCACCTGGTGGCTGAGTATGCTTGAAGGTTACAGGTATCTTCCACTCCTCTTATCTGCTTATGAAGCGCTATTTTTTGCCTTGCCTGTTGTACTTTCAAGCTACTTTTTTAAGAAGAAAGACAACAATAGATTCGTTTTGCTGTTCATTTTCATTTTTGTTTTTGAAGTGATTCGAGGATTTGGGCGTTTTGGCTTTCCCTGGATGAGCGCAGGCTTTTATCTTTCTGGAACTATTTTCAGGAAGTCACTTTATCTATATGGAGTTTATGGTAGTAGTTTCCTAATTTATTTGCTTGCAGGCTCCATCGCATCAGGCTTGATAGTTAATAAAAAAAGAACCCCTTACTTAATTCTTACAGCATTCTTAATCTTTGCTTTATTCCTTCCCTCCTTTTTACATAATGAGGAGATCCAAAAAAAATGGAGATTTTCTTTACTTCAAGACACATTATTACCAAAAGAAAAACACGCCAAAGAACCCGGACTTAGAGAAAAACTTATGGTTGAACACTTCGGATTGATGCTCAGCAAAATCCCTAACGAAACATCTGTTGTTGTCTTTCCAGAAACCTCTTTTCCCTATCTCTATCCTTTCAATGAGTACTGGCAAAAGTTTCTTATTAATAAAGCCAGAGAATACAATTCATATTTTCTCTTAGGCGTTGAATCCTTGGAGAGTGGTCGATATTACAACTCAGTTCTAGCTTTATCTAAAGACGGAATCTTTGATAAATATGATAAGCAGCACCTGGTGCCTTTTGGCGAGTACCTGCCCTTCAGAGATAGTTTGCGCATACTCCCTTCTGTTAGAGACACGACAGATTTTTCTTTTGGGAAAAGAGACGGCATTTTTGAATTGGATGGGTTAAAAGTAGGAATTGGTATCTGCTGGGAATCGGCAGTTCCTGGTTACGGAAGCGATCTTGCTAGAAAAGGTGCAAATGTTCTTGCTTTTGTAACCAACGACAATTGGTTTTTGTTTACAAATCAAAGCGAAGCTCACTGGAGGCACACAAAAGCTCAATCTGATTGTTCAGGTTTACCCGTTGTACAGTCTGCCAATGCTGGCATTACTGGATACTATACAAACGGAAAAGAAAAGAAGCTTGAGACCTGGGTGATTGATTGCCTTAATGTTGATCTACGACCAGTAAAGCCAGATGTAAAAGTTCTTGCTTTTAAGAGTTTCTTCGAAAAATTTTCTATTGTTTTTTCTTTGATTTTCCTTGTCTTTTACCGCTTTAAAAACATTTTTTCTCTTAAATAGTCTTGACTAATCATTCAGCCATATATAATTTATTATTTAGCACTCATTCATATAGATTGCTAAATTCTAAAAAAGGAGGGATGTGAAGTGAAGCTTCGCCCATTAGAGGATCGTGTGGTTGTTAAGCCAATAGAGGCTGAAGAGAAGACAAAAAGCGGTATTGTTCTACCTGATACCGCCAAGGAAAAACCACAGCAAGGTGAAGTAGTTGCAGTCGGACCAGGTCGTTATGAAGATGGCCAGAGAATCCCAATGGAAGTAAAGGTTGGAGACAAGGTCATCTACAGCAAGTACGGTGGTACCGAAGTAAAAATTGAAGGAGAAGAATATATTATTCTATCCTCTCGCGACATTCTTGCAGTTGTCGAGAAATAAAAGAAAGGAGGTAATGATTGATGGCTAAACTGATAATTTTTGATGAAAAAGCCAGAAGATCTTTAGAAGCAGGAGTAAATAAACTTGCAGATACAGTAAAAGTAACTTTAGGACCTAAGGGTCGAAATGTAGTTTTAGAGAAGAAATTTGGTTCTCCAACTGTTACCCACGATGGTGTAAGCGTTGCTAAGGAAATCGAACTCGAGGATCCTTATGAGAATATGGGTGCCCAGTTGCTTAAGGAGGTTGCTACCAAGACAAACGACGTTGCAGGAGATGGAACAACCACTGCAACCGTTCTTGCTCAGGCAATCGTTCGTGAGGGATTAAAAAATGTTGCTGCTGGCGCTAACCCAATGCTTATTAAGAGAGGAATTGAAAAAGCAGTCGAGGCTGCTGTTGAGGAAATCAAGAAAATTGCCAAACCAGTTGAAGATAGAACTGCTATCGCTCATGTTGGTGCCATTTCTGCTTCAGATGAGCAGATTGGTGAGCTCATTGCTGAAGCCATGGAGAAAGTTGGTAAGGACGGTGTAATCACTGTCGAAGAATCCCAGACAATTGGAACATCTGTAGAGGTAGTTGAAGGATTACAGTTTGACAAAGGATACATCTCGCCTTATATGGTAACCGATCCTGAGAGAATGGAAGCAGTTCTTGAAGATCCTTACATACTTATTGCTAACCAGAAGATCTCTGCTGTCCACGATATCATTCCAGTTCTCGAAAAAGTTGTTCAGGCAAGCAAGCCACTACTAATCATTGCTGAAGATGTAGAAGGAGAAGCACTTGCTACCCTCATAGTTAACAAGTTGCGTGGAACTCTCCAGGCAGTTGCTGTAAAGGCACCTGGATTTGGTGAGAGAAGAAAAGCAATGCTTCAGGATATCGCAATCGTAACTGGTGGACAGGTTGTAACTGAAGAACTTGGCTTGAAACTAGAAAATGTAACACTTGATATGCTTGGTCGTGCAGAAAAAGTGAAAGTGACCAAGGAAAACACAACAATCGTAGGTGGAAAAGGCGATCCAGAAGCAATCAAAGGAAGAATTAACCAGATCAAAGCAGAAATTGAGCAGACCGATAGCGAATACGATAGAGAGAAACTTCAGGAGAGACTTGCAAAACTTGCTGGTGGCGTAGCCGTTATTAAGGTTGGTGCTGCCACAGAAACCGAACTTAAGGAAAAGAAGCACCGCATAGAAGATGCTCTTTCTGCTACGAAGGCAGCTGTCGAGGAAGGTATTGTCCCAGGTGGTGGAACTGCCTTAATTATGGTGATTAATGCTGTGCAGAAGGCTAAAGAGAAACTTTCTGGCGATGAAAGAATTGGAGCCGAGATTGTTGAAAAGGCACTTGAAGAGCCTCTAAAGCAGCTTGCAGCAAATGCTGGATACGAAGGTTCAGTGATAGTCGAAAAAGTTAAAGGACTTAAGCCTGGTCATGGACTTAACGTAATAACAGGAGAGTTCGGCGATATGATTAAGATGGGAATTGTTGATCCAGCAAAAGTCACAAGAAGTGCGCTTCAGAACGCTGCAAGCATTGGTGCTCTCATTCTTACCACCGAGGCTCTGGTTGCTGAAAAGCCAGAGAAAGAAGAAAAGCAATCTCAGCCAATGCCTGATTATATGTAACAGCAAAAATATAGATAAAATATCGACCCCCGGTTTAAAAACCGGGGGTTTTTCTTTTTAATGGATTAGTTTATGGTATATTTTTATCGTTGAGCCAAAATTTTCAGGAGGGATATAGATGGGCGAAAAGATTACTTTATCAGTTATTAAAGCAGATATTGGTGGTTATGTAGGTCACGCTGCTATGCACCCTGAGCTGATAGCAGTTGCTGAGGAGATTCTTACTGAGGCGAAAAAGTCAGGCGTAATTATAGATTTTTATGTTGGATGCTGTGGTGATGACCTCGCATTATTGATGACACACAAAAAGGGTTCAGACAACGAAGAAATTCACAAGCTAGCCTGGGAAACCTTTGAAAAAGCTACTGAAGTATCCAAGAAACTTAAACTCTATGGTGCGGGACAGGACCTACTTGTGGATGCCTTTTCAGGAAATCTAAAAGGTATGGGTCCTGGCTATGCTGAAATGGAGTTTGAGGAAAGAAAGTCTGAACCAATCCTTGTTTTCCTGGCTGACAAGACCGAGCCAGGAGCATGGAACTTGCCTCTTTATAAAATGTTTGCTGATCCTTTCAACACGGCAGGATTGGTTATTGACCCCTCGATGCATGATGGATTCTTGTTTGAAGTCCACGATTTAATAGAGCACAAGAAGGTAACATTTAAGACACCAGAAGAAATATACGATATGCTTGTTTTTATCGGAGCACCTGGAAGGTTCGCTATCAAGTACGTTTTTCGTAAATCAGATGGAGAGGTTGCAGCTGCAACCTCAACTCAGAGACTCAATCTTTTAGCTGGCAGATATGTTGGCAAGGATGATCCAGTCTTGATTGTTAGATGCCAAAGTGGATTTCCTGCAGTAGGCGAGGCTCTTGAACCTTTCAGTTTTCCTCATACAGTTGCCGGTTTTATGAGAGGCTCTCACCACGGTCCATTGATGCCAGTTTCATTCAAGGATTCAACTCCTTCCAGGTTTGATGGTCCTCCAAGAGTGGTATGTCTTGGATTCCAGCTTGCTGAGGGAAATCTGGTTGGACCAAGAGATATGTTTGATGATCCTGCATTCGATAACGCAAGAAAGCTCGCAAATGATGTAACTGACTACCTTAGAAGACACGGTCCATTCGAGCCACATAGACTTCCACTTGAAGAAATGGAATACACGACTCTGCCACAGGTAATGGAAAAACTAAAAGACAGATTTTCGGAGGAATAAGATTTGAAGAAAAAGGGGGCTTATTGGAGAAAAAAACTTCATAGACCGAGAATCAGACACGTAAGCCTTCAGGATTTCCTATGGCTTTTTATAGCGCTCTTCATAGCAACTGCCGTTTTTGTCATTTATCAAGCTGATTTAACAAGATCAGTAAGCCCCCTTCTTAAGCAGGTGGCAATTGCCAGCCTCTCATTCCTTGCTCTATCAATTCTTATAACTTACTACGAATACCATGCCTTCTCTAAAAGCGAAGGAATTATCAGGCGTGGACCTAAAGAGATGGTGGTTGCATTGACTTTTGATGACGGGCCCAGTCCAGAATATACAGATATGGTTCTGGATGTCCTAAAGAAGCATCAAGTTAAAGCAACCTTCTTTCTGGTTGGTAAACACATACGGAAGTATCCTCAGGTTGCAAAGAGAATTATTGAAGAAGGCCATGAGGTTGGCAACCACACTTACTCACACAGAGACCTTGTTCCATCAAGTAAAAGAAGGCTCTATAAAGAAATATTTGAAACTCAAAAAGTAATAAATGAATATCTGGGTATTAATACCAGACTCTTTAGACCACCAAGAGGCATATTTTCAGAATCCGTTCGTAAATTTGTAGTTAACCATGGATTCACTTTAGTTTTATGGTCTGTTTCAGGTGTTGACTGGGCAAAAATGCCCCCTGCTTTGATTGCAAAAAGAATAATAAGATACGCTCATCCAGGAGCAATAATACTTCTTCATGATAGTGGCGCCCTTATAAGATCAGAGGGTCATTCAAGGCTCAATACTGTAAGGGCTTTGGACAGGATAATTCCAGCCTTAAAGGAAAAAGGCTATAGATTCGTAACAGTTTCAGAACTTATGAACATAAGCGCAGTAGAGGAAACAAGCGTCTCTGCTGAGGAGTTTGCAATCAAATACTAAAGAAATACAGATTTGTCTCTCCTTGTTGTAGGTATGGCTGCTCCGTCTGGATATCCAAGCGGAAGAACAGTTACAACCTCTTCTCCTGTAACACCTAAATATTCCAAGATTTCAGCTTCAACAAAAGCAGCTGAGCTCAAGCAAACTGTGGCCAAACCTTGAGCAGTTGCTGCAAGATAAAAGTTTTCTATGGCAGCCCCACATGCAATAAGTTGATACTTCTTTACGTTTTGGTTTGTTGTTTCTGGCATCGTCAGCACGATGACTACTGGTGCGTTGCCAAGGTTTTCAGCAAACTCTTGACTAAA
>JAOADC010000024.1 GCA_026417515.1 Actinomycetota bacterium
GTGTATGTCTTGGTTCCACGATTTGGCCAGGTTTCAAATGTTCCAGAGTTAGCAAATGAAGTGAAGTTTCCACTTCCAGCGTTAGCCCATTTAAGGATTCCGATGCTGTATGAATCGCCGCCTGAAACGAAATCAGTTGCTGTGTAAGAGTAAGTAAATGGTCTGTTAGACTTTACAGTCACGCTGACTGCGTTTGAAATGGTTTTTGGAGTTTCAGGCTCAAGACTGCCAAAGTTCACCTGGGGAGTGCTAACGGTGATCTCAAGTTTTGGAAGGGCATTGACTGTAACATTAACATTTGCGCTCTCGGCAAAGGCTGCATAAGACATACCTGCTGCGAGCACCAAAGCTGCAAGCAATACACCTAATTTCTTCATGCCCTAACCTCCTTCCCTATTATGTTTTCAATATCTCATATCGTGAGTAAAACGTAAAAACTTTAGCATTTTTTCAATTATTTTTTAAAATCAAATAACAATGATAGAAGTCGGTATAGCTGGTCTTCCAAACGCAGGCAAATCAACCCTTTTCAATGCTTTAACTAAAGCCAACGCTTCTTGTGCACCATATAGATTCACAACTATTAAACCAAATGTTGGAGTTGCTGAAATTAAGGATGAAAGACTAAACTTAATTGCAAAAGTTGAAAATTCTGAAAAGATTATTCCAGCAGCAATCAAATTCTACGATATTGCAGGACTCATAGAAGGTGCACACAAAGGCGAAGGGCTTGGTAACCAGTTTCTTTCTGAAATAAGAACCTGTGATGTTATTTGTCACTGTATTAGAGGTTTCAATCTGAACTCTGAACCTGAACCAGATATAAGAAAAGATGCCGACACAGTAAATATTGAATTTATTTACTCAGATATGGAGCTCGTTCAGAGAAGAATTGAAAAGATAAGAAAAAAGGCAGAAAGCGGCGATAGACAATCCAGAGAAGAGTTGAGCGTTCTTTCATACGCTCTTTCAGAATTGAACAATCTCGTACCTTTAAGAAAATTGGATTATAAGGAAGTTGAAAAAATCAAGTCCTATTTACCAGATTTAATAACTTTGAAGCCGGTCCTTTACGTCTTAAATGTTGAGGATCCTAAATCTCAATTTTCAAATATGCTTTTTGAAGAACTTAAGAAACTCGCAGCAGAAGAAGGT
The DNA here is from genome assembly GCA_026417515.1 of Actinomycetota bacterium. GTDB lineage: Bacteria > Actinomycetota > Aquicultoria > SKW223 > SKW223 > JAOADC01. The sequence goes on from JAOADC010000024.1 coordinate 1,156, forward strand.
GCAGAAGCAATGATGGTTGCTGCCAAACTTCAACTGGAACTCGAAGAAATAAATGATGATGATATTCGCTCTGACTTTGCAGAAGAATTTGGTTTATATGAAAATGCCGTTTCAAAAGTTGCAACTGCATGCTATAAGCTTGGTCATTTGATAACGTTTTTTACAACAGCAAACAAAATATGCCAGGCATGGGAACTCAAAGAGAATTCAAACATACTTCTGGCAGCAGAGAAGATACATTCAGATATTGCTAAAGGTTTCATAAAAGCAGAAATTGTAAATTGGAATGATCTTGTAACCTATGGCTCTTTTCAAGCAGCTCGAGAAGCTGGAAAAGTCTTTATTGAAGGCCGTGACTACATTGTTCAGGATGGCGATGTTATATTTTTTAAGTTCAATCGTTAAAAAATAGTAAATTCTTACTCTCTAACAGAAACGTTCGTTCCATTTCTAAAAACTCGCCCTTGCTATAGCTTATTCTTGGTGATGGACTTGAAAAAAAGAATTTGGCTTAAATTAGTTGTCATTGCAGTCATCTTGCTTACAGCAAGAAACACTTATCATCCATGTTACGCAAACTCCTTTAAAATTGAACTTCCTTTCTCATACGAGGTGGTGGTTCCCTTTGGACCAATTAAAGATGGAATTCAGAAATGGCACTACGGAGTGGATTTGAAAGCATCTTTAAACTC
>JAOADC010000012.1 GCA_026417515.1 Actinomycetota bacterium
GAACTTGATGATCTCTTCAAAGTAATGAATGAAATTGGTGTGAACGAATTATCTGAAGAATGCAGGATATCGATGATGAAGTGGAAAAATAAAGTATGCCTCCACGCTGGAGATTGGCAGTTTGAAGCAGAAGATACAAGAAAAGGTTGAAAAGAAGGGTACACTTTATATTGTTCCAACTCCTATAGGCAATCTGAAAGACATTACGCTTAGAGCAATTGAAGTCCTAAAAAATGTCGATTTCATTTTTGCTGAAGATACAAGAGAAACAATAAAACTTTTAAGGCAGTTCGGAATAAAAACAGAAGTTGCTACTTACCTAGGTGGATACCATAAAAAAATTGAAGAAATTCTTCGATTGATATTTTCAGGCAAGGACATTGCTATTGTTTCAGATAGGGGAACACCTTGCGTGAACGATCCTGGATATGAGTTGGTCGCAAAAGCGTATGAAAACAAGGTAAAAGTGGTACCCTTGCCAGGGCCTAATGCTGCGATAACTGCACTTGAAGCATCCGGTTTTCCTACAGATGAATTTTTTTATCTCGGATTCTTCCCAAAGAAAGGCAAACAGAGGAAGTCAATAATCGAGTTCATTGCCAGGGAAAGAAGGACAGTTGTTTTTTATGAATCTCCAAAACGATTGTTATCCACCTTGAAGGATTTACAGATCGAGATAGGGGACGATAGGTTCTGTTTTATAGCCAGAGAACTAACTAAAGCACACGAAGAGTTGATAAGAGGAAGGCTCTCAGAAGTAATAGAAAAACTTCAAAGTCGTAGCAGGGTTTTGGGAGAATTTGTAGTTGTATTAGGTCCTTCAGAAAAGATTGAAAATTTAGAATCTGAGGCTGTAAAACTTGCTCGCTTGCTTACAAATGAAGGCTTACAACCAAAAAAAGCAGCAAAGATAGCATCAAACATTTTCAATGTTAAACAAAGAGTAATTTATGAGTATTTATTGAGAGATTAAGCAGATTCGATTTCTTCTGAAATGGATTTTTGACAGCGGCTACAGAGTTTCTTTCCTTTGAACTCTTTAAGAGATCTGGATGAACCACAGAAAATGCAGGACTCAGTATGTCTTCTTATAACTACTTCATTTCCTTGAAGAATTATCTCAAGCGGATCTCCTGGCTTGATTTCAAGAACATTACGGAATTCTATTGGGATAACAACACGACCAACAGGGTCAAGGTGGCGCACCACCCCTCTTATCTTCATTTTTACTGGCCTCCTTTGATTTATAATAGATGTCAATTTATTCTAAACTCTATGAGCAATATTGTAAACTTGCTCAAAAAAATGGTAAATAAGTGAGGTGAAAGTGATTTGGAAAAATTTTACATAACAACTGCGATAGATTACGTCAACGCTTCTCCACATATTGGTCATGCTTTAGAAAAGGTACAGGCAGATGTGATTGCAAGGTATCAAAGGCTGAAAGGCTTAAAAGTATTTTTTCTTACAGGAACAGATGAGCATGGAACGAAAATCCTTCGCGCATCCAAAGAAGAAGGAATTTCAACTCAGGAGTTTTGTGATTTAAGGAGTTCTGAGTTCAAAGAACTAGCCCGACAATTAAATATCTCAAACGATTATTTCATCAGAACAACCGATAAGAGACATGAGAAAGCTTCACAGAAGCTATGGTTATCATGCAAGAAAGATATATATAAGTCGAAATACCGTGGATATTATTGTGTAGGATGTGAAGCATACCTTACTGAAAAGGATCTTGTTGATGGTTGCTGTCCAGTTCATGGAACAAAACCAGAGATTATTGAAGAAGAAAACTACTTTTTTAGATTGAGTGCCTACAGAGATAAACTTTTGGCATTCTACGAAGAAAACCAAGATTTTGTTTTTCCTAAGGAAAGATTTAATGAAGTCTACTCCTTTGTTGAATCAGGACTTGAAGACATATCGATTTCTCGTTCCAAGTCAAAATTGGCCTGGGGGATTGAGGTACCGGATGATCCTGATCAGGTTATGTATGTTTGGTTTGATGCTCTTACCAATTACATATCAGCAATTGGTTACTCTGACGACGAGAAAACATTTAATGAGTATTGGCCAGCAGATATGCATGTCATAGGTAAGGATATTTCTCGCTTCCATTGCATTTTATGGCCAGCAATGCTTATGAGCGCTGGTCTCCCCCTGCCTAAGAAAGTCTTTATTCATGGTTTTCTAACTGTCGAAGGGGAGAAGATGTCAAAATCAAAGGGAAATGTAGTAAATCCATTTGAAGTCATTTCAGAATTTGGCTCTGATGCACTTCGTTATTATCTGATAGCTGAAGTTCCTACCACTGAGGATGGTGATTTTTCCAGATCGAGATTCATTGAAAGATACAACTCTGATCTTGCTAATGATTACGGAAACTCATTTTATAGGATGCTAAAACTTGCTTTAAAGAACCAGATAAAGATCTTGAGAAAACCTGAACAGTTGAGCGAAGAGGATATAAGGTTTATTAAAGAAGTGGATTCAAAGTTTTCTGATTATCTTAAAGCGATGGAGGCATTAAGATTAAAGGATGCCTGCCAGATTGCTCTGGACTCAGTTAGATCTGTAAACAAATACATTGATTTATCTGCCCCATGGTCGGTTGCAAAAACTGATGTTTATGCATTTGAGAGAATCCTTTATATTATTTTCGATGCTTTAAGGAGGGCTTCGATAATCCTAAATCCAGTTATTCCAAATGCATCATCAAAAATGTTTGCCTCAATGGGAGTTGATCCAACTTCTATAAAATTGGAAGACGCAGGCAGTTATGGAACAGTTTCTCAGTATGTATTAAATGAATCTGAACCATTATTTCCAAGGATAGAGAAAGAATGATTGATTCACACGCTCATCTTGAAATGTTAGTAGATCCAGAAAACAAGATAAGAAGTGCTTTTCAACAGGGTGTTAAGAGAATACTAACAGTTATCGAACCAACAGAAGATTGGAAAAAAGCAATTAACTTGGTCGAGAATTTTGACCATATACTTTTTTCTGCTGGAGTTCATCCTCATAATGCAAAACTTAATGAACCACAAGTTGAAGAACTTTTAATAAATTTGCTCGAACACAAGAAGGCGGTTGCAGTAGGTGAAATTGGGCTTGACTATCATTATATGAATTCAGATCCTCAAAAACAGAAAGAAGTTTTCATTAATCAACTGAGGTTGGCAAGGGAATTTAAAAAACCTGTAATTGTTCATACAAGAGATGCGTTTGAGGATACAATCCGCATTTTGGAGAGTGAAGGATATTTAAATGAAATGACGCTCTTCCACTGTTTTTCTCTGGGACCAAACGAGATTGAATTCCTGATGAAAAAAGGTTGTTATGTTTCTTTTGCTGGAAACTTTACCTATCCAAAAGCCGATAGAATTAGGGAAGCATTAAAAAAAGCAAAGATTGATAAGATAATGTTTGAGACCGACTGTCCGTTTTTATCTCCACAGCCAGTAAGGGGGAAAAAGAATGAACCTGCGTTTGTTGCCTTTAATTACAGGGAGGCATCAAGAATTTTAAACTTACATATTGAAGAACTTGTTAAAAAGGTAGAAGATAACTTTCAAAAATTCTTTAGAATATTTGACAGAGACTGATTTTTGAATATAATCTTAATTCTCTTGCGACGGCTTAAAAATATCATATGCGAAGCATAAATTTAAGGCTGTCGCGGACTGATCTTCTTTTAGTCGCAGCTTTAATTTTTATCGCAGCAATTTTCGCAGCAACTTTTGTACCATCAAAGGTTGTTTTAATAGAAGACGGAAGAAAAGTTGAAATAAAAACCAGAAAGATTTTAGTCCGCGATGTGCTAAAAGAAAATCAAATATCGGTATCATCATTTGACAAGGTCTATCCTTCGCTTGATTCATGTGTTTCAGATTCGTCCAATCGGATAATCATCAAAAAAGCAAGAAGGGTACTTATCTCTAAAAGGGGCTTTAAAGAATCCCATATCACCTTTGCCAGGAACTTTAAGGAACTTTACCAGGAACTTGGATTGAAAGACAGAAAAAGCATATTTGTAAGACCTTCAGGTAATTTGGACAGCCAGACAATCTTAATTATCGAAAAAGCAAGACAGGTGGAAATCAACTATCTCGTCTACTTTGATGAGCGAGGAAGGGTCGTTTCAGCGAAAAAGAACGCCGGTGTTAAAAAGGTTAAAATGCGCAAATTGTACAGTGGGGATACACTTGTTGCCTCCCTAATTTTAGAGGAAAAGGTACTTAAACAGCCAGTAAAGATTATGCCTAAAAAAGTCGTTGCCAGAAGTATGGTTAGGGGAAGAAAGATAACAAGTAGAGGCGACTCTCGTCAGGTAAAACTCTCAGATTCGAAAGTTTTTGAAATGGTTTCAACTGCTTACGCACCAGGTGCAGGGGCGGGATACATAACTGCCACGGGTGCTAGAGCAGGCTATGGAATTGCAGCAGTAGATCCCTCAGTGATTCCATTGGGAACGAAACTTTACATTCCAGGTTATGGATATGCTGTTGCTCTGGATACAGGAGGAGCCATTAAGGGAATGAGGATAGATCTTTGCTTTGATAGCAGAATAGAAGCTTTGAACTGGGGAAGAAGAAGGGTTACCGTTTACATTGTTGAAAAATAATGCTAAATGAAGAATTTGAATCCACTTTATTGCTGGCAAAACTTAAAGAATTTGGAATAAAACCAACCAAAAAACTAGGACAGCATTTTCTTTTTGATAAGAACATTCTAAAAAAGATAGTTAATACAGTTCCTGAAATTGATAAAAAAACAGTTTTGGAAATAGGTCCTGGACCTGGTGCGCTAACCCTTGAGATGCTTAAATGTGGAGCAAGAGTTATTGCCATTGAGAAAGATGAACGCTTCATTGAATTCTTAAGAAGAAATGTGCAGATTCATTTCAGAGAAAGCTTAGATCTGATCCACTCTGATGCACTTAAAGTTGATGTTTCTTGTTTAAAACCACTACCAACAGTGCTTGTTTCAAACCTACCATACAACATTGCTGCCACGTTGATAGTGGAATACCTAAAGAAATATGAGTTTATTGACTTATACGTAGTAACTGTCCAGCGAGAAGTTGCACAGCGACTTGCTTCTGAACCAAACAACAAGCATTACGGTTCACTTTCGGTTAAAGTCAGCGCTGTTGCAGATATGAAATTATTATTTAAGATAAAGCCTGGTGCATTCTTGCCGCCACCAAAGGTTGAGTCTCAGGTTATCTTATTAAAAAGGAATCCAAAGATTTCGGTATCTGAACTTGAGGATTTTTTTGATTTCGTCGATCTTTGTTTTGCTCACAGGCGAAAGACTCTTGTTAACAACCTTCTAGAAGCAGAAATATTCTTCAGTAGAAATGAAGCGATAGAGTTTTTAAGAAACTTCAAAATGAAGGATAACGCTCGACCAGAGGAAATTGAATTAGAAACATATCTTAATATGTTTGAGCATTTAAAAAGCCTATTAAAACAGTGAAGAAATGCACAAATTTTAATAAAATCTTGCAAATGTAACAAAAGTAGCATATAATATTCCAAACTTCACAGGAGGAACAATGGAACACGCCGAAGTAGAAGCATACCAGGCTATCTTGAAAATCCGTTCTACTCTAAGCAGTCTTGTTGGAAGCAAATTCAAATTTAAAACAAATTTGGGTCGTTGCAGAGTACATGAAGCTGAGGGGTATATCAAAGAAGTATATCCTCATCTTTTTGTAGTTTATTATGAGGATACACCTGATGGAAAGTGCGTATCGTATACCTACACCGATGTATTAACAAAAACAGTGGAAATCTTTCACTGTGAAACAGGATGCCATCTCTTTCCCTGGATAAATTAGTATCTCAATGAGTAACGCCGTTCTTCTAAAATCTTTCGCAAAACTTAACCTGTTCTTAAAAATTCTTGGAAAAAGAAACGATGGATACCACGAAATTGAAAGCCTTTTCCAGTCTATAGATTTTTGTGATCATCTGAGAATTGAAACCATCGATTTCAACAAGGATGTTGTTTATTTCAGCACAGATAAAGTTCACCCAGAAAAGAGCACTGTAAAAAAAGCACTGTTAGAGGTGAGAAACCTAACCAGGCAAAAGGGTAAGGATTTTCCTAATGTAAAAATTGAGGTTAAGAAAAACATACCAATTGGCTCTGGCTTAGGCGGGGGCAGTTCCAATGCTGCAGCAGTTATAATTGGGCTAAATGATATTTTTAACATTGGTTTAAGTCAAAAAGAAATGCTTGAAGTTGCCTCAAAAGTTGGTTCAGATGTTCCCTTCTTTATCTATGGTGGTCTGTGTGTGGTAAGAGGAAGAGGAGATATTGTTCAACCATTGGATATAGATTTTGATGCCGAGTTTGCTATTACCATTCCGAATGTAGCAATTTATAGTGGTCAGGCATACAAAGCGTGGGAAGAGACAGAAAGAACTGATAATAATTTTTTCAGCCTAGAAGAAGCAATTAACCAGATAAAGAAGTCGAATCTCAATAAGGAGCATTTATTTTACAATTCATTTGAAAAGATAATTTTAAGTTCATATCCTGAGGTAAGAAAGGTATTTAATGAATTTGAAAAGTCGGGGCTTGAGCCAGTCTTATCAGGTAGTGGTTCAGCGGTGTATGCAGTTTTAAGAAAAGATAGTGATAAAGAAAAAATTGTTTTTGAACTTGGTAAAAAAGGGTTTAATATAATTTTTGCAAAAACGGTGAAACCTGGAGTGGCGGAGATATCTCAAAAATGATTACAGCAATTGTTCTAGGTGGGGGGCAGCTTAAAGAACAGTCCCTTCCAAAAAGCTTGATTGAGTTTCAGGGATCTCCTTTGATTGTCCGCATTACTGAAGCGCTTGAAAAGTCTTCATATGTTAGTTCCATCATACTAATTGTTCCAGATGAAGTAAGAAATTCGGTGGATGGAAAGTTCAGCAAAGTCAAAGCATTTGTTTCATCAGGAAAGGATTTGATCGAAAAGATTTATGAAGCATTAGATTATGTGGATACTGAGTATGTCCTCATTATGCCAGTTGATGTTCCTTTTATCAATGAAGAGGTGATCGATGGATTTATTTTGGAATGCTTGGAGAAAAAGGGTGATGCTTTCTATCCAATAATTTCAAAACAAGTTATTGAGAAGAGATTCCCTGGCACGAAGAGAACATATGGAAAATTAAAGGAAGGCACTTTTACAGGCGGAAATGTTTTTCTAATAAAAAAATCTCTATTTTATCTGAACAGAAATTTCATTGAAGAAATTTATGCTGCAAGAAAAAATGCCTTTAAAATGGCACGCGTAGCAGGAATTGGAATCTTCTTAAAAGGTCTGTTAGGTATCCTTCGAATAAGAGATGCTGAAAAAAGAGTTTCTAAATTGTTTAACAATGCTGAACTCAAAGCAGTTATAACAAAATATCCAGAAATTGGTATAGATGTTGATAAGATTGAGGACTTAGAAATGCTGAAAAAACTCGAGAGGGTAGGAAGCAATGCCTGATTATTTGAAGCATTCACCCTTTCCTTTAGGACCGTATTCAACAGCTGTTAAATACGGAAATTTACTTTTTGTCTCCGGGCAGATCCCGGTTGATGAAAACGGGGAGGTGGTTGGAAAGACAGTTAAAGAGCAGACTTTGAAAGCTCTTGAGCAGCTTTACAGGGCTGCTGGATGGCCTGACGCGAGTTCAAACTGCCTTGCGGTCAGAGTATACACTACTGATATAGAGAAGGCAGCAGAACTCAATGAGGCCTATCTTAGGTTTCATGAAGATAACAGGCTTCCTCTGCCAGCAAGGGAGCTTGTTGGAGTGAGCGCTTTACCAAAAGGTGCTCTTGTTGAGATTGCTGGCATATTTGCTTTAGAAAGTCACTGGGAGGAAAAATGAAGGTTACAAAAGTTGATGTAAGGTTAAGAAACGATGAAAACACAAAGCTCAAAGCCATAGCATCAGTAACTTTTGATGATGAATTTGTGGTTCATGGCATCAGAGTTGTTGAAGGCGAAAAGGGTATGTTTATTGCTATGCCTTCAAAGAAGACTGCTGACGGAAAGCATAAGGATATTGCTCATCCTTTAAAAACAGAAACCCGGCAGATGATTCAAGAAGCAGTGCTTGCTGAATACGCTAAGAAGAAGAGCGAGTAGCAGTTCTGGTTCATTAAAAAACAGAATATTGATTTAACGAGTCAGGCTAATATAATTATTATTTTGCCTGCATTTTGGGGTGTGGCCTAGCGGTAAGGCACGGGACTTTGGATCCCGCCACCGGAGGTTCGAATCCTCCCACCCCAGCCAATTTGTTTTGGAGGTTTCAAATGAGCCTGTCCTCAATCATTATGGCAGCTGGAAAAGGAAAAAGGATGAACTCTTCCATTCCTAAGGTCTTGCATAAGGTTGCAGGAAAGCCGATGATAGAGCACATACTGAATATTCCCTTTCAGTTGAAAGCTTTTCCAATTGTTGTTGTTATCGGTCACAACGGTGAGGAGGTTGAAAAGTTTCTATCAACTCTTCCAGAAAATACTGAGGTTGTCTGGCAAGATAAGCTTTTAGGAACAGGCGATGCAGTGATGAGAGCCCTGCCTTCTGTAAAAAACAGATCAGAGCACGTTCTTGTTTTATGTGGAGATACGCCTTTGCTTACTCTTCAAACGGTCAGACATCTTGTGGATAGTCACTTAGAGAGAAAACCTGCCTGCACCATCCTGACTGCAAAAATTGATAATCCGGCAGGTTATGGGAGGGTAATCAGAGACGAAGATGGTTTTGTCGTAAAGATTGTTGAAGATGTTGATGCAACAAAAGAAGAAAAGCAAGTAAACGAAGTAAATGCTGGAGTTTATGTATTTGATGTAAACCTCCTCGAGGAGGGCTTGGAAAGCCTTGATTCAAGCAATAATCAAAACGAATATTATTTGCCAGAAGTAATCAATTATTTTGTTACAAAAGGATATAGAGTTGATGCTGTTAAAGCAAAGAATGCAGAAGAGATCAGAGGTGTTAACTCAAGAACAGAACTTTATCATGCCAATAAAGCATTTTTTATGAGAAAGGCTTACGAACTTATGGAATCTGGGGTAACCATAATTGACCCACAAAATACATATATTGAGGCGGATGTTTCAATTGGTAAGGACACAATTGTCTATCCAAACACCTATCTTCAGGGATTTACTGTAATTGGCTCGAACTGTGAGATAGGCCCCAATTCTTTCATAAGAGATTGCAAGATAGGAGATGGGGTGGTTTTTGTCGGTTCATATGCAATAGAGAGCGAAGTATCAGATCAGACAAAGGTAGGCCCCTTTGCTTATTTGAGACCAGGAACAAAGGTGGGAAAAAATGCAAAAGTTGGCACCTTCGTGGAAATCAAGAACACTGAAGTTGGCGATTTTTCTAAGGTGCCACACTTAAGCTACATTGGGGATGCTCATATTGGACAAAATGTTAATATAGGTGCAGGTACAATTACTTGCAATTACGATGGGGTGAAAAAGCACAAGACAGTGATTGAAGACGAAGCCTTCGTTGGTTCTGATACGATTATGGTTGCTCCATTAAAAGTGGGAAAAGGTGCCTATACTGCTGCTGGATCTGTCTTAACGGAAGACGTTCCACCTTATTCACTTGGCATAGCGCGAACAAGACAGGAAAACAAGGAAGGTTGGGTCAAGCGAAAGAGCCTCAAAAAGGAGGTAACTGATGGGGAAGGTTGAGAAAAAATACCAGCTCTCAACTGTGATTCCAAGGGAACGCATTCTGGTTTTCAGCGGCAGGTCTCATAGAAATCTTGCAGAAAAGATTGCTTCAGAATTGGGTTTTGAACTTGGCAAAGTAAAACTTTCTACTTTTGCCAATGGTGAAATATACTGCAGATTTGAAGAGAGTGTAAGAGGAGCAGATGTTTTTGTTGTGCAAACTATGTTCGGCAGAGTAAACGATTATTTGATGGAACTATTGATTATGATAGATGCTCTTAAAAGGGCAAGTGCTGAAAGAATAACTGTCATTATACCCCATTATGGTTATGCAAGGCAGGATAAAAAAACCTTATCAAGAGAGCCGATCACTGCAAAACTGGTCGCGGATATCATAACAGTAGCTGGTGCCAGTCGTGTGGTAACAATGGACCTGCACGCAGGACAGATTCAAGGCTTTTTTAACTGCCCAGTTGATCATCTTACTGCGTTGCCTGTGATACTAAATTATTTCAAAGAAAAATACGGTGAGAAATTGGAAAACTGGGTTGTTTGCTCTCCTGATGTTGGGCGTGTTAAAACAGCAAAGAAAGCTGCCGATGTTTTAGGTGCTGAGCTTGCTGTGTTGCACAAATCCAGACCTGAACACAATGTAGCTCAGGTTGCACAGGTTGTTGGAGATGTAAAAGGGAAGAATGTTCTAATTATCGACGATATGATCGACACAGCAGGAACTATTATAAGTGGTGTAAAGGCCCTTAAAAGCGGAGGTGCTGAAAAAATTTATGTGGCTGCAACTCATGGGCTTTTTTCAGGACCAGCAAAACAAAGAATAGAGGAATCTGAGATAGAAGAATTGGTCGTAACTGATACTGTACCATTTTATGAGAGTATAAATATAAGCAAAGTAAAGGTGGTTTCGGTTGCAAGCATTTTTGCGCAGACGATAAAGAATATCCACGAGGACGTTTCAGTAAGTGATATGTTTCAGGGACTTGATCACGCTTAAAAAATAGAAGGAGGGATATCGAATGGCAGAAAACTTTCTTATACAAGCAGGCAGTAGAGAAAGAACTGGCAAAGGAGATGCCAGAAAATTAAGAAAAAGAGGTTTTGTTCCAGGAGTAGTTTATGGTGCCGATAAAGACCCTGAACATATTTTTGTTGACAGAAATGAAATTTCAAAGTTGGTTCATCAGGAGACAACCATACTTAATTTAAAGATAGAAGGAAAAAATAAGCCAGAACAGGTGATTATCAGAAAGTTCGATAAGGATCCTGTATCTGACGAAATCCTCCATGTTGATTTTCAAAGGGTTAAGATGGACGAGGAAATAAGTGCTATAGTGCCCATCATCCTCTTAAACGATGAGATATGTGTTGGAGTTAAGAAAGGCGGAATTATTCAGCATGGAATCCGTGAAGTTGAGGTTGAGTGTTTGCCAAAAGACCTTCCTTCTCACATAGAAGTTGACATTAAGGACCTGGACATTGGTGACACGATAAAGGTTGCTGATTTAGTAGTTCCTCAAGGTGTTAAAATTGCTGAAGATTCAGAAGAAATAGTGGTAACAATTGTTCCTCCTGTAATCTATGAAGAAGAAGAAGTTACAACTGAAGAAGCAAGAGAAGTTCCAACTGTTGCTGAGACAGAGAAAAAGACAGAGGACTAACCAGTAGTTGATTAATGTATTTGATTGTTGGCTTAGGTAATCCTGGAAAAGATTACGAACTTACTCGACATAATACTGGTTTTCTGGTAGCTGATAGAATTGCAGATAGGTTTAGAATTCGCTTTGAAAAAGAAATCTGTAGTGCTCTGATTGGCAAAGGAAAAATATCTGATAGCGAAGTTTTGATTGCAAAACCACTCACTTATATGAACCGTTCAGGAATAGCTGTTAAATGTTTGGCTGATCATTTCAGCCTTTCTGTTGAAAAAATAATTGTCATTTACGACGACATTGACCTTCCCCTTGGAGGCTTAAGAATAAGAGAAAAAGGTGGATCTGGAGGCCATAAGGGTGTTGCCTCAATAATTAGAGAACTTGGGACAGATGAATTTATTCGTATAAGAATAGGTATAGGTAGACCTCAGAGTGCCAAAGTGGATATTGTTGAGCATGTTCTTTCCCCTTTCTTACCAGTTGAAAAGGAAGAAATCAAAGCGACCATTGAGGAAGCTGTTGATGCAGTGGAATGGATAATACAGAAAGGCGTACAATCAGCAATGTCGAAGTTTAATAACAAACCATAAGATGAAGGACTCACAGATAAAACAATTAACAACTTATTTTCAGGAAGATTTTCTTAATCTAATCGAAAAGGAAAGATTCTATATTCCAGAATCAGCAAGGGCTTATTTTGTTGCCTGCGCACCTGAATTAATTAGAAAGAAGATCATATTCGTACCGACAAGCGGATCATTGCTCGAAGATTATTTTTACGAGGCAAAATCGTTTTTCAATGGACATATCTTTATGTTTCCAGATTTTGAAGTTCTTCCACACGAGAAAGCAAAGATTGAATCTGCTTTGCAATCAAAAAGGATTGAATTCTTAAATTCAATCAAACAGGAAACTGAACCATTCCTTGCTTTTGTTCATCCATTTGCTTTCTTAAGGAAGTTTCCTCCACTTGCAGAGTACCAGCCAACGAAAGTAGTGCTTCGTGTAGGAGAGATACATCCTTTTGAAGACTTAATCGATGAACTCGAAAGAATGGGATATGAACGCGTTGATGTTTGTGAACATGAAGGAACATTTGCCCTTAGAGGAGGCCTTTTGGATATTTTTCCAGCTGAGTCTGAAAGTCCCTATCGGATTGAATTCTTTGGAGATGAGATTACCGATATAAGAGAGTTTGATATTGTTTCGCAAACTTCAATTAACAAGATTGGTTCTATTGAAATTGGATGGCGTTCAGATACTCCTCGAATCAATACAGAAAATCTCAATGATGAAATTGCCAATCAAATTCTCAAATTAAAGTCAGACGGCTATTCACTTTCTGGTTACTGGCCTCTGATCTTTGAAAGGCTGGAATCGCTCAAGGATTATCTTTTAAACGAAGAATATCTTTTTGTTTTTGAGAACCTGGAAAAGTTGGAGCATGAAATAATCAATTACTATCAGCAGTTAAAGGATCCCGTTGAATCTGGTTTTGCTGTAACAAGTGACTCAGAAAGATACTTTGTATCTGCTGAAGAAATTATTGAATTTTTATATTCAACAAATCATATCGAAATCGGAGTTTTGAAAGGGAGTTCTGAAGAAATCGTTTTTGAAGAGATAGAGAAAAGAGCTCTTCGTGATCGAATGCTTTTCTATGAATATCTTAAGGGATTGGAGGAAATTGTAGTTATAAAAGGCGCCGATTTAAATCAGGATAGGGTTGAGAATTCAGTCAGAAAATCAGTTGAAAAGTTGAATATCAGATACAGCATCATTCCTGGTTATTTAAGATCAGGTTTCATCTTAAGAAGCAAGGCTGTCGGTTTTGTTCCTGCATTTTTCTTTACCGGTGGTCAGGTAATGATGAAATCTCGAAAACAGATTCGTGTAAAGGGAGAAAAGTTTTTTGATCTAAAACCCTCTGATTTAGTCGTCCATCCAAGATACGGTATCGGTAGGTACGAAGGCATTGAAAAACAAGTAATCGACGAGTTTTTAAGAGAGTATGTTGTAATTGAATATGCTGATGGAAGAATCAAGATACCCTTAGAGCAGGCAGATGTAATTACAAAGTACTATGGAGAAGAAGAAAAAGTACAACTGGATAGAATAGGTTCCAACGAATGGCAGAAAGCCAAGCAGAAAGCCCAGCGATCAGCAAGGAAGCTTGCTTTTGATCTCCTGAAAGTTTACGCAAAGAGAAGTCTTATAAGAAGAAAGCCCTATGATATAACCAATCCCTGGATTTACGAGTTTGAATCACTTTTTCCTTACGAAGAGACCTTAGATCAGGCAGCAGCAATAAATGATATTTATATGGATATGGCATCTGAATATCCAATGGAAAGGCTCATAATTGGCGATGTTGGCTATGGAAAGACGGAAGTTGCCATGAGAGCCTCTTTTGTTGCTGTGGTCAATGGAAAACAGGTAATAGTTATGGCTCCAACGACGGTGCTCAGCGAACAGCATTTTTCTAACTGGAAAGATAGATTTCAACACTTTCCAGTTACAATTGGATATCTTTCGCGTTTTCAATCTCCTGCTCAGAGAAAAAGAACGATAGAGGAGTTCAACCTTGGAAAAATCGATATTTTAATAGGGACGCATGCTGTACTTTCTAAGGAGATTGATCTTAATAATGTCTCACTGGTGATAATAGATGAAGAGCATAGGTTTGGTGTCAACCAGAAGGAAATATTTAAGGCAAGAAAGCCTGAAATCGATATCTTAATGTTATCTGCAACACCGATACCGAGGAGTTTGCAAATAGCCCTTTCTGGTTTAAGACCAATAAGTTTAATTGAAACCCCTCCACCAGGAAGGCTTCCTGTTGTAACTCACGTGGGCGAATTCGATGAGATACTTGTTCTTAACGCATTAAAGCGAGAGATAGAACGCAACGGTCAGGCACTCTATGTCCATAACGATATTTCAAAACTTCCTCAGCTTACTCAATATTTCTCGAGTAAACTTGAGAACGCTAGGGTGGCTTTTGCACACGGACAGATGCCAGAAAAGCAGCTTGAAAAAACTATGCTTGAGTTCTGGGAGGGTAAATACGACATCCTGGTCTGCACTACAATCATCGAATCAGGTCTTGATATGCCAAATGTAAATACTCTCGTGGTCGATGGAGCAGAAAAACTTGGATTAGCGCAGGCATATCAACTTCGTGGCCGAGTGGGTCGATCTTACAGGCAAGCCTATGCCTATTTCCTCACAAGAAAATCATTCCTGACGGAAAGAGAAGAAAAAAGGCTTAGAGCTTTGCTTGAAATGTCAGGATGGGGTTCTGGTTACAGGCTTGCTTTAAGGGATCTGGAAATAAGAGGAGCGGGTAATCTTTTAGGCGCAGAACAACATGGACATATGGTAAGGGTTGGTATTGGTTATTTTCTCGAACTCTTAAAACAGGAAGTCGAGATGCTAAAGACAGGAAAGAAGGAAACTAAGCCAAAAGAACTGAGTATAGATCTTCCAATCGATATCCATATTCCAGACGATTATATAGATAGTCTGCGTGTCAAATATGAGATTTACCATCGTGCAGCACAATTAAAAACAAAAGAGCAAATGGAAGAGTTGAAAAATGAAATCAGAGATAGGTTTGGCGAACTACCAAAAAGCGTCAAAAACCTGATTAAGTACGGTCTTGTTAGGAATCTTGCCAAGGAAGCAGGCATAAATTTCATCAAGTACGGTGATGGAATACTTACCTTCAGGGGTAAGATTCCTGCAAGTGTACTTATTAGAGAGATTGAAGAACTGAAAGACGCAAGAGGTACATTAAATCAGGTAAGCAAAGAGATTACCAGGAAGGAAATTTTAAGTTTCTTAATAAATGTTTTTGCTGGTATAATCTCAAAGATTAAACTCGAAGGGAGTAATTAACTTGAAGGCAAAGCGTATCCTTACATTTGGAGCAGCATTGCTCGCACTTTTGCTTATCTTTACTGGTTGCAGCAAAAAACCTGAAGCACAGAAGCTTCAAGATAAGGTGGTTGCTGAGGTAAATAACGCAAAAATATACAACTCTGAATTGGAAGCGCAACTTAACTCTGTCTTAGGAAGCCACGCCTCTCAGTTCCAGGGAGAAGAGGGCCAGAAAATGCTTGCGCAGTTCAGAAAGCAGGTACTAGAACAACTTATAGAATTTGAACTCATAGTTCAACAATCTGAAAAAGAAGGTATAAAAGTAACAGACGATGAGGTTAATAAACGGATAGACGAGATAAAGAAACAGTTTCAATCTGAAGCGGATTTTAAGTCTGCCCTTAGCCAGGCAGGAATTACTGAAAGCGAACTTCCAGGAAAAATAAAGAAGCAGATTCTTGCTGAAAAAATGATTCAAAAACTGTTCAAAGACATAAAAGCTGATGAAAAGGAAATGAAGGAATTCTACGATAAAAACAAAGCAAATTTCTTCACATCTGAGACTGCTGAATTTGCTCATGTGATGGTCAGAGACGAAAAAACAGCAGAAAAGGTAATTGAGGAAATCAAGAAAGGGCTTAAGTTTGAAGAAGCAGTAACCAAATACTCAGTTGATCAAATGACCAAAAACAATAAAGGTACCTTTGGCGCCTTAACAAAAGATGTGATTGAGCAGATGTTTGGTCCTGATTTCGTAAAGGTCATCTTCAGTATGAAAGAAGGAGAAGTCTACAGCAAGCCATTGCCAACATCTTCCGGATACCACGTCATAAAACTTATAAAAATAAAACCTGCACACCAGAGAAGTTTTGAAGAAGCTAAGACTGATGTTAAAAACCAGTTACTACAGAAGAAGCAACAGGAAGTCTACACGAAGTGGATAGAGGACATAAAGAAGAAGGCAAAAATTAAGCGCTACATATAAAAACTGATGCGATGAAATTTTTCGGGGCGGTTTACGATAAGTAAGCCGCCCTCTTTTCTTGAAAGTTATTTGAAATGGCAAGGGAAGATTCAATAAAAAAACTAATAGAAATAATGGAACTATTGAGGTCAGAAAAAGGTTGCCCCTGGGATAGAGAGCAGACCCATGAAAGCATTGCTCATAACCTTTTAGAAGAAGCGTATGAGGTCTACGATGCTATAAAGAGTAACAATGATGTAAGTTTAAAAGAAGAACTTGGAGATTTACTGCTTCAGGTTGTTTTTCATTCTCAGATTGCAAAAGAAAGAGGAGCTTTTGATATTTACGATGTTGCCGAAGGAATTTCCCAGAAATTGGTACGAAGACATCCTCATGTTTTTGGAACAGATAGGCTTGAGACCTCTAAAGATGTGCTGATGCGTTGGGAAGAAATCAAGAAAAAAGAAAAGATGAATCAGGAAGAAGAGAGCCACTCTCTTGAGAGTGTTTCAAAAAGTATGCCATCCATTCTCTATGCTTTGAATGTGCAGAAGAAAGCAGCAAGGCTTGGATTTGATTGGAAAGAAGCTTCTGAAGTCCTTTATAAGTTGGAAGAGGAGCTCAATGAACTAAAGGATTCTTACAGTAGGTTTAAGCATAATGGGAAGAATAAGGAAGAAATCGAAGAGGAAGTTGGTGATCTCTTATTTGCTGCCATTAATTTTGCTCGCCTTGCTGGAGTGGATCCAGAATATTCTTTGCGCAAGGTTACAGCCAAGTTTGTTAATCGTGTAAAATATGTTGAGGCTCTTGCCAGCAAGGAGGGGATTAACCTTTCAGAGGCCTCTATTGAAGTCCTCGACAGGCTTTGGGAGCGTGCCAAAAAAGAAATGCATGATGGCGATTAAAGGAAGGAGAGATGAACCTATGTCATCTACAATTATTCAGGTTCTAGCCAGAGAAATTCTCGATTCTCGAGGCAATCCAACAGTGGAAGCAGAAGTATATCTAGAAGATGGGACCTACGGAGTTGCTGCAGTTCCTTCAGGTGCTTCAACAGGTACTTTTGAAGCGTGCGAACTAAGAGACGGTGACGATAGGTTTGGCGGCAGGGGTGTGATGAAAGCAGTAGAAAATGTTAATGAGGAGATTGCAGATGAACTGGTCGGTTATGATGCCTTAGACCAGAGAACAATTGATGAAGTAATGATTGAGCTCGATGGAACAGATAATAAATCGAGGCTCGGTGCCAATGCTATTCTTGCTGTATCACTTGCAACTGCTAAAGCAGCTGCAAATTATCTTGGAATTCCCCTATATCAATATATTGGCGGAATTCAAGCAAGATATCTGCCTGTTCCTCTGATGAATATTCTCAATGGCGGCAAGCACGCTGACAACAATGTTGATATTCAGGAGTTTATGATAGCACCTGTTGGTGCATCTACATTCGCTGATGCTTTAAGAATAGGAACAGAAGTATATCACTCTTTAAAGAAAGTCTTAACAGAGAATGGCCTTTCAACAGCAGTTGGAGACGAAGGTGGCTTTGCTCCAAATCTCAGTAGCAACGAAGAAGCACTACAATTCTTAATGATGGCAATCGAAAAGGCTGGCTACGAGCCAGGAGTTGATGTCTATCTTGCACTTGATGTGGCTGCTTCGGAGTTATACGAAAACGGTCTTTATGTTCTAAAAGGAGAGAACAAATCATTGACTGCAGATGAACTTGTCGAATACTATGCAAAACTTGTCGAGAAATATCCAATTTATTCAATCGAAGATGGAATGCATGAAGAGGACTGGGAGGGCTGGAAAAAACTGAGTGAGGTGCTTGGTGATGAAATACAGCTTGTTGGAGACGATCTTTTTGTAACAAACATTATGCGTTTTGAAAGAGGAATTCAGGAAGGTATAGCCAACGCAATACTCATAAAGCCCAACCAAATTGGCACTCTTACTGAAACTCTGGAAACAATTGAACTTGCTCAGATGTACGGTTATAACTGGATAATTTCACATCGTTCTGGAGAAACTGAGGATTCGACGATTTCCCATATAGCAGTGGGCACAAATGCAGGTCAAATAAAAACAGGCGCTCCTGCAAGAAGCGAAAGGGTTGCAAAGTACAATGAGTTGTTAAGAATTGAGGAAATGTTGGACGACGATGGAGTTTTTATAGGACCTTTCGCATTTTAAAAAGTTTTGATTTAGACCTTATTTAAAATTGAAAAGCAATTTATGGTATTATTTGTAGCAACAACACAATAAGGGCGCAGCATTGAAAAGCAGCAAGAAAGTTGCAAAAAGAATTTTAGAAAAATTGATGCTATTTTTCCTATCGATACTTTTCCTGTTCGTTGCCATAAAAATATATGGACAACTTGATAGAGCGCTTTTTATAAGAGATCGCCATCAAGCTGAGTTGGACGAGCTTAATAAGCAGTATCAATCGATTCACAGAGAAAGACTCAAATACGAAGAGGCGATTGAGAAACTAAAGAAGGACGATTACATAGAACTGGTTGCACGTAAACAGTTAAGAATGATAAAACCTGGAGAGAAATCATACATCGTGGTTTTCAAGGATTCAGAAAACGAACCAGAAAAAGATAGTTCTCTCCTCGAGTTGTTAACCACCAAGTAAAATCATATGGGTTGATTTTGTTTTACCTAAGAAACTATAATGTTTTAGTTTAATTAATAAAGATAGGAGTTTGATGGTTTTGGAAAAGAAACAGACTGTCAAGGGCAAAGTTGTTAAGGTAACCAAGTTTGGAGCCTTTGTAAAGCTCGAAGACGGAAGCGAAGGAATGATTCACATTTCACAGATATCTGACGATTATGTCAGGTCTGTGGAAGATTACTTGCGAGTAGGAGACGAGATAGAGGCTAGACCCTTGAGAAGAAATGATAAAGGGGTATTGGAACTCAGCCTGAAAAGTTCAAATATAAAACCAAAAGAAAAAACCGATTTTAACCCTGAATTTGAAAAAATGCTCAAGGAATATATGAGAAGAAGTGAAGAGAGCCACGGAATTCTCAAAAGACGCAGGGAAGGCAAAAAGTAAATTCCTAAAAGTCTTAGAAAGTATAATTAGCCATAGTCTAAATCCTGCTGAAACTGAAGACGAAGAATTTTTTAAAAAAGTAACAGGCAGATATCCCCATCCAGATTCTGTGGTTTTAAAAAGATGTCGTTTTGGAAAGCCAGTGGCTTTTGCATCGATGCCTGTTTCTTATGGAGAGCCTTTTCCAACTATGTTTTGGTTAACCTGTCCTTATCTTCTCAAACTTTGCGGAAAACTTGAAAGCGCACTTCTTCATAGAACCTTAGAAGCAGAGATTGAAAGAACTGAAAGATTGAGAAAAGAATTCTATGAAGCGCAGATGAAAATGATAAATATCAGGAAAGAGGTTGCCAGGGCTACCTTCTTAGATCTCCCTCGCTCAGTGCTTGAAACAGGTATCGGTGGAGTAAGAAATCTTATGAGAGTTAAGTGTTTGCACGCACACATGGCTGCAAGTTTTGCTGGAATTGAATCACCTGTAACAAAAGCACTCTATGAATCAATAACTGTTTTTGAGTGTGAAGAAGGGTGTTTTTGATTGATGGTTAAATCTGTAATCGATGTTGGAACAAACTCCACAAGATTGCTTGTTGCTAAGGTATCTGACGGTAAGGTTTCAGAAATAGTTCGATTGACCAAAATCACTCGGTTGGGTGATAAACTGAATGCAACGGGAAGGATATCCATCGAATCTGCAAAGAGGACTGCTGATGTAATCAATGATTACTTAAATATTGCAAAAAAAGAAAACGCTAAAGTTATAGGTGTTTTCGGGACTCAGGCACTGAGAGAAGCCTCAAATAGAGATGAAATTCTTGATTACTTTGAATCTGCAACTGGCAAACAGGTGAAAGTAATTAGTGGAGAAGAAGAGGCTATCTACTCATTTAAGGGTGCCACTCTTGAGCTAGGGGATAAAAAGAAGGTTGTTGTTGACATAGGCGGAGGTTCAACTGAAATCGCTTTTGGTGCAGGGCAGCCTGAATCAGTGGTAAGCACTGATCTGGGATGTGTGAGGTTTACTGAAAAATATGGTTTAGTAAATCGAGTAAGCAAAGATAAGGCTGAGGAAATAGTTAAAGAAATAGAAAACCAACTAAGATTAAGTTTCAGCAAAAAAAATTTAAGTGATTACCAGGCAGTTTTTTTGGGAGGAACAGCCACCACGCTGGCTGCTATTGCCCTGGGGCTTGAAAAGTACGATAGAAAGAAGGTTCATCTAACCTCTATCAGTAGAAGTACTATAGAAAATATAGCCTTCGAGCTTTCACTTCTTGATGCTAAAGAAAGATCGAAGTTTAAGGTTATCGAAAAGGAGCGATTAGAAGTAATTGCCGCTGGAGCTCTTATACTCTTAGGAATCATAAATGTATTTGAGATTGAAAACATAATAGTATCAGAGACCGATCTACTGGATGGCCTACTTGTTTTTGCTGTTTAGTAGTTGATTTTTGGTAAAATAATAGTTCTTAGGTTATTAGTTTGTGCCCGGGTGGCGGAACAGGCAGACGCAGTGGACTTAAAATCCACTGTCCGGATGGGCGTGTGGGTTCGAGTCCCACCCCGGGCACCATTTCTTTTTTAAACTCACATCAATTTTTTACTTTAATTAAAATTAAAGTAATAATTTTGGGTGGTGAATACAAATGTCAGAAAAGCATTCAGTTACGATTTATACCTTGCCCACCTGACCTTATTGCCACAAAGCAAAGAGTTTCTTTGCTGAAAATGGAATTGATTTTCAGGAAAAAGATGTCTCAAACAATATGGATAACAGAAAAGAAATGCTTGAGTTATCCGGAGCTCTATCGGTTCCTGTAATTATTATCGATGACGAGGTCTTGATAGGTTGGAACGAGCCTCTTATCAGGAAGAAGTTGGGGGTGGAGTAAATGAAAGATCTGGTGATTTTGGGTGCAGGTCCTGCAGGTCTTACAGCATCTATCTACGCTGCCAGAAAAATGCTTGATTTTTTGGTTCTTACTAAGGACATAGGTGGACAAGCTATGTGGAGCGTGAAGGTTGAAAATTACCTGGGTTACACTCCAATAACAGGCCTTGAACTGGTAAATAAATTCGAAGAGCATGTAAAAGAGTTTGGTATTGAAATTGTTTACAGTCCAGCGCAGAAAGTCGAGCCAATTCCGGATGAAAGAATATTTCTGGTGCATACTGAAGATGGTAAGACGATTGAGACAAAGTCCGTTATAGTGGCAACTGGAAAGTCACCTCGTTATCTTAATGTGCCTGGGGAAAAAGAACATATTGGTAGAGGGATTGCTTTTTGTGCCACATGCGATGCTCCATTGTTTGCTGGACAAAATGTTGCTGTTGTTGGTGGCGGTAACGCGGCTCTTGATGCGGCTATGCAACTTACCGATATAGCAAAACAAGTCTATGTGGTTTCAATTGAGGACTGGACAGGGGACCCTGTAACTCAGAAGAAGCTCGAATCGAAAAACAATCTGACCGCTCTTAAATACTATGAAACACTTGAAGTTATTGGTGACGGTATGGTTAAAGGATTGGTTGTAAGAGATAGAAAAACAGGTGAAGAAAAAAGGCTTGATGTGACAGGCGTATTTGTTGAGATTGGAAGTGTTCCTAATTCTTATGTAGTGGAAGGAGTTTGTGAATTAAACAACCAGAAAGAAATTGTTATCAATTGCTACACTGAAACTTCCTACCCTGGTATATTTGCTGCAGGAGACGTAAGCAGCATTCCTGACAAGCAAATTATTATCGCTGCAGGAGAAGGTGCAAAAGCTGCGCTAAGAGCCTACGAATACCTCTTGAGGCGGCCTGATTAGAATATATGTCACTTGAATTTGGCCTTGAGGAAGAAGTATTTATCGTTGAAAGAAACAAGCCTGCACTAGACTCTCTTTATCCGCTTTATTCGCTTGTAAAGAACAATCCAAATTTTTACTACTTACATACTGCTGTAAACCTTGCTAGAGGTAAGGATATTCTAGATTTCTTTGTTGCATCAGTAGAAATCTCAACAGGCATAGCAAGAACTCCTGAAGCAGCAATTGAACAGCTCAGGCTTATAAGGAAGGAGTTTGTAAAGGAATGCCCTCAAAAAGTAGCCTGCTTGGGTATGCTTCCTAACTATACCGAACATACAAGTCTTGTTTCAGGCTTTCACGTCCATATAAGTGGAGATTTCGATTTTAAAAAGGCAAGAATTGCTCTTGCGCACTATCTACCAGCACTCTTACTTATAACTGCCAATTCACCTTCATTGGGAAATGATTATTTTTCCAATAGAATCCTCCAAAATCCTTTTTCGAAAGCAATAGTCGTTGATAGTTACGCAAGATTTCAGGACATAATAATCAGTCGGAGGCTCAATACTCTTGAGATTCGTATTTTTGATCCATGTGTTGACCTTGATAGGTATCTTATACTACTTGAATTGATTGAAAAAATCATTCTATCAAATGAAAATGTAGAATTTGACTTCAGAAACTATGCTGAACTAAGGAAGGAATCAGCAATGCGTGGCATTTCTTCAAAAAAGGTTGAAGCAATCGTTGATGAGATTTGTAGCAAATATGATGTTGATAAATATATTTTTACATATCCACCTGCGATACATACGAAGAAAATTTTCCTTGATTTAGGTGAAGAGCAGGCATATGCAAAATTGGATGCGCTTTACAGACAGGGCATTGAATATCAGGGCTCAAGATTGCCAAAAACACTTCGGGCGCTCCTTGGCTTTTTTGGCTACTATATACCAAAAATACCATTTTCAACCTACAAGTTTCTTAAGGAGCATGGATATATATGATAAGAATAATCTTACCTTCTATCGCCATCCTTCTAATACTTATCTCTGGCATTGTCTATTATTTAAGATATATCTATTTTTTCAGAGATCCGGAACGCATTTCGCCAGCAAATCCTGATTATCTCTATTCCCCATGTGATGGACTTGTCGTCTATGTTAAGAAAGTCGTCCGTGGGGAGATAGTTTCAGAAAAGCTTGGCAAAAAAATTCGCATAGAAGAAATTTCAGGCAGCAAAAACGGAGAACGAATAAATATTGATGAAGGATGGTTGGTCGGCATCTATATGTCTCCACTGGATGTTCATTTCAATTATGCACCTCAGCATTCGAAGGTAAAAAAAGTATTTTATAAATCTGCAAAAGTTAACTATCCAATGGTTGATCTATGGGAGTATATGAAGATGACATATTTGAAAAGGGCAGTAGATAACTTTTCCAAGAAATTTCATCTAGAAAATGAAAGAAATACCATAGTTCTCGATGTTTCTGGGCAGGATGTAGTCCTTATCGAGATCGCAGATAAATTTGTTAATAAAATAGATTGTTTTGTTAAACCTGGTGATTATCTTAAGGCAGGTCAGAAAATCAGTTTTATAAGAAGGGGTTCTCAGGTCGATGTTTTGGTATCTTCAACTTCTTTCGAGCCAGTAGTAAGTAAAGGTGAAAGAGTTAAAGGAGCCATATCTCCAATTTTTAAGAAAAAATTTTAAATAAAGGCCCTTTTATGCTGTAAAATTGCAAAAATTTAGCGGAGGTCTGCAAGTTGAGGTTCCCTGGCAATAAAAAACTTTTATTGGGAAATGAAGCATTTGCACTAGGTGCATTCTACGGTGGAGCCCGTTATGGAACTGGTTATCCAGGAACTCCTTCAACCGAGATATTGGAGAATTTTTCAAAATACCCAGGTGTTCTGGCTGAATGGGCGCCAAATGAGAAATGCGCATTTGAAGCAGCACATGGCGCATCTCTTGCTGGGACGCGAACAATTGTTACGATGAAGCACGTGGGTCTTAATGTAGCAGCTGATCCTTTTGTTACTTCTGTTTATAGTGGCGTTAACGCAGGGTTGGTGCTGATAGTTGCTGACGATCCTGGATTCCATTCCTCTCAAAATGAGCAGGATTCAAGGCATTATGCAAGGCTTGCATACGCGCCAGTATTCGAGCCAGCAGACTCTCAGGAAGCATTCAGTATGGTTGTCGAAGCCTTAAATCTGAGCGAAAAATACGACACTCCTTTTGTAGTAAGGTCAACCACGAGGGTTTCTCACTCAAGTAGTTTGGTTGAAGTCGATTTT
Organism: Actinomycetota bacterium; assembly: GCA_026417515.1. Lineage (GTDB taxonomy): Bacteria > Actinomycetota > Aquicultoria > SKW223 > SKW223 > JAOADC01. Next base: position 24,386 of record JAOADC010000012.1, read on the forward strand.
GAACCTATGGAGCCTGAAAATCGACCATATACTAAAAATCCTGAGAAGTATGTAATGGTTCCTTCTTACGCAAGAAAAAGAAAAGAATTGCTACTTAAGAGATTCGAGGCATTAAAGGAGTACTCTGAAAAATCACCATTTAACTCGGTTGAATGGGGTCATTCTTATATTGGTATTATTTCATCAGGAGTTGCTTACCATTATGCGAAGGAAGCTTTTCCTGATGCCAGCTTCTTGAAGTTAGGTTTTACCTATCCTCTTCCTGAAAAACTTATCAGGTCTTTTGCTTCAGAAGTTGAGTTGCTTTTGGTGGTAGAAGAATCCGATCCAATTTTAGAAACTGAAATAAGATCATTTGGTATAAATGTTTTTGGCAAAGAATACCTGCCTGAGGTTGGTGAACTTACACCAGATGCAGTTGCACAGGCGATATCAAATCTTTTAAAAGAAAAAAGAACAAATACGTACCATATTTCTTGGATGCCTAAATCTCCTGTTAATGACTTGCCTGCGAGGGCACCTGTTCTATGTCCAGGATGTGGTCATAGGAACCTCTTCTTTGTGCTTAAAAAACTGCGAGCGAAGGTGATGGGAGACATTGGATGTTACACGCTTGCTGTAAATCCACCGCTTTCTTCGATGGATACCTGCACCTGCATGGGAGCAGGTATAGGTGAAGCACATGGGTTTTCAAAAGCCATTCAAAAGACTTCTGATGAAAAGATCGCTGCAGTAATAGGTGATTCGACGTTTGTTCATTCAGGAATAACAGGTTTGATCAATGCAGGATATAATCGTTCCAATATTCTTATCATAATTCTTGACAATAGAACAACTGCAATGACAGGCCACCAGCCACATCCTGGCACAGGAAAAACTCTCATGGGCGAAAACACTTTTGAACTTGACTTTGAAAATCTGGCAAAAGTTTGTGGTGCTGATTATGTAAGAACAGTCGATCCTTATGATCTCAAGGAAACAGAAAAAGTGCTGAAAGAAGCTCAGGCAGCAAAAGGGGTTTCAGTAGTTGTAGCGAGAAGACCTTGCGTTCTTTATCAGAGAACAGAGGAAGGCTACTACTCTATTGATTTAGATGCCTGTACTGATTGTGGTGCCTGTTTGTTGCTCGGCTGCCCGGCTATTTCCAGGTTTGACGAAAAAATCATCATATCTTCAGATCTTTGCACAGCCTGTGGTGCCTGTGCCTTTGTCTGCAGATTTGATGCAATTTTTAAAATCGAGGAGGTAAAGTAGTTGTCAGCCACAAACATAATAATTGCAGGCGTTGGAGGTCAAGGCAATATTGCAGCATCAAAAATCATTGGAGAAGCTGCCTTGATGCTTGGTTACGATGTCAAAATCACAGAAACTCATGGTATGGCACAGCGAGGTGGATCGGTCCACTCAATGGTTAGGTTTGGAGATAAGGTTTTTTCTCCACTGATTCCAAAGGGAGCATGCCAATATCTTTTATCTTTAGAAATTCTAGAAGGTTTAAGATGGGTTGAGTACCTTAAAGACGGGGCTTTTCTAATTGTCAGCACAGAAATAAGACCTCCTTATTCTGTAAGTGTGGGAAAAGATCATTATCCACAGAATATCGAAGAAATATATTCTAAGTATGGCCAATTATTGATGGTTCCAGCCAAAGAACTGGCATCTAAGGCAGGAAGTACACGTTCAGCAAATATTGTTATGCTTGGATGTCTGGCGTACCTTACCAAAAGTATCAACAGTGAAGCCTGGATTGAAAGCATAAAGAGAAGATTTTATGGAAAAGAGAAAGTGATTGAAATAAATCTGAATGCTTTTCAATTGGGCTACGAGTTTGCTTCAAATTCAGATAGAGGCAGGTGATGAGTATGGTCAGACAGATTAATGTCTTTATGGAAAACAAAATAGGAAGACTGTATGAGATATGCAATCTGCTTGGAGAAAATGGAATAAATATAAGGGGATTTTCTCTTGCTGATATGGCGGACTTTGGCTTGCTGAGGTTGATAGTTGATAAAACTGATTTAGCCAAGGAAATCTTAAAAAAAGCTGATTTTCCTGTATCTGAATCCAAAGTAATTGTGGTTTCAGTTCCTGATGTTCCAGGTGGTCTGGCAAGAGTCTTAAAGACTTTTACTGATTCGGATCTGTCTGTTGAGTATACCTACATTGTGGCAAACACAAAAGTTGCATTTTCAGTTGATAATCTGGAGAAGGCAGAAAGTGTTCTTAGTTCAGCGGGGTTTGAAATACTAAGCGAAAACGAACTTTAAGAAAATTTTATATATTAAGCAAAATTTGCATAATATTTGCAACATCTAAGGTTTAGTATTATAATTCCTTGCATATCTCTTTTTGGGGGTACAGAAATGAATAAGAAACATAGATTTATTCTTACCATTTCAATTCTCATTTTAGTTCTTTTGCTCAGTCTTACTTCCTGTGCAAAGAAGGAAACAAATAAAACTGAGGAAAGAAAACCTGAAGTATATAAAATTGGTGTCATTCTTAGCCTTACTGGAGCAGGAAGTCCTCTTGGTATCCCAGAGAGAAATGCATTAGAGATGCTTGCAGACGAAATCAATGGTAAGGGCGGTATCGATGGAATAAAGTTGGAACTGATAATCGAAGATGACCAAACAGACCCAGCAAAGGCTTCACAGGCTGCAAGAAAGCTTATAGAAAAAGACAAGGTAATTGCTCTTATTGGTTCAAGCGTTTCTCCATGCAGTCTTGCAATCAAAGAAATTGTGGCAAGATATGGGATACCATGGATGTGTCCTTCTGCTGCAAATGCAATAACTGAAGGCGATATAAAATGGGTTTTTAGAACAGCACCCAAGGATGCTGTTGCTGTTGAGGCACTTTTAAATTACATTTCTAAGAATACAAAATATAAGCGTTTGGCAATACTCCATGATTCAAACGCTTTTGGTCAGAGTGGCGCAGATGAAATAAAGAAACGCTCAGTTGATTTCAATGTTGAAATTGTAAGCATAGAAAAATACGAGACCAATGCTCCTGACCTCAGTTCTCAATTGACAAAGATTAAGCAGTCAAATCCAGATGCAATCATTGTATGGGGGACCAATCCTGGACCTGCCATTGCTGCAAAGAATATGAAACAATTAGGTTTAAATATTCAATATTTTGGAAGCCATGGTATTGCAAATAAGAAGTTTATTGAACTTGCAGGAGACGCTGCCGAAGGTGTTATATTTCCAGCTGGAAAGATTTTGGTTGCTGATCAGTTAGATGATGGTGATCCAGTAAAAGAATATATGCTTGAATTTGCCAGTAAGTATGAAAAAAGATTTAAGGAAAAACCAGTAACTTTTACGGCTCATACCTACGATGCTCTCAATATTCTTGTTGAATCAATAAAAAAAGCCAAATCTATCGAACCAGAGAAACTTAGAGAAGCAATAGAAAGTACAAAAGATTATATCGGACTTGATGGAACCATAGATTACTCTAAAGAGGACCACGACGGCATCGGTATCGACGATCTTGTGATAGTAAAGATAGAGAACGGAAAATGGATCAAATTACAATAGGGACGGGAGGAAAACCATCTCATAGGTGATAGAAACTCTAATTCAACTACTTATAAGCGGAGCAGTTCTTGGTTCAATATATGGACTCATTGGTGTTGGCTTTTCAGTTGTTCATACTGCAACAGGTGCAATCAATTTTGCACAGGGAGAGTTTGCTGTTTTAGGCGCTTTCCTCGCCATAAGTCTCACAGGAGCCGATCTACCACACTTCTTTGCAGTTATCATTAGCCCAATTGTATTGACTCTCTTTGTCGTTCTTTTATTTAGGATTTTCTTGACAAGGGTTGCAGATGATGCTCTCTATCTTGTGGTAGCAACTATTGCGCTTTCATTGATGCTTAAGACCTTGCTTCTTTACTTTTGGGGTAGAGAGCCTATTGGGCTTTCCTCGCCATTCCAGGGAAAGACGCTTAATATAGCAGGACTTATGCTGGGTTATGACCAACTGCTAATTATTGCTGGAGCACTAATTGCCTACATCTTCCTGCTCTTTTTCTTTTCGAAACATCCTGCAGGTAAAGCTATGAAGGCTGTCGTAGAAGAAAAAGAAATTGCTATGGCGTCAGGGTTGAATCCAGCACTATACCAGGGAGTTGCTTTTGCCTTTGGTTCATTGCTGGGTGCATTTGCAGGTTGTCTCGTTGCTCCTGTTTCAATGCTTTCTTACAACTCAGGCGGTTTATTGGGTTTAAAGGGGTTTGCATCAGCCATTTTTGCCGGGTTAGATAGACCAGAAAGAGCTGTATTTGGTGGGATAATCTTGGGTGTTATCGAATCTCTGGTGGTACTCTTCGTTCCTTCTGGTTTCAAGGATGTGGTTGCACTTATCGTCCTTCTTATCGTGCTCACCCTGAAGCCTGAAGGTTTCTTAAGTGGTGGTAGAAAGAGGCTGGCATAATGCTTGGATTATTCAAGAAGTACAAGAACCTGAAAATTGTATTATTTTTTTCCCTTTTACTTGTTTTTGCAGGACTATTTCTTAACAACGAATACTACTTTGCAACCGCTTCGATTTTTGTTATCAATTCCCTCTTAATCACGAGTTTAATGATGGTCATAGGTTACGCAGGTCAGATATCACTTGCTCACGGAGCAATCTATGGTATTGGCGCCTACACTTCAGCGATTCTAACAACAAAATTAGGAGCTCCTTTTCTTTTAGCACTTTTAGCATCTGCTCTTGCAGGATTTCTTGTTTCTCTAATTGTAGGTGCGCCTTCCTTAAAACTAAGAGGCCATTATCTTGCTATGGCTACTCTTGGAGTGGGAGAAATAATTGTTATTCTGTTCCAGGAGTTAGATTTCTTAACTGGTGGAGTTAACGGATTTGTGGGTATTAAACCTGCAGAAATCTTTGGTTACAGTTTCGTCAACCTTACGGAATATTATGCGCTTGTATCAGTGATTGCAGTATCAATACTTGCCTTTCTTGCCATATTTGTAGATTCAAAAATTGGTAGAGCTTTAAGAGCGATAAAAAGTTCAGAGATTGCTGCCAGTTCATTGGGATTGAATCCATCTTTTTATAAACTTATGGTTTTTGGATTATCAGGAGCAGTGGCTGGATCCTGTGGTTCGTTATATGCACATCTTGATCGTTTCATATCGCCATCCACATTTTCGGTTTCTTTCAGTGTGATGATGGTTGCGATGGTTATCGTTGGTGGTGAAAGTTCGTTTGCAGGCTCGCTTGCAGCAGCTCTCATATTCTCACTTCTTAACGAATACGTTCGTCAGTTTCAGGAGTTAAGTCAATTTCTCTTTGGACTCGGGCTTTTTCTCGTTGCAATCTATATGAAGGGTGGCATTGGCAATATAGGCAAGATTTTCCCTGCAAAGTTAGAGAGGGTGAAACGCAGTGAGGCTTCTTGAGATAAGAGAAATTTCTAAAAGATTTGAGGGAATTACAGCATTAAACAAGGTTACCTTTACTGCCAGCGAAGGGCAGTTAAAAGCTATCATAGGACCAAATGGTGCAGGAAAAACAACTCTGTTTAACGTAATAAGCGGTCTAATTCATCAGGACTCTGGAAACATTTACTTTGACGGATTGGAAATCTCAACGTTGAAACCTTATTCTCGTGCTCGATTAGGAATTGGCCGAACTTTTCAGAAAGCTTTCGTATTTGAAGGAATGACTGTTTTTGAGAATGTTCTTGTTATTGCAGAAAATCTCAGGAAGGGTTTTTCAAAACTTTATGAAACACCAGAAAGAATTACTGAAAGTATTCTTCGAAGAGTTGGCCTTCATAACAAAAAGCACCTAAAGGCAGAACTTTTAAGTTCAGGAGAGAGGCATCTGCTTGAAATTGCAAGAGCTTTAGCTTTGAACCCGAAAATTCTCTTACTCGATGAACCTGCTGCAGGTCTGAACGATGCTGAGACTGAAAACCTGGGCAAGATTCTTCAGGGGCTTGCTTCTGAAGGCTACTGCGTCTTGCTGGTAGAACATGATATGAAATTTGTGATGAATTATGCAGACGAGGTGCTTGTCCTTCATAGAGGAGAAAAGATTGCAGAAGGTCCACCTCTTTTGATTCGGGAAGATAAGATTGTTATCGAAGCATACCTGGGGAGCGATATCTTAAATGCTTGAAATAAAGGGTCTCAATGCATATTACGGCCACATAAAAGCAGTTAAGGATTTTTCACTCAGGGTTAAGAAAGGTGAAATAATTGCAATTCTGGGTCCAAACGGTGCTGGAAAAACAACTTTGATAAGGTCAATTGGTGGTTTTAGTCCTCCTTACACTGAAGGTGAGATTATCTTTAACGGTAAGAATATCACAAGATTAAAACCTTTCGAGAGATTGGGGCTGGGAATTGCTGTGCTTCTTGAGGGAAAAAGAGTTTTTCCAGGTTTATCAGTTGCAGATAACCTTTTCATAGGTGGTTACACCTTACGAAGAAGAAAGAAGGAGTTGAAAGAAAATATCGAATCGGTGTTGGAACTGTTTCCTGTGCTAAGAGAAAGGCTTAATAAGAGGGCAAGTGTGCTATCTGGAGGAGAGCAGCAGATGCTTGCCATTGCTCGTGCGCTAATTTCCTCACCAGAGATTCTTTGTCTGGATGAACCAAGTTTTGGACTGGGCCCAAAGGTGGTTGAGGCAATTTTCAAAACTCTTGATTATTTGAGAAAGGAAAGAGGATTGAGCATTGTGCTTGTGGAGCAAGATGCAGCCCTGGCACTTAAATTCTCAGACTATAGCATTCTTATGGTTTCTGGTTCAAAAAAGATTGAAGGAAGATCAAAGGAACTCATAAATGACAAAAGACTCTTAAATATATACTTAGGAGGTTAGTGAATATGAGCATCTGGAATCCTGAATACGAAACAATGCCAAGACACAGGCTTGAAGAGATCCAGTTGCAGAGGCTTAAATGGACATTAAACTGGGTTTACGAAAGAGTAGACTGGTACAGGAAGAAATTCGATAGCATAGGTTTCAAACCTTCACATCTAAGAAGTCTTGAAGATGTTAGGAACCTTCCTTTTACAACCAAGCACGATTTACGTGAGGGTTACCCTTTTAGCCTTTTTGCAGTTCCTCTAGAGCAAGTCGTTAGAATTCACAGTTCTTCGGGAACCACTGGAAAACCTGTTGTCGTAGGTTATACAAGAGGAGACCTAAATACCTGGGCTGAACTCGTTGCTAGAATTGCCACAGCTGCTGGCGTTCAAAGAGGAGATGTTTGTCAGATATCTTTTGGATACGGACTTTTTACTGGGGGATTTGGTCTCCATTATGGATTAGAAAGAATAGGCGCAACAGTCGTGCCAGTATCGGCTGGTCAGTCTGAAAGGCAGATCCAGATAATGAAGGATTTTGGTAGCACTGTGCTTGTCTGCACTCCTTCATATGCTCTACACCTTGCTGAAGTAGCCGAACAGATGGAGGTAAGCAAGGAGGACTTAAATCTAAGAGTTGGAATGTTTGGTGCAGAACCATGGTCTGAAGGAATGAGAAAAGAGATTGAAGATAGGCTGGGTTTACAAGCGACAGACAATTATGGATTAACAGAAGTAATGGGACCTGGAGTTGCGGGAGAGTGTCGTGAAAGAAACGGCATGCATATCAACGAGGACCATTTTCTTGTTGAGGTGATTGACCCAGAGACTCTTGAGCCAGTTGAACCTGGTGAAGTAGGTGAACTTGTTTTTACAACCCTTACAAAGGAAGCCTTTCCAGTGATCAGATTTAGAACAAGAGACCTGACAAGACTTATTCCAGAGCCTTGTGCTTGTGGACGAACATTTATGAGGATGGAGAAAGTAAGAGGCAGGACTGATGACATGATTATAGTCAGAGGCGTTAACATATTTCCATCTCAGGTTGAGGCTGCGCTTGTTGAAATTGAAGGAGTGGAGCCACATTTTCAAATAATTGTCGATAGAAAGGCGCATTTGGATGAGTTAGAAGTGATGGTTGAGATGAATGAAAAATTTGTAACTGATTCAATGAAGAAACTTGTGCAGTTTCAAAAAGAAGTTGAAGCAAAACTTGCTCAAAAATTAGGTATCAGAGCAAAAGTTACACTGGTAGAACCAAGAACTATTGAAAGAACAGCAGGCAAAGCAAAAAGAGTAATAGATAAGCGACAATTATAAATAATAATGTAAAATTCTTTATAAATTTGCAATCAGGAGTGATATGAATGTATTGGGAGGAGCATCTCGAGACACTTCCGAGGGAAGCCATAGAAAAGATACAGTTTCAACGGTTAAAAAGACTATTGTGTTATGTTTATGAAAATGTCCCCTTTTATAGACAGAAGTTTGATGAATATGGGATAAAACCTGAAGAATTCAAAGAAATTGAAGATATAAAGAAATTTCCCTTTACTCATAAGGACGATTTGAGGAACTCATATCCATACAATATGTTTGCAGTGCCTCTGAAAAAGATAGTTAGGATTCATGCATCATCTGGTACAACAGGACAGGTTACTGTTGTTGGCTATACAAAGAACGATATAGAGGTCTGGTCAAACCTAATGGCAAGGACTCTGGTCTCTTGCGGGGTTACTGAGGATGACATTGTTCAAAATGCATATGGTTATGGTCTTTTTACAGGTGGACTTGGCTTTCATTATGGCGCTGAAAAAATCGGTGCCACAGTCATACCAATGTCAGGTGGAAACACAAAAAGACAGGTCAGAGTTATGAAAGATTTTAAAACGACTGTTTTGACCTGTACTCCTTCCTACTCTCTTTATCTTGCTGAGGTTGCTGAAGAAGAGGGCATTGATGTCGAAGAACTGAATCTTCGTGTGGGCATATTTGGTGCAGAACCATGGTCAGAAGAGATGAGAAAGGAAATCGAAGAAAAATTGCACCTAAGAGCGCACGATATTTATGGTTTAAGCGAAGTAATGGGACCTGGTGTCGCTGTTGAGTGTGAAGAAAGAAATGGACTCCACATTTTTGAAGATCACTTTTTTGTTGAATTGATAAATCCACAGACAGGTGAATATGTTAAAGAAGGTGAAGTTGGAGAGTTGGTCATTACAACATTGACCAAAGAAGGAATTCCAGTCATCAGATATAGGACAAAAGATTTAGTCTCACTAAACTACGAACCATGTCCATGTGGCAGACACTTTGTAAGGATGAGCAAGGTTCTGGGTAGATCAGATGATATGCTGATTATTAGAGGAGTAAATGTTTTCCCTTCGCAGATAGAAGAAATTCTTATGAATATAGAAGGAACAGAACCACATTATATGATTGTGGTCGATCGGAAAGATTATTTAGATGTTCTCGAAGTTCATGTCGAAGTTAATGAAAAACTATTTTCAGATGAAATGAAGAAACTGCAAGAATTGGAGCGCAAAATAAAAGAAGAAATCCAATCAAATCTGGGCATCAGTGCTTCTGTGAAATTGGTTGAACCAAAGACATTAGAAAGATTTGAAGGAAAAGCAAAAAGAGTGATCGATAAAAGAAAAATATAGATTTTGGAAGGTGGTACAAATGCCTGTGAAACAAATTTCTGTTTTTTTAGAGAATAAGTCTGGTCGTCTTTATGATTTGGCAAAAGTTCTTGGAGATAACCAGATTAATATGATAGCGCTAACTGTTGCAGAAACTGGTGATTACGGGGTTGTAAGAATAATTGCAGATAAAGCAGAAAAAGCAGTTCAGGTGTTAAAAGATAATGGTTTTACGGTTAGCGAAACAGATGTTATTGGTGTTGTGGTTCCTGACAGACCAGGAGGGCTTGCTTCAGTCTTAGAAGTTCTTAAAGGGAATAATTTAAACATTGAATACCTGTACTGTTTTGCAGGTCCAACAAAAGATACGGCTATTGATATTATGAGAATTGAAGATGTAACAAAGGCAGAAGATATTATTAGGAGATCAGGTTTTGAGGTTCTCGAAAAGATCGATACCATCGATTAATTCGATATTCTTTCAAAAAAGAAAATTCTTTAAATTTTCATAGAAAAGTTAATTGGAGTTCATACTACCCTCCTAAAATCTATCTACAGCAAGAAGAAAAGGAGGGTTTAAGATGTTTCAGTGCTTTTCTCACATTCGAGGGTTTGGACCAAGGGGCGATTTCTTTGGATTCGGCTGGTACGGTCAGTATTTTCCATGGTTCCTTATTCTGAAGATGATAATCACTATTCTCCTATTGGTACTGGTTGCTTACTTTGTAGTTAAATTACTGAAAAGGGAAGAAAATGCTTTCTCAAGTCAGAAAAAAGATGCCTTGAAGGTTGAGATTGAACAGGTAAATCTCGATGCGCTGCGCCAGCTCAATCAAAAATACATAAATAAAGAGATTTCTGAAGAAGAGTATTTGCAAATGAAGAAATCGATTCTTTCTATGCCTGAATAGAATCAAACGGACTTTTTAAATAGCTTGCCACCTCCCTTCATATAGGTTCCTTGAATCAAGCCAGGGGCTTACACCCCCGGCCCCTGGCTAATAATTTTCTTTTTTTGGTTTAAAATCATTGATACTTTCATCTTTATTCGGGGGTGCTAAATGGAAGAGATACTGATAAAGAAAGTTGAAAACTATGATGATTACGAGAGCATTCTTTCCTTTGCGAAAGAAACTATCGATAGTTTCTTAATGGAAGAAGCCGATCTAAAAGGCAAGCGCATTCTTTTAAAACCAAACCTTTTAATGAAAAAACCTCCAGAAGCAGCAGTAACTACACATCCTGTTGTTGTTAGGGCTTTCGCTGAACTTCTTAAACAAAAGGGAGCATCTCTTTTTATTGGTGAAAGCCCTGGAGGCAAAAACACAAAGAACTCATTTGAAAAGGCACTTAAAGTCTCAGGCCTTGAACCGATTATTAGAGATTATGACATTGATATCGTATTTTTTGATTCAGAGAGTGAAGAGAAGAACATTGGTGGTAAATTAAGAGCGAATCTGCAAATCTTTGATCCAGATGATAAATTCGATTTCATCATTAACCTATGCAAATTTAAGACACATGGTTTTATGGGGCTTACGTGTGCTGTGAAAAATATCTTTGGATTCGTTGTAGGCACAGCGAAAGCTCAATGCCACCTGAGGTTTACTGAACCTGAAGATTTTGCGGATATGCTTCTAGATTTAGCACTGTATATCAAACCCAGCCTTTCTGTGGTCGACGGCATCATCTCAATGGATAGAGAGGGTCCAAGCTCTGGAAGGGCTGTCAAGACAGGTTTTTTAGCAGCTTCAAGGAATCCATTCATTTTGGATTATCATCTTTCGAAGGCTGCAAAATTAGATCTGAATCGGATTTATACAATCACTGCTTCTAAAAAAAGAGGTTTACTTGACTCTGAATATGTTGTTAAGGGTGACACATTGGATTTATTAGGATTTGAGATGCCTCAGAAAACCAGAGTCCTTTCTTCTTCTCGCATCTTCAAGTGGTTCAGAGGCCAGCTTACTGCCCTTCCTTATTATGATAAAAATATCTGTCGTAAGTGTTATGAGTGTATTAAGAATTGCCCTCCACAGGTAATAAGAAAGGATTCAAAAGGCTATCCAGTGCTTAAAGATTCAGAAAACTGCATAAGGTGTTATTGCTGTGTAGAACTCTGTCCATATGAGGCTGCAAAAATTAAACAGCCTTTACTTTTAAAGATTTTTAAAAAGTATTTATAGTCAATTGGAATATAGATGATGTGATAAAATCAAGATTTGAGGTGATTTGAATGCCGCAGTTGAGGGTTTATAGGTCCTTTATAAAGAAAGCCGCAGATTCAGGAAAGTACTTAGTCATCTGGGATGATAAAAGAAGATATGAAGGCCAATTCAAAGGGTTTGATCCACAAGGTGAATTTGTCATACTTGTTAACGTTCTCATCAAAGACGAAACAGAGGAGATAGAATCACCTGAAATCTTGATTCCAATTGAAAATATAAAGATTGTCAGCACTGAGACGGAAAGTGAGCATTCGCGGAGAAGAAAGTTAAAAGCAGAAATTGAGACTGGCGTTTTGATGCCAGGCGTATCTCCTGAAAGTATAAGTAATATAACTGCTCCTAAACCTGAAAAGATATTTGTTGAATCAAAGACAGGTTTTCAAAAGGAATCAGAGGAACTTTCTGAAGAAGAGACGCCTTCTAAGGAAATTGAAAAAGTAGAGCCAAGTATTGAAGAAAGAGTTTCTGAGTTAGAAACTGAAGAAAAGAACGAAGCAGTCTCTGCTATTTCGGAAGAATTGGAAGAAAAGATTGAAAGTCAAGTTGAGAAGGCAGAGGAAGAAAAGATTGTAGGCGAAGATCTTGTTTCAGTTATCGACAAAGAAGTCGATACTTCAATTCTTTCAAAGGAAACTCGGGAACTTATTGAGAAGTTAAGCTCACAAAGAAGTGTGGAGGAGGTAAAGCCTTCTTCAGAAACCTTGAGTTCGACAAGCCCTTTAGAAGAGACCGCTCCAAGCGCTGAGATTCTGCCTTCTATTGAAACAATTGAAGAGCCAGAAAAGACTCAAGTTGTGGTTCCTAAACCTGAGATTCAACCAAGCGAACCTACAAAAAAGCCTGAGATGCCGGCACAGATAAAACAAAGAGAAGCGGTTGTTGAAAAGCCAGAGGCGCCAAATACTCAATCAAGAACTAAAACAGCAGTCATTGAGGAAAAGTCAAAAAAGGCGGCCTCATCAACTCTGTTCAAAAAAGCTACAGCAAGTAAGCCAGAAATACCAAAGAGACGCATCGATCTTGGCACATTAATCCTCGACATAATTATTGTCATTTTGAGTATCGTTGCTATAGGAATACTTGCAGTAACCCTTTTTGACATAAAACTTCCATTCTTTTAATGAGAAGATGATTGAAGACAGAATTAAGGAAGTAGAAAAGGCAGAAAACCTAGCTGCCGAAATAATAGAGGATGCGAAGAAACAGGCAGAAGAAATCTCTTTAAATATAGCTTCTGAAAAGGAGATTTTAAGGAAAAAAATACTGAGCGAAGCATCCAGGGAAGCAGAAAAGATAAGAATTCAAGCAATTTCAATATCTGCAAAAAAAGAAGAAATAAGCAAGGAAGAGACTACCAAGAGATTAAAAGAGATTGAAGAGCGTTTTCAAAAAAAGAAAGGGGAATTGGTTGACCTTATTATAGAACGGGTAAAAGAATGGGCTTGAAACCAACTATAAAGTTTTCGGTTATCTGTCATCAGCAGGATGCCGGAAGGCTTCTTGATTATCTGTCGACTGAAAGAGTTCTTCATCCTGAACTACAAATTCAACAAGAACAAGGATTACTGATCAGGGAAGAAACAGAGCTTAGACAGAGACTTGCAAAGGTAGAATACTGTTTGAGCAAGATAGAACCTTTTATTCAAAAGGAAGGAATCAGATCAGCAATTGAAGAGAATAGGCCCAGTCTTTCTTATGATAAGTTCATCGAACTTGCATTGAATTTGGATGTATCGAACATCTTTGAAGAAATATCTTCTCTTTCAGAAAAAATCGAAGAGATTGAAGAAGATATAGATTTCCTGGAAAACGAATACAATAGGTTTATTCATTTTAGAAACATCAAATTATCGAAATCATCTTTTATCAATGAAAAAAGACGCCATTTCAGGGTACTTCTTGCTCAGGCCAAAAAGTCAGACTATGATCGATTTATTGAAACCTTGCCTGAACTTTCAGTGGCTTACAAAGTTATCCAGGAAGATAAGAGAAAAGAGAATTCGGTTCTATTTGTCCTCATCTACCATATCGAGCAGGACGAATCAGTAAGAAGAGGCCTTGCTGAAAACAGAGTCGAAATAGTTAATTTACCAACTGAAATGAAGGAAGATGAATCGTTTAGTGAGTATTTGGACAGAATTCAGTTAAGAAAGATTGAACTCAATCAAGAACTTATTAAATTAAAGGAAAAACTTTCAGCATATGTTTCACGCAGGTCTGAATTGATGGCTGCCTATGATTATTATTTTGCTGAATTAGAAAAATTCGAAAAAAGCCAACTTTTCTTGAAAACGTCAAGGTGCGTTTTGATTGAAGGATGGGTACCTCAAGAAAGAGCACGAAAACTTAAAGAAGAGGTTGAAAGACTTTTTATATGCGAAGCAACCATTTCTGAAGAAGAAAGAGTTGGAAAACCAAAACCAGTTATTCTTGAGAATAAAGGAATTCTTAAATCTGTTCAATTGCTCACTGAACTTTACGGATATCCAAGTTCAAACGAGCCCGACCCAACTCCTTTAATTGCTCCTTATTTTCTTCTGTTCTTTGGTATGTGCATTGGAGATGCTGGGTATGGTGCGCTTTTGTTACTATTAGGAATAATATTAAAGTTAAGGTTTAAGTTGAAGGAAACGGTAAAATCATTTGCTGACTTCTTCATTCTAGGTGGAGTTGGTGCTATCATTTTTGGCATTCTTTCAGCGAGTTACTTCTCAGTTGATGCAAAGTACCTTCCGGAGTTTTTACTGAGATTTAAGATTTTTGACCCAATTGAAAATCCTGTTGGTATTCTGGCGTTAAGCCTTGTTTTTGGATTGATTCATTTAATAACCGGTATTTTGGTCGGGGCTTACCTTTCCTTCAAGAATGATAAGAAAAGTCTGGTTTTTTTGGGTGAGATAGGCAAAGCGATGATAGTTCTTGGCGCTAGCGCTTATCTCTCTACCTTATTCATAAGAAAAAATAATTTAATAACTAACTTTGCTTCTTATACGCTTGTTGTTGGAGCTTTTCTAATTGTATTTTTCTCTTCGCCTGGTCAAAGAGGTTTGCTGAGAAGAATTCTTTCAGGTTTATATAATCTTTATGGTATGAGTTCTTATCTAGGCGATGTGAGTTCCTATGCTAGATTGATGGCGCTTATGTTAGCAGGCGTTCTCATAGGAATGGCTGTAAACATCCTAACTGGACTCTCAATTCAGATTCTGGGTGTTTATGCAGGTTTTCCAATTGCAATCATTATTGGAATAGTGGGACATCTCTTTAACCTTGTAATGAGCATTGTTTCTGGCTTCATTCACTCGCTCAGATTACAGTTTGTAGAATACTTCAAACAGTTTTACTCTGATGGAGGTGTTAAATTCAACCCATTGGGAGTTAAGGAACGGTATATTAGAATTAGCGAGAAAGGGTAGAGGAGGTTTGCTATGGAAACATTACTTGGATTGAAAGGTTTACACTGGGCATTGCTTGGAGGTGGTCTTGCAGCGGCTCTTGGAGCAGTTGGTTCATCAATTGGAGTTGCCAACGCTTCGAAGGTTGGTCAAGGAGTCTTGGCTGAAGATCCAGATAAATTTGGAAGTGTCCTCATTCTTACTTCTCTTCCTGGAACTCAAGGTTTTTACGGCTTCATCGTTGCGCTTCTCGTCTATGTGCTTTTTGGGCTTTCAAGCAACCCGAACTTACCTCTTAATGCAGGTATTGCAGTCTTTTTTGCGTGTCTGCCAGCAGCAATCGGTTTTGTTGTTTCAGCAATATTTCAGGGAACTTCTTCTCAAGCAGCAATCCTTTTGATTTCCAGGCAACCTGAACAGATAGGTAAGGCACTGATCTTTCCTGCACTTGTTGAAACATATGCTGTTACTTCACTCGTTGTCACTGTCTTTTTCTTACTCGTTGCGAGGGCGCTTTTGTAGTATGGGAATTGAAAGAATAATTAATAAGATAATTGAAGATGCTAAGTTAGAGGCAGACTCTATAGTTAAGGAAGCAGAAGCGAAAAGGATAGAAGAACTCGAAAATGCAAAGAAAGAGTTCTTGGTTCAAGCAAATCAAATCATCTCTACAGCAAAGAAGGAAGCTCAGACAATTAGGCAGCGATCAGAGTCAAGAATTCTTTTAGAACAAAGAAAAGAAATTTCTATGCTTAAGGAGAGAATAGTTACTGAATTGATTGCCGAAGCGATTAGAAAGATAAAAAAAGAAGATTCCGAAACATTGAAGAAAATTTTAAAGAAGATGATTCTTAGTTCAGAGATATCAGGCGCGGTAGAAGTAAGGGCTTCAACTGATTTAAAGAAGATATTCAATTCAAAGTTCATTGAAGAACTGAACTCTTCACTTCCTGAATCTATGTTGGTGATGTCGACTGTTGAGCCAGAAGAATCTGACGTTGAATTGGTGTTGAAAAACTACAGTGTGAAGATAAATATAAAAGATTTTTTTGATTCGAAAAGATCTGAGATTGCCAAAGAGATATTTGATTTTCTGGAGATTTGAATGGTTTTAAAGATTGATAAATCAAGAATAGATTTTTTATGTGGATATCTCTTTGCAAAACAGAAGAAACTTCTCTCTGAACATCAACTTGAACTTTTGCAGAGTGTGAAGAACTTTGAAGAACTCTACTCAATCATTACAGGAACAGCATTTCACCACCTTGTTAGAGATGGTGGTTATGATTTATCTCAGATATATGTGATGGAACATGGAGCAGGAGAAGAATTTAGAAGATTATTAAAGATTGAGCCCACCATTATTTTTCTTTCGGTTTTAAATGAAGTCTTTGAAGCGATGAAGTTAATTCTTTTAAGCGAAGAAAAGAGCAAATTTTCAAACAGGCTTTTTACCTGTGGATTCTATGGGTATGAACTTGAAAGTCCCGTCTGTATTGATACTAATGAAGGAGATGTATCCTGTTTTCTAAAGATGATTAAGAAAGAAATATCAGGATTTGAAAGTGTTTTTGATTTAGATTTAAAAGTATTTAAGGTTAAAAGATTGATTAGGCGCATTTATGCTGATGCGATTGGTGGAGAAATGAAAGATTTTCTCCATAAACAGGAGATACTTGAAGATGTTTATCTTCTCACGCTTTTACTTTTTGAAGAGAGATATCTCCTGGAAAATGAAAGACAGAGAGATTTGATTAGTTCTCTGAATGCTCAATTCTATGATGCTTTTTTAGAGGGAGAGAGGAGGCAGGACAAGAAAGTCTTCTTTGAAAGAATTTCAAGAATTGTACCTAACCTGAGAAAACAAATTGTACAGATTATTTTTGCCAGTTCGCCAGAAGAGGCTGAGAAGGCTTTCAATATGGTAATGGAAAGACTTATTTCTGAATACTCACTAAGAACTGTAAGCGAGATCTATCCATTTATTTTTGTAAGAAGGTATATGTATCAATTAAAAGAAATTAAACGAGCCTATGTATCTTTGATGGAAAAGCCAGTTAGTGGGGAGGCAGCTTGATGCAGTCAGTAGACAGGCCATCAAATGTTTTCGTGGTTGCTGATGAAGTTACTGCAAGTTTTTATGCAACATCTGGCATACAGTTCTTAAGCGGTGAACTTTTCGAGGATGAACTGATTATTGAGTTCTTAAATTCCTATGGATGTGAACTTCTATTGGTTGCTGAAGAATATTGGGAGAAAGTCAAGAAGTTTTCAAACTCATCTGATTTTCCACCAGTAATGCTGATACCTTCGTTTAAGACGGGCTCGACAGATAGTTTACCAGCTCTTAAAGAATTATCTGAAAGAGCAGTCGGCATAAGTTTTATAGGTGAAGAGGTTGATGATGAGATCTAATGAAGTAGTTGTTGGCAGCATAAAAAGAGTTTCAGGTCCACTTGTGGTTGCTGAAGGGCTCAGTGGTGCAAAGATGTTTGATCTGGTCAAGGTGGGCGATGAAGGGCTGGTCGGTGAAATCATTGAAATGCGTTCAGAACTTGCCTTTATTCAGGTCTATGAAACAACAGACGGTTTAAAACCTGGCGATAAGGTAGTTTCTACTGGAAAACCACTATCTGTTGAACTTGGGCCAGGTCTGCTTGGAACAATATACGATGGTGTTGAGAGACCTTTAAAATCACTCGAAGAAAAATGGGGCCATTTCATCATAAGAGGGGCTGAAGCTCCAGCATTGGACAGAAAAAAGAAATGGCATTTTATGCCTAAGGTTAAACCAGGAGATGAGGTTGAGCCAGGAGATATCATTGGAGAAGTTCAGGAAACAATAAACTTCGTTCATCGAATTATGATCCCACCTAATGCACCATCTGGTGTGGTTGAAGAGATCTACGAAGGTGGATTTTCAGTTGAAGAAACAATCTGTGTTATTAGAACAAAGGGTGGAGAAAAGTTTGAGGTTAAAATGCTCCAAGAATGGCCAGTGAGAATTCCAAGGCCATTCAAATCAAAACTGATGCCTTCAGAACCTCTTGTCTGCGGTCAGAGGGTAATTGACACTTTCTTTCCACTTGTTAAAGGTGGAACAGCCTGCATTCCTGGACCGTTTGGAAGTGGAAAGACAGTAACGCAACATCAGCTTGCTAAGTGGTCCAACTCCGATATTGTTGTTTTTGTTGGATGTGGCGAAAGAGGCAACGAAATGACAGATGTTTTACTTGAGTTCCCAACCCTTGAAGACCCTTACACAGGTAGACCGCTTATGGAAAGAACGGTCTTAATTGCCAATACTTCAAATATGCCTGTTGCTGCAAGAGAAGCATCAATTTATACAGGCATAGCCATTGCTGAGTATTTCAGAGATATGGGCTACGATGTAACCCTTCAGGCAGACTCAACTTCAAGATGGGCTGAAGCATTAAGGGAAATCTCAGGCAGACTTGAGGAAATGCCTGGCGAGGAAGGATATCCTGCCTACCTTACAAGCAGATTGGCAGCATTCTATGAACGAGCAGGTGTTGTCCAGTGTCTGGGTAAACCTGAACGCAAGGGATCGATTACAGCCATCGGGTCAGTTTCGCCGCCTGGTGGAGATCTCTCTGAACCTGTCGTTCAGGCAACTTTAAGGGTTGTAAAGGTTTTCTGGGCACTTGAAGATAGGCTTGCTTATGAGCGTCATTTTCCAGCCATTAACTGGCTTAATAGTTATTCACTGTATTTGAATCGAGTGGCATCATATTACGACAGAGAAGTTGCATCTGATTTCAGTGAACTTATAAAGGAAGGTATGAGCATTTTACAGAAAGAAGATGAGTTAAAAGAAATCGTCAGGCTAGTTGGAATTGAGGCTCTTTCTGGTGAAGAAAGAATACTTCTCGAAACTGCAAGATCCATTCGAGAAGATTTTCTTCAGCAAAATGCATTTCATAGTGTGGATTCTTTTACTTCTCTTAAAAAACAGTATTTGATGCTTAAAAACATTATCAGCTTTTATAGATATGCGGTCGAGGAATTTCGGCATGGTCTTGATCTGGAAACCATCTTGAATTCACCGGTTAGAGTTGAGATTTCAAGAATGAAATTTGTCCCTGAAAGCGAGATTGAGACTCTGGAAAAAATAGAAGAAAGCATCAGATCGAATTTTAAGAGGAAGTGAATAGTTGATGTACAGGGAATTTAAAAGCATAAGAGATATTGTAGGACCACTGATATTTGTTGAGGGCGTATCTGATGCAAGACTTGGAGAACTGGTTGAAATTGATTATGGACACAAGGTTGGACTTGGTACAGTCCTTGAAACCTCGTCTGAATACGCACTCGTCCAGAGTTTTGAGTCGCCACAGGGTCTTTCACCTAAAGTAGGTAAAGTTAGGTTCAGAGGCAAGAATCTAAAAATCGAACTTTCGGAAGAACTTCTCGGTAGAGCGTTGAATGGCCTGGGTCAACCCATCGATGGTGCACCGCTTCCCCCAGGAGAGGAAGAAAGAGACATCAATGGTGGTGTTATCAATCCATTTTCAAGAGATTATCCTACAGATTTCATCCAAACAGGAATTTCAGCAATTGACGGGTTGAATCCTCTGGTTAGGGGACAGAAATTACCAATTTTTTCAGGTTCAGGTCTTCCGCACCAAAGAATCGCAGCCCAGATAGCCAGACAGGCTACAGTAAGAGGTGTTCAAGAACCCTTTGCTGTCGTTTTTGCAGCAATGGGAATCACTTTTGAAGAAGCTAGTTTTTTCATAAATGTATTTGAAGAAACTGGCGCTCTTTCTCGAGCAGTTCTTCTCATCAACTTAGCAAATGATCCACCAATTGAAAGAATTATGACTCCAAGGATTGCACTGACAATTGCCGAATTTTTAGCATTTGAAAAGGATATGCATGTGCTTGTTATTCTGACAGATATGACATATTACTGTGAGGCTTTGCGTGAAGTCTCTGCAGCGAGAAGAGAAGTTCCTGGAAGACGTGGTTATCCAGGATATATGTATACCGACCTTGCCACAATTTACGAAAGGGCAGGAAGAATAAAGGGCAAAAAGGGTTCAATAACTCAGATTCCAATTTTGACTATGCCTGAGGATGATAAGACGCATCCCATACCTGACCTTACAGGCTATATAACAGAAGGTCAGATTGTTCTTTCAAGGGAACTGCATAGAAAGGGAATTTACCCACCGATTGATATTCTGCCTTCTTTGTCGCGACTTAAAGAAAAAGGCATTGGAGAAGGAAAAACTCGCAAAGATCACTCACCACTTTCAAACCAACTTTTTTCTGCCTATGCTAGAGGTATAGAAGCAAGGGAACTCCTGGTTGTTCTTGGCGAAGCAGCATTAACTGATGTTGACAAAGCATATGTTAAATTTGCAGAAGAATTTGAAAAATCTTTCATCTCGCAAGGTGAATATGAGTCCAGAAGCATTGAGCAGACACTTGATATAGGTTGGAATCTTTTAAGAATTCTACCTGAGTCAGAAATCAAGAGGATTCCGCCAGATATTTTGAACGAGTTTTTTAATTCTGATAAGAGTGAGAACTGATGCCACAGAAGAAAATCAATCCTAACAGAATGGAATTAATGAAGTTAAAGAAAAGGTTGAGACTTGCAGTTCGTGGTCATAAATTGATGAAAGATAAGTTCGACGAGTTGCTGAAGGAGTTTTTTGAACTTGCAAAGGGCGTGTACAAAAAGCGAAAAATCATTGAACGAAAACTTTTAGAGGCTTACGGTGTTTGGGCAAGGGAATTGGCATTACACGAATACGATCTCTTACCTGTGCTATCAAAATCGATTTCTCGTTCGATAAGAGTTCAAAGAGTCGTCACCAGGAGAGTGGGGACTGAATACATAAGTTTTAAAACGAGCATAGAAGAAGATTTGCCTTTGATTTTTACTTTTGAATGGAGCCCAAAGATACAAGAAACTCTAAAAAACTCAAAAGAGCTTGTAACTGAACTTATTGAACTTGCTGGAATGGAGATTTCATTAAGAAACTTAGCATCAGAGATGGAAAGGACGAGAAGAAGAGTTAATGCACTCGAACAAGTGCTTATACCTCAGATAGAGAGCCAGATCAAGCAGGTTCAGGCGAAGTTAGATGAACTCGACAGAGAATCGAGAACCAGGGTAGCCAAAGTAAAGGATATGCTTGAGAAGAGAAGTGCCTGAAATATTCGCTTAGTTTACATCTTCATCTAAGTGAACTTTTATCTATCAATAAGAAACTTTGTTTGATTATGATTCCATTTTTTCAATACAAACTAACCCTTAAAAAGGAAAAAAGAAAACAATCTGTAGATTAGTAAAATATTTAGAGTTTTACTTTAAATTTATGGATAATTATTTTCTTTTCTTTGCCCCTGTGATTTTAAATCCATCTATTTTTATAGCTGGAAAGAGCGAATAACCGAACAAAGGGGAAACAAGTTTGGTTTCGCTACCAACTTCAGTTACCCTTTTTAGTGCTTCTGGAACGCTCTGAGTGAATCTTAAATCATATACAGGTTCTGCTACTTCACCCTTTTCGATGAAGAAAGTTCCGTCTCTCGTCATACCTGTGATGACACCATTCTTTTCATCTTCAATGTTTGTATAATTAAGACGCGTAATAAGAATCCCTCGTTCAACCTTTGAAATCATCTGTTCAAGGGTTCTGTTTCCTGGGGAGAAGCAAAGATTGATGGGCGCCGGACCGTGTGGATTGGGTAGAGGAAGTGCATGGCCGGTCGATTTTTTCCCTTCTTTTCTTGCAGTTTCGGTGTCGTAAACAACTCCACTCACAACACCTTTGGTAATAAGTGGAACTTTTTGCTTTGAAACACCTTCAAAATCAAAAGGAATTCTGATTTGACCTTCTTCTTGAGAACTATCAAAAAGATCCACATTTGGCGAAAACACTTGAGCACCCATCTTATCTGAGATGTAAGAGCGTCCTTCTTGATACATTTTTGCGCCAAAACCATATATGGAAAAAAGCTCAACGAACTCACTCGAGGCTTCTGGTTCAAGAATAACTTCATAATCTCCTGGCTCCACTTCAACCACTTTGCCATAATGTGATGCTTTGGAAACAGCTCTTTCAAGTTCGTTCATAATTATGAACGGTTCAAACTGATGTGATATATAAGATCCAAATCCTGAAATCTCATCCCTTTCTGCAATGAATTCGATTTTTATGAG
>JAOADC010000004.1 GCA_026417515.1 Actinomycetota bacterium
GTGATGACGTAAAAAGTGTTGCTGACTGGTATGAGGAAGAATTAAGAAAAACGGGCTATGAAGTTAATTTTAGTCTTCAGCAGGAGGATGTTGAGAGTTTTGTCTTTAAGAATAAAACTGAGAATATAGATGGCAATGTTCAGGTTCAGAAGAGCGACGGAAAAACTCAGATAGTTGTTTTCATCGTCTACTGATCACTCTGGTTTGAGTATTCTTAAAAAAATTTGAATGATGTTTGGTTTTAGTTTTTTTAATAATTCTCGAGTAAAATACGAACCATCGAATAAAGAATGAATTAGTTATAATTTCAGGCTATTTACATAGATATATTTGTAATGGACTTACGATGGAAAGTTCTAAAAGCTGGAAAGATAATAATCTTCCGGGAATGAAAATATTTCTTGTCGAAGACGACCAGGTAATTGCTGAGAATCTGAAAACGGTTCTTGAGATTGAAGGCATAGAAGTGATTCATTTTCCATCAGGATCTAACCTTATCGAAAAACTGGTAGAAAAACAGCCAGATGCAATTCTACTTGATCTGATGCTTCCTGATATTTCAGGGGAGAAATTACTCAAAGAAATAAGGAAAAAAACTGACATACCTGTGATAGTAATTTCAGCCAGGGATACTGAACTTGACAAAGTTCTTCTTATTGAAATGGGTGCAGACGATTACCTTACAAAGCCATTTTCTCTTATAGAACTGAAGGCAAGACTTTTACGAAGCATTGAAAGGCACAGGAAAATTTCAAAAAGTGAAACGAAGGAAGAATCTGAAGAATGGTTAATAGTTGCTGGACCTTTTGAACTGAACACTTACGAGCATATTTTCAAGGTTGGTGGTAAATCAATTGAACTTACACCAAAGGAGTTTAAAATTATGGAACTTTTTATGAGGAATCCGAACAGGGTGCTTTCGCGTCGCCAGATAGAGGATGCTGTCTGGGAGGATGGCTACATCACACCTAAAAATCTGGATGTTTATGTTGCAAGAATTAGGTCAAAACTCGGAGAGTTTTCAATTCACCTGAAAAGCGTTAGAGGATTTGGATACAAACTTGAGGTTTGAGAGTAAATGCTCTGGTTAATAATTCTTTCTGCAATCTTCTTACTGCTTCTTAGCTTTCTCTTTGCCAGTTTTTTAAGATTCCAAAAATTGAAAAGACTTATTTTATCTGAGGAGCAAACACTTGAAGACGATATTGAGAAGGCTGTTATGCAGCTTCTTTCAGAAAGGCAAACTATAAAAGTAAGGTTGAGTTACTTCAAACAGGTTTTGGAGAAACTACCAGTTGGGGTCGTTGTATTTAACAAAGATTACAAAATTGTTTACACAAACCGTTTTGCTAACAGGTTTCTTATGAGGGGCATTCAGGAAAAAAAGGAAAAAAAGATTTTAAGTCCAATCGAGCACTCATTTGAGTTATCAGGTATGGTTAAGCAATGTATTGAGGCTTGTAAGGAAACTTTTGATGTTAACGATTCAGAAAGCAAAAGGTCGTTTAGAATAACTGTCCACCATATTTCTTCTGATGACGGTAAAGAAATAATGCCAATTGCCATCATCGAAGATATTTCTGAAGAGAGAAGGCTTGAAGAATTTAAGAGATACCTTGTAAGTGACCTCTCGCATCAGTTAAAAACACCCATTGCATCGATGAAGATTGCTGTTGAAGCACTTCAGGATTATGGGCTTCTGGAAGACAGAGAAAAATCTTCAAGGCTCTTAAAGAATCTAAAAGAGGATATTGAAAGGCTCAGAGAGGTTCTTGAAAAAATACTCCTGCTTTCAAAGATTCAAAGTTACACGAAGAATGAACTAAGAACTGAGGAGTTCAATCTTAAGAATCTGGTTGAGGAAGTTGTCTCAAGGCTCAAACCTCAGGCTCAGCAAAAACAATTAAAATTTGAACTTCAATCAGGCGACGTGATGATACAAGCAGATAAAGGCCTTATAGAAGAAGCCGTTCTCAACATTGTTGAGAATGCTGTGAAGTTCAGCGACACTGAAAAAAAGATTATTATTAGAGTTGGACAGAAAGACAGAATGGCTTTCGTTAGCATTACTAATTTTGGTCCAGTGATTGAAAAAGAAGAAATACCCTTCTTGTTTCAAAGGTTTTACAGATCAAGAAAAGGTGGCATAAAATCTCGCGAGGGTTTTGGCCTCGGTCTTTCCCTTGCAAAAAACATCATTGAAGTTCACAGTGGAAGCATCGATGTGGAATCGAGCGAGGAGAAAGGAACCACTTTCACCATCTGGCTTCCTGTAAAAAACTTTTAACCTTCTTTTAACCTGCCTTTAACCTTTCTTTAACCTTCTTTTGCTTAAATTTTCTTCAATTCTACTTCAGGAGGTGTTGTTTTAGTGAAAGCCAGATTGTTCCAACTTCTGCTGGTTCTTGTGGCATTTGCAGTGATTGTTTCAGGCTGTGCCCAGAAACCAGCAGAAGAGAAAGCAGAGAAGCCTGGCAAGGAAGCCAACCAAACTGAGGAAACTCAGAAAAAACCTGAGCTCGAAGGGGAGGTATTGGTCGACGGATCCAGCACAGTTTACCCGATTGCCGAAGGAATTGCTGAAGAATTTCAAAACCAGCAGCAGAAGGTTAAGGTAACAATCGGTGTATCTGGAACCGGTGGCGGTATGAAGAAATTCGTTGCAGGTGAAATTGACATCGCCAACGCTTCAAGACCAATCAAAGATGAGGAGAAGGCTGAAGCTGAAAAGAATGGTATTAAGTTTGCAGAGTTCAAAATTGCTTACGATGGCGTAACCATAGTGGTAAACAAAGAAAATAACTGGATAGACAACATTACTGTCGAACAATTAAAGGAACTCTGGAAGCCTGATTCAAAAATAAAGATGTGGAGCGATATCAACAAGTCCTATCCAAAGCAGAAAATAGTTCTCTTTGGACCTGATACAGACTCTGGAACCTTTGAATTCTTCACAGAAGAAATCGTTGGAGAGAAGAAGAAGAGCAGATCTGACTATACCCAGAGCGCTGATGACAATGTTTTAGTTGAAGGAGTTGCTGGAGAA
>JAOADC010000006.1 GCA_026417515.1 Actinomycetota bacterium
CAAACAGAAGGATTGCTGAAGGGAGTAGTGTGTGATTACCTACTAAAAAACAATTTAAAAGGTATCACGTTTAAGGAGGCGCCAATCACCTTACCTGAAATTTTTAAGGCAGATGAAGTGTTTGTAACCAATTCGCTAATAGGTGCTTTACCAGTTGTTCAGATTGATGAACACTACTTTGAAAGAAAGACGATTGCAAACCTGGTAAGGGATTTCCTATGGGAAAAATTTGCTGAAGCAGATAATTTTTAATAGACAATCAAGCATCATAGTATTAAAATTTCAAGTTTGACAGACTCAGCATTGGGTGATAAATTTTTTCGGCAATCTTCTTAAAGGAGCGTTAGTATGAGAGTGATAATAACCCTTGCCTGCACAGAGTGCAAAAGAAGAAACTATACGACAACAAAAAATAAGAGAAATACACCTGATAGACTTGAAATTAAGAAGTATTGTCGTTGGTGCAACAAGCATACGGTGCACAAAGAAACAAGATAATTAGTAAAATAAATTCAGTAGGCCTGTAGCTCGAACTGGTTAGAGCACCGGACTCCAAATCCGGGGGTTGGGGGTTCGAGTCCCTCCAGGCCTGCCATTTTTTATGTGAAATAAAAATTAAAGGGAAGACAGGAAATGGCGAAGGAGAAGGCTGCAGAAACAAAGAAGACGGCAAAGAGCAAGACAAAAGAAAAAACAAAGACAGCTCCAAACAAGAAAACTCAAGCTCAGAAGAAGAAAAATGGCGGATTAATGAATTATCTAAGAGATGTTAGGCAAGAATTAAAAAGAGTTTCCTGGCCGAATAGGAAGGAGATTTACCAGTCAACGCTTTTGGTAATTCTGGTAGTTGGTTTCTTTATATTGTTTGTTGGGCTGGTCGATCAGATACTTATACAGATAATTAAATTAATGACTGCTTCTCTGACCGGAGGACAGTAGCATGGAAAAAGCAAAATGGTATGTAGTTCATGTCTATTCTGGACAGGAACAAAAAGCAAAGGATATGCTTGAAAAAAGGGTAGAAAAATATGGACTGCAGGAAAAGATTTTTGAAGTCCTTCTACCGACTGAATCAGTGATAGAGACAAAGGGAGGAAAAAAACAGATCGTTAAGAAGAAAGTTTTTCCTGGTTACCTCCTTGTCAAGATGATAATGGATGACGATTCCTGGCACGTGGTTAAGAACACACCAGGAGTTACTGGGTTTGTCGGTATGGGATCAAAGCCACCAGCATTGAGCGACCAGGAAGTTAGAAAAATATTGAGCAAAATAAAGACAGAAAAGCCAAAGCCAAAAATTCAGTACGAAGTTGGTGAAAGAGTAAGGATTACTTCAGGTCCACTCACAGATTTTTACGGTACAGTGATTGAATCGAATCCTGAACATCAGAAATTAAAAGTGCTTGTTACCATCTTTGAAAGGGATACCCCTGTTGAATTGAGTTACGATCAGGTAGAAAAAGCATAATGGGAGGAGTAAAAAACAATGGCTAAGAAAGTTGTTGCCATCATAAAGCTTCAGATTTCAGCAGGAGAGGCAAATCCAGCACCTCCTGTAGGACCAGCGTTAGGCCAGCACGGCGTAAATATTATGGAGTTCTGCAAGGCCTACAACGAAGCAACCAAGGACCAGAAAGGAATGATTGTACCTGTTGAGATAACAGTTTATGAGGATAGGTCCTTTACTTTTGTTACAAAAACACCACCTGCTTCAGTGCTCATAAAGAAAGCAATAGGTTTGGAAAAGGGCAGTGGTGAACCAAATAAGAACAAGGTAGGAAAGATAACAAAGCAGCAGATAAGAGAGATTGCTGAAATAAAAATGAAGGATTTAAATGCCAACGATATAGAAGCAGCAATGAGAATAATCGAGGGAACAGCAAGAAGTATGGGTGTTGACGTCGTTGAATAGCGCTCTCTAAAAGAGCGTAAAGATAAAGAGTGGGAGAAGCCGAAGAAGGCTTCGAAAACTACCACGGGAGGTTATTAAAGTGAGAAGAGGAAAGAATTACAGAGCAGCGTTAGAAAAGATTGACAGAACAAAACTCTACGAGCCAAAGGAAGCACTGCAACTTTCTAAAGAGACCGCTTATGCCAAATTTGATGAGACAGTAGAGGTTCATATGAAATTGGGTCTCGATGTTCGTCAGGCTGACCAACAACTGAGAGGTACGATTTCTCTTCCTCACGGAACTGGTAAGTCTGTAAGAGTTCTTGTGTTTGCAAAGGGAGAAAAGGCAAAAGAAGCTCAGGAAGCGGGAGCAGAAATTGTCGGAGATGACGACTTGGTTGAAAAGATTGAAAAAGAGAATTTTCTTGATTTCGATATAGCCATTGCTACTCCAGATATGATGAAAAGTGTTTCAAAACTTGGAAGAATTCTCGGTCCACGCGGGCTTATGCCAAATCCAAAGGTAGGAACAGTAACTATGGACATTGCCAAGGCTGTTCAGGAGTTCAAAAAGGGAAAAGTTGAATACAGGACTGATAAGTCAGGAAATATTCACGTTCCAATTGGTAAGGTAAGTTTTGATTTAAATAAACTTTACGAGAATTTTGTGGCTCTGGTTACAGAAATAATCAAAGCAAAGCCTTCATCTGCTAAGGGTAAGTACATTAAAAGTTGTACAGTAACCACAACTATGGGTCCTGGAATTAGAATTGATCCAAACTCGCTAAGAGAACTAAAAGAAGAGTAGAAATTTTATTCTTGACAAATCGTTGCAAAGGCTTAAGATTTTTTAGTGCTTTGCCGTAGAAAGCAGGTGTTCAGCAGAAGCTGAACTTAATATCCTGCCGAGGCAGTGGAAGATAGCTGAATTTGAAAAAGTTATTCAGCCTCCTGCTGTCTCGCAGGAGGCTTTAGTTATTTTGGGAGGAAGAGCAAAAATGCCAAGTGCAAAGAACATAGAACTTCTAAAAGAGATAGAAGCAAAACTTCAAGAAAACAGACACTTCATTATTGCTGAATACAAAGGTCTTACAGTTGAACAAATGACAAAATTAAGACGTATGCTCAGAGAGGCAGATAGTGAAGTCAAGGTTATTAAGAACACTCTTTTTGAGATTGCTTTAAAGAACCTAAACCTTCCAAGCATCGATGATTACCTTGTTGGACCAAACGCAGTTTTTTATATAAAAGAAGATCCGGTGCTTGCTGCCAAGAAGATAGTGGATTTTGCAAAAGAGAACGAAGCGCTCAAGCTGAAGTGCGGAGTTATTGAAGGCCATATCTTTGATGCTAAGAAAATCGAAGCACTATCGAAGTTGCCATCACGAGAAGAGCTTATTGCTAAGTTGCTATATACATTGAAGGCACCATTATATGGTCTTGCAGCGGTAGCAATAGGTCCTGTAAGAGGCCTTGCTATAGCACTCTCAGAGATTGCAAAACAAAAAGAAGGACAATAATAAAAGAAGGTAGGGAGGAAAGATGGCTGAGAACAAATTAACTGTTGATGAGATTTTTGAAGCAATCAAGAATCTCACTGTCATCGAGGTTTCAGAGCTTGTAAAGAAGCTCGAGGATGAGTTTGGAGTATCTGCTGCTGCACCAGTTGCTGTTGCTGCTGCACCAGTTGCTGGCGCAGGAGAAGCTGCTGCTGCTGAGGAGAAAACATCATTTGATGTTATTCTTAAGGACGCAGGTAGCAACAAGATTCAGGTTATAAAGGTTGTTCGCCAGCTCACAAACCTTGGGCTCAAGGAAGCAAAAGACCTTGTTGACAATGCACCAAAGCCTGTTAAGGAAGGTGTCAGCAAGGAAGAAGCAGAAGAAGCCAAGAAGCTACTTGAAGAAGCCGGTGCTGCTGTCGAAGTTAAGTAGTGCCGAATCTGTGATAAAATAAAGAAAAAGGGGAATAGAGTCAACGAAACATAGAAAGTTTCGTTGACTCCTTATTTTATTTATAGTAATATATCCGTTTGCGTTTCTCTACAAAACCACAGGGGAGTGATATTAAGTGCACAGAGCCTCCAACATTAGGCAGAGGCATTCTTTTGCTAAAGTTCCTCAGATTATGGATCCTTCAAACTTTCTGGATATCCAGTTGAAGTCTTTCAAGTACTTTGAAGAGCACGGTATCAGGGAAGTATTTGATGAAGTCAATCCTGTTACTGATTACACAGAAAAATATGAACTCTATTTTCGAGATTACTATTTAGAAGAACCTAAACTTACACCAAAAGAGTGCAAAGAAAAAGATCTTACGTACAGCAGAAAACTATATGTGAATTTGGAGCTTTTGAACAAAGAGACTGGAGAGATTAGAGAAGAAAAGAATGTTTTTCTCGCAAACATTCCTTGGATGACACCAAAAGGAACATTTATTGTAAATGGAACCGAAAGAGTTGTTGTATCGCAGATTATTCGTTCTCCTGGTGTCTACTTTCCAGACCCTTCAACTGAAAAGAATCCAAATCAGATAACATGTGCTTTCATTCCTGCAAGAGGTTCCTGGGTTGAAATTGTTTACGATACGGTTGATTTAAAAGTTTATGTTCGACTCAACAAGAAGGGACAAATCCCAATAGTTGATTTCCTCTACGCAATCGGTCTTTATGGAAACGGAAGGGTGCCAACCACAAATCCTGAAGATAAAGATAGAATTGCAAGGCTTCGCAGGGAAGCCCTTGAAATCGCAGCAAATTTCGAGATTCTTGATGCAAAGTTTCTCTTAGGAGAGGTTTCTGTAGAGGCACACGAAAAGAGATACGAAGAGTCGCTAAAGCGCATCTATAAAGTTTTAAAGCCAGGTGAAGTTTTCAGACCTGAAGATGCTATCGAGATGCTCTTTTCTAACTTCTTCAATCCAAATAGATTTAACCTTGAAAGAGTTGGACGCTACAAAATAAATAGCAAACTTGGTCTTGATATACCTGAAGATGTTTACAGTCTAACTCCAGAAGATATACTTGCAGGTCTTCAGTATCTCATCAGGCTTGCAGAAGGTGACGAGAGCCTTCAGTTTGATGATATCGATAGTTTAGAGAATAAGAGAGTTAGACCATCTGGAGAACTGGTAAAAAACCAGTTCAGAGCAGGTCTTGTGAAGATGGTCAAGCAGACACACGATAAGAAACTCATAGATGCAGAGATTTCATCTTTAAGCAGCCTATTAAACACAAAAATTATTTCTTCTTCATTAAGAGAATTCTTCAGCACAAGCCAGTTATTCCAGCTTATGGAACAAACCAACACTCTTTCTGCTCTTACACACAGAAGGAGACTTTCAGCATTCGGTCCAGGCGGATTAAGCAGAGACAATGTTTCTCTTGAGGTGCGCGATGTTCACCTTTCGCACTATGGAAAGATCTGTCCGATCGAGACTCCAGAAGGACAGAATGCTGGATTAATAACTTCCCTTACTACCTACGCAAGAGTCAATGAATATGGATTCATAGAAACACCTTATCGAGTGGTCGAGAATGGTCGCGTTACTGATAAGGTTGTATTCTTGACTGCTGAAGAGGAGAAAAAGGTAGTTATTGCTAATGGAAATGCAAAGTTTGATCCAGTTACTGGGGAATTTCTCGAGGAAGAGGTTGTCTGTCGAAAGTATGGTGAAATAGAACTCGTTTCTCCAGATAAGATCGATTACATTGATTTGATTCCAGCACAGATTACATCGGTCTCTGCTTCTCTTATTCCATTCCTCGAGCACGACGATGCTAACCGTGCTCTTATGGGTGCCAACATGCAGAGACAAGCAGTTCCTCTTATTAGACCTGAAGCACCACTTGTAGGAACTGGCTTTGAGCACAAGGCTGTTGTTGACGCCAAAGACGTAATCATCTATGACGGTGAAGTTGAAGGAGAGGTTACATATGTATCTTCTGAAGAGATAAGAGTGCGTCCTATAACTGGAGGAAAAGAAAAGGTTTACAGGTTAGAGAAGTTTGAAAGAACAAACCAGGGTACCTGCTACAATCAGAGACCTTATGTTAAAGTTGGAGATAAAGTTAAGCCAGGCGACCTGCTTGCAGATGGATACGTTTCAGAAAGCGGAGAATTGGCACTTGGGCGCAACCTTCTTGTTGCCTTTATGCCATGGGAAGGATACAACTACGAGGATGCTATTGTCATAAGCGAAAGGCTTGTAAAGGAAGATCTCTTATCATCCATCCACATTGAAGAATACGAAGTCGAGGTCAGAGACACAAAACTTGGTAATGAGGAAATCACAAGAGAAATACCAGGTGTGTCTGAAGAAGCGCTAAAACATCTCGATGAAAACGGTATAGTAAGAATAGGTGCTGTCGTCGGTCCAAATGACATACTTGTTGGAAAGGTTACACCTAAAGGCGAATCTGAATCTGAGCCTGAGGACAAGCTTCTAAAAGCACTTTTCAGTGAGAAAGTAAAGGAAAGAAGGGATACCTCACTCAGAGTTCCTCATGGCGAGGGCGGTAAAGTAATCGATGTAAAGATTTTTGAGAAAGATAAAGGCGACGATCTTAATGCTGGCGTCCTTAAGCTCGTTCGCGTTTATGTTGCTCAGTGGAGAAAGATTTCAGTTGGCGATAAGCTTGCAGGAAGGCACGGAAACAAGGGTGTTATTTCAATAATAGTGCCTGAGGAAGATATGCCATTCCTTGAGGATGGCACACCTGTTGATGTAATTCTGAACCCTCTGGGTGTTCCTTCAAGAATGAATGTTGGACAGATTCTTGAAACTCACCTTGGATGGGCTGCTGCAAATGGTTTTGCTAATGGTGGAAAAGAGAAAGTATTTGTCGAAACACCAGTCTTTACAGGAGCAACTGAAGAGGACATAAAAAATGCATTAAAACAAGCCGACCTTCCAATAAGTGGAAAAACAATTCTTTACGATGGAAGGACAGGGGAACCGTTTGAGAATCCAATAACAGTTGGTCATATGTATATTATGAAACTTATACATATGGTTGATGACAAGATTCATGCACGTTCTGTTGGACCATATTCCCTTGTCACAAGACAGCCTCTCGGTGGTAGAGCACAGTTTGGTGGTCAGAGATTTGGTGAGATGGAAGTATGGGCTCTTGAAGGTTACGGTGCAGCCCACACACTTCAGGAGATGCTCACCATAAAATCTGACGATACTCGAGGCAGAATTGAAGCTTATGAAGCAATTACCAAAGGCGAAAACATTCCAGAGCCTGCTGTTCCTGAAGCGTTCAAGGTTCTGGTCAAGGAACTCCAAAGCCTTGCCATAAATGTGCTTATTTATGATGAGCATGGAAGAAGAGTATCTATTGACGAAGAAGAATCAAGAAGAACAAGACCTGACATCCTTGTTGAGTATCGTGATGAGTCGGCTGCTCGCGATTTAGAGGCAGCTGGCTTTACTATAACAAGCGGTTTCGAAGAGGAATCATTTTAAAAATCTACAGATTTATTAAATTAAGTAAATTTTCAGGGAGGGTCAAAATTTGGCGACCATAACAAAGAACCAGGAAGTAAAGGTCGACATCAACAGGATAAGAGAAGTCAAGATAATGCTTGCTTCTCCACAGGACATTCGTTCATGGTCTCATGGTGAGGTCAAGAAACCTGAGACCATTAACTACAGGACGCTTAAGCCAGAAAGAGATGGTCTCTTCTGCGAAAGGATATTCGGACCTGTAAGAGATTATGAATGCGCCTGTGGTCATCTGAAAAAAGCTCGCTTCAAGGGTATGACATGTGTCAGATGTGGTGTTGAGGTAACGACTTCAGATGTTAGAAGAATCAGAATGGGGCACATTGAACTTGCTGCTCCAGTTGCTCATATCTGGTATTACAAGTTCCGTGAGCGCGCTTACATTGCTCGTATTCTTGATATGAAGTATGACGATGTTTACGACATCATTTCCTTTAGAAGTTACATCATACTGGATGTTAAGGAAGAAAGAATTAAGAATGATCTGCCTCTACTTGAAAAGGAACTTGAAGCCGAACTCGATCAACTAGAAAAAGAGAAAGAAAGAGAAATCGAAAAAATCGAGGAAGAATATCAAAGAAGATCTGACGAGATCGATGAACGAATCCAATCCATAGAATCTAAGTCTCAGATTGTCAAACTTCAGAACGAAAAGAAGCGCCTTTTTAAGGAAAAGGTCTCAAAAGTCAATGACGTTAAGCAAGAGTATGAAAAGCAGAAGCAGTTCTTAAAAGATGTTTTTGAAAGATTTAAGAATTTGAAGCCTCGCGATATCTTCAGAGAGAACGAATATGAACTATTTAACGAAATGAGAGATAGATATGGTGAAGATTACTTTAAGAGCGGAACTGGAGCAGAAGCAATAAGAGATCTCTTAAAGAAAGTGGACCTTGAAGAGGAAGCAAACAAACTCCGTGAGGAGATAAAGTCACTTAAAGGTCAGGCACTCGCAAAAGCAGTAAAGAGATTAAGCACTATCAATGCTTTCTTAAAGAGCCTTGCCAAACCTGAATGGATGATACTTGAAGTTTTGCCTGTGCTTCCACCAGATTTGAGACCTATGGTTCAGCTCGATGGCGGACGCTTTGGTTCATCTGATCTTAACGAACTTTATAGAAGGGTTATTAACCGCAACAACCGTTTAAAGAAGATGCTCGAACTGAAAACCCCAGAACTCATACTTAACAACGAAAAGAGAATGCTGCAGGAAGCTGTCAATGCTTTGATTGACAATTCAAAACTTGATAAGCCAATTACCAACAGCAACGGTAGGGTTCTGAAGTCGCTTTCTGATATTTTAAGAGGAAAACAGGGAAGATTCCGCCAGAACCTCTTAGGTAAAAGAGTGGACTACTCTGGACGTTCTGTAATAGTTGTTGGTCCTGAACTGAAACTTCATCAGTGTGGCCTTCCAAAGATTATGGCTCTTGAGCTATTCAAGCCATTCGTTTTAAGAAGGCTTATGGAACTTGGGCACGCACAGAATATCAAGCAGGCAAAGAAAATGGTTGAGGCTGAGAAGCCAGTTGTCTGGGATGCTCTTGAAGATGTCATCGCAGATAAAGTGGTGCTTTTAAACAGAGCTCCGACACTTCACAGATTGAGCATTCAGGCATTTGAACCAAAACTTATTGAGGGCAAGGCAATCAAAATACATCCTATGGTTTGCCCACCATTCAATGCTGACTTTGACGGTGACCAGATGGCTGTCCATCTGCCACTTTCACCTAAGGCTCAGGCTGAAGCAAGGATTCTTATGCTTTCTTCCAATAACATTCTTTCTCCTGCACATGGTAGGCCTCTTTCAGCACCAACTCAGGACATAATACTTGGTGTTTTCTATCTCACAGCAGATTCTTCATCTCCTGAAAAAGAAAAAGGAGCAAATAAGCACTTTGCCAGTGCAGAAGAGGCAATCTTTGCTTATGAGGTTGGCGAAGTTTCTCTTCGTGCTCCTATCTATGTAAGAATTAAGGATGGAGACGAAGTAAAGAAAATAAAGACCACAGTTGGAAGAATCATCTTCAACAAGGCTTTACCTGAGGATTGGCCATATGAGAATCGAGAGTTCACTAAGAAGGAACTTTACGCGCTTCTCGAGGAACTGATTAAGAAGTACTCTAACAGCAAAGTTGCTGAAACACTCGATGCCATTAAGGAAATAGGATTTAAGTATGCAACAAAGCCAGGAATTACCATTGGAATTGACGATATGGTGGTTCCTGAAGATAAGGAAAGAATTATTACTGATACTCTTAATAAAGACAGGCAACTCAGATACAACTATGCCATTGGATTTATGAGCAAGAAGGAGTATATTAACGCTCGCTCAGAACTCTGGAACAAGGCTATAAACGAGTTTACAACTAGACTTGAAAAGTACTTTGACAAGTTTAATCCACTTTTCATTATGGCTTTCTCAGGTGCCCGAGGAAACATCAAGCAGATCTATCAGCTTTCCTTTATGCGAGGGCTGATGCAAAAACCTGCTGTAGAAAGAGTGTTTTCACCAGAAACAAAATACAAGAAGGACTTTACGAAATCTCAGTATTTAATAGAAGCCATACCAGAGTATATTGATGTTCCGATTACATCAAGCTTTAGAGATGGTCTTAAAGTTGTTGAGTACTTTGCGTCCACATTTGGCGCTAGAAAGGGTATCGTTGATACTGCCTTAAAGACTGCAACTGCAGGTTACCTGACAAGACAGTTCGTTGATGTAAGCCACGATGTAATCATTACACAGGAAGATTGTGGAACAACACTCGGCAGACAGATGAACACATTCCTGGATGCTGAAATGATTCAAAAGAACAGGTTCATCATTGGAAGAACAGCTGCCAAGCCTGTTGTTAACCCTCAAACTGGCGAGGTAATAGTTGAAGCAAACGATTACATAGATGAAGCAAAAGCAGAAAAAATCTGGAAAGCTGGAATCAGTGAAGTGCACGTAAGGAGCCCATTTTACTGTCTGGCTAAGCATGGAATCTGCCAGAAGTGCTATGGTTGGGCCCTTGCTGATAGAAAGCCAGTCGAATTAGGAGAAGCGGTAGGAATCATCGCTGCTCAGTCAATTGGTGAGCCAGGAACGCAGCTTGTTATGAGAACATTCCATATCGGTGGTGCAGGTGGTTCTGACATCACTCACGGTTTGCCAAAATTAGAAGCTCTTTCTCACGGGTACATAAAGAGCATTAAGAAGCAAGCAGGAGCAACTTTAAAGGTTGTTTTCGAACGCAAGGAAGAAACTCGATATGTTCTTCCACTCTCTTCTAAACTTAGTATTAGAACCGGAGATAAGGTTGAGGCCGGACAGCCAATTGATAAGAAAGAAAAGTTAATAGAGTTACAGGCTGAGTTCAGTGGAACTGTCAATATCGATGAAATTCCTGGCAAAAAGGTAATAAGGTTAAAGAGCGAAACAAAAAAGGCAAAGTATCTTCTGTCTTACGATGCTGATGTAAAGGTCTATGACGGTCTCCATGTGAACAAAGGAGATGTTATTGCTGTTTCAGATGGCAAAGAAGTAAAGGCTGACTTTGATGGATATGTAGAGGTAGAAGAGATAATTCCTCGCTATAAGCTAATAATTACCAATGAGAAGGTATCTTCTGAGTATATAGTTCCAAGAAGCACTGATTTTCTTGTTGAAAAAGGAGGAGCGGTAAACAAAGGCGATATCGTTGCAAGGTTCAGCAATGAGGATATCCTCGCAGATTTCGATGGAGAAGTTGAAGTAAATGATTATGGTGAAAGAACCTTCATTAATATTGAGTATGCAGACGGAACTTCAGAATACTATGAACTTCCAGCAAGAAGCTTGGTCGAAGTTCAGGAAATCGAAGGACAGATTGAGCCAGATACAGTAATTGCTACCGTTGATAAGGATAAAATATATGCTGACTTCGACGGTATTGTAGAGATCGAAGAGACAACAAACTCCAGGAATATCAGGCTCAAAGCAGAGGACGGTTCAAAAGAAGCATTCTTTGTCCTTCCTAAGGATGTAGAACTGAAGGTAAAGCAGGGCGATTTTGTTGAAAAGGGAGAAAAACTTGTTTCTTCTCCAAAGACCATAGAAATCAAGGTCAAGACTGTTGTTAAGGATATTGAGATAGACAACCTTGGAGGATTTAAGGAAGTAAGGATTGCTCGCGCCGGTGATAACATAAAGTTCGGTTACATATTGCCAAGATTTACCATACTCAGACAGGGAATAAAGGACGGAAAACTCGTCCACAAGGGAGAAGCGATTGCAGACATCGACACAAACGCCTTTGTTGCTGAAATAGAAGGCGTGATTGAGGTTAAGGATTTACCTGCTGAAACTGTCGTTCGTGTTGAGGGAGACGGAATCGAATACGAGTATGTATTGGGTGAAGAATTCAATGTCGTTGTTCAGACCGGATCAAAAGTAAAGAAGAACTCGCTTATTGCTGAGGCAAACGGCACTAAAATAAAATCAGACATCGCAGGTAGAGTCGAGATCATCGGATATGATCCAAGAAAACTCATAAAAATAAAAGGAGAACATCTCTCCATTTCATACGTTGTACCATCCTACATCGAGGTTCTTAAGAAAACAGGAGATTTTGTAAGATTGAACGACAGACTTGCCGGTTATGTTGGCGGAAAGGCTGCTGTCGAAACTCCGTTCGATAGCAAACTGAGGATTATTGGAATAGGTAAGGCCCATAAGTTCAGAATACCATCTCCACCAATTGAGATGGTAATGGTTGAAGGAAAATACACTGAAATCAGGTACAACCTCGCTGGCAAGGTTCTTCTTGAAATAGAAAAACATGTTGAAGAAACCAGTGGAGAGCTAGTGGAATACAAGAAACTTAAAGCAAGTTTTGCTACCAAGAATGCAAAACTTGAAGTAGTTGGCGGAAGAAAGAAGATTAACATTGCTGGCGACAAGGAAGAAGTAAGTTTTGTGCTTCCAATTGATGGAACCGAAATTGTTCCTAATATCGATGAAAAAGCTAAGAAAAACCAGTTATTGGCTTTAGTCGATGCAAGCCAGATAAAGGCAGAAATAGACGGATGGGTTGAAGTCAGAAAAGACAAGGGAGTCTTGCATTTAACTGTTAAGGACGAGTTTGGTAGTGAATACTCTTATTCACTTCCAGCTGATGTTCAATTGAAAGTTGCCCCTAACAGTAATGTAAAGAAAGACGAAGTGCTTATTGAGGGTGAAACAATAGAAGTAAAGGCACCTATCACTGGTATCGTCACATCAGAAAGAATTTCTCCTGTTAAGTTCATAGTCATCCACCAGAAACAGGACGACCTGAGATTTGAAATTGCTAAAGGAATACAGATCTTCGTTGAGCATGAAAAAGAAACTGAAAAAGAAGTATCAACCATTGTCGATACTCTCAATAAGAAAGAAGAGGCAAGAACGTTCATTCGCTACCGTGGAATTGGAGAAATGCTTCTTAATATGCTAAACGAGTATAAGCAGGTTTATATGCAGGAAGGTGTAGAGATAGACGACAAGCACTTTGAAATAATCATACGACAGATGCTCAAGCGAGTAATGGTAATCGATCCAGGAGATAGTGAATACTTACCTGGTCAGTATGTGGATAGAATCGAGTTTGCTGAGACAAATGCCAGATTGAGAAAAGAAGGCAAGGTGCCAGCTCGTGGAGAGATTGTGCTTCTAAGAATAATTGCTGCCGCAAAAGAGACAGACAGCTGGCTTTCAGCTGCTTCTTTCCAGGAAACTACAAGAGTGCTGGCAGAAGCTGTGATAAGGGGATCTTCTGATTATCTGCGTGGACTTAAAGAGAACGTAATCATAGGTAAATTAATTCCTGCTGGTACAGGCTACAGAGACCACCGTGAGGTCGAACCAAAACCAGTTTATACAAAAGAGATGCTCGATTTCATTAAAAGAGGAGAAGAATTTCTTAGCAATAAGCAGGAACAGGAATCCGAGACAGATAAAGGACAGCTTTCAAGAGAAGCAGAAGCCTTTATGAGCATCTCCTCTGAAGAAGAAGAGGAACAGGAGTAAAAAATCAATTTGTGGGGCTGGTAGTTGAATTCCAGCCCCTTTTTATTTTTTATGAGAAAATATTTGTTGACATGGCGGCTTGAGTTTAATACAATTTACAGCCGTGTCTGTGTAAAACTGCAGATGAGATAATCAAAGGAAACTTAAGGGAAAAGGAGTAGGTTACATGCCAACAATCAACCAGCTTGTAAGGTATGGCAGGGAAAAAACGAAGTGGAAAACAAAGACACCTGCTCTTGCGGGCAACCCGCAAAAAAGAGGTGTTTGTGTCCGTGTTTATACCACAACTCCAAAAAAACCTAATTCGGCTTTGAGAAAGGTAGCCAGAGTAAGGCTTGTCAATGGTCATGAGGTAACCTGCTACATACCTGGTGAAGGGCATAACTTGCAAGAGCACTCAATTGTCCTCATCAGAGG
The DNA here is from genome assembly GCA_026417515.1 of Actinomycetota bacterium. Taxonomy (GTDB): domain Bacteria; phylum Actinomycetota; class Aquicultoria; order SKW223; family SKW223; genus JAOADC01. The sequence continues at coordinate 13,849 of JAOADC010000006.1, forward strand.
AGGCCGTGTGAAGGATCTGCCAGGAATCAGATACAAAATAATTAGAAATGTTTACGATGCTGCTGGAGTGGAAGGCAGGCGCCAATCAAGATCAAAATATGGCGCACGCCGTCCAAAATCGTAAGGGGAGTTTGTAAAGATGCCAAGGAGAGGACCTGTACCAAAAAGAGAGCCTAAACCAGACCTTGTTTATAACGATGTACTTGTTAGCAAGCTTATCAATAAGGTTATGCTTGATGGCAAGAAGAGCGTAGCTGAGTGGATAGTTTATTCTGCGTTCGAAGAGTTAAAAAGAAGAACCAACGAGGATCCTCTGAAAATATTTCACAAAGCTGTTGAAAATATAAGACCTGCGCTCGAGGTTCGCCCAAGAAGAGTAGGTGGAGCAACATATCAGGTTCCAGTAGAAGTAGAACCACGTAGGAGTTATACATTGGCTATCAGGTGGTTGGTTGATGCAGCAAGAGACAAGTCTGGAAAGCCAATGTATCAGAGACTTGCTGATGAAATACTTGATGCTTATAACGAAACAGGCACAGCCTTCAAGAAAAAAGAAGACTTACATAGAATGGCTGAAGCAAACAGAGCATTTGCACATTATCGCTGGTAGGAGGTAGCGCGTGAAGAGAGTTCCGCTACATATGATTAGAAACATAGGCATCATGGCTCACATTGATGCCGGAAAAACAACAACTACGGAAAGAATTCTGTTCTATACAGGAAGAACACACAAGATAGGTGAAGTTCACGAAGGAACCGCTACTATGGACTTTATGCCCCAGGAGCAGGAGAGAGGCATTACAATCACTTCAGCTGCTACAACATGCTTCTGGCGTGAACATAGAATAAACATTATAGATACGCCCGGCCACGTGGACTTTACTGTCGAGGTAGAGCGCTCGCTACGAGTTCTTGACGGTGCCATTGCGATTTTCTGCGCTGTTGGTGGCGTTGAACCACAGTCAGAAACTGTATGGAGACAGGCTGATAAATACGGCGTTCCTCGTATTGCCTACATTAATAAGATGGACAGAATCGGTGCAGACTTCTTCGCTGTTGTAGAACAAATGAAAGAAAGACTTTACGCAGTTCCTGTTATTATGCAGTTGCCAATTGGTGCTGAAGACCAGTTCGAAGGAATTATAGACCTTGTAAAAATGAAGGCAATTTACTGGACAGATGAAAAGGGAACAAGCTTCGAATATAGAGAGATTCCTGATGCATATAAGGATCAGGCAGAAGAATACAGAATGCAGTTGATTGAGCATGCATCTGAGTTTTCGGATGAACTGATGATGAAGTATCTTGAAGGAGAAGAACTGACCGAAGAAGAGATAAAGCAGGCAATTAGAATAGGTACTTTAAAAGCAAAGATAACACCTGTGTTCTGTGGTTCTTCTTTTAAGAACAAAGGCGTTCAGCCACTTCTTGACGCAGTTGTCGATTACCTTCCTTCGCCACTTGATCTTCCGCCAGTTAAGGGCGTCAATCCAAAAACAGGCGAAGAGGTGGAAAGAAAACCTGACGAAAAAGAACCATTTACTGCTCTCGCCTTTAAAGTAATGGTCGATCCATATGTAGGAAAAATAACCTTCTTCAGGGTTTATTCAGGAAAAATTACAGCCGGTTCGTACGTCTACAACGCTACCAAGGAAAAGGACGAAAGAGTAAGCCGTATTCTTCTTATGCATGCAAACAAGAGAGAAGAAAGAGAAGATGCCACGGCAGGTGAAATAGTTGCTGCTGTTGGTCTCAAAGAAACCACAACAGGAGATACTCTCTGCGATAAGAATAATCCAATTATTCTTGAATCGATGGACTTTCCTGATCCAGTTATCAATGTAGCCATAGAACCCAAGACGAAGGCAGATCAGGATAAGTTAAGCCAGGCACTGGCAAGGCTTTCTGAAGAGGATCCAACCTTCAGAGTTTCTTTTGACCACGAAACCGGACAGACACTTATCTGGGGAATGGGAGAACTTCACCTTGAAATCATTGTGGATAGATTGATGAGAGAGTTCAATGTTCAGGCAAATGTTGGAAGACCACAGGTAGCTTATCGTGAGACCATCACCAAACCTGTTAGCAATGTGGAGGCCAAGTACATTAGACAGACCGGTGGACGTGGTCAGTATGGACACGTAATAATCAATGTGGAACCTGCACAGGGCGAGGGATTTGTCTTTGTTGACAAAATCGTTGGTGGTGTTATTCCAAAAGAGTTTATACCTTCAGTGGAAAAAGGTGTTAGAGAAGCACTCGAATCTGGTGTTTTGGCTGGCTATCCAGTTGTGGATGTTAAAGTTACCTTGATAGATGGTTCCTTCCACCCTGTTGACTCTTCTGATATAGCATTTAAGATTGCTGGCTCTATGGCAATGAAGGAGGCTATGCAAAAGGCATCTCCTGTCCTTCTTGAACCAATTATGAAGGTTGAAGTTACCGTCCCAGAAGAGTATATGGGCGATGTTATAGGCGATCTGAACAGCCGCCGCGCTAAACTTGAAGGCATGGAAAGAAAGGCAAACCTCCAGGTTATTCGTGCGTTTGTGCCTCTTGCAGAGATGTTTGGGTATGCCACACAACTTCGCTCACTAACGCAGGGTCGTGGAACTTTTGTAATGCAGTTTGATCACTATGATGTAGTGCCAGCTAATATTGCCGAGCAGGTTATAGCCCGCGCGAAGGGCGAATACAAAATGGCAGCAAGTTAAAAAAGGAGGTAGAAAAATGGCAAAACCAAAATTTGAAAGGACAAAGCCACACGTAAACGTTGGAACCATCGGTCACGTTGACCACGGTAAAACAACCCTCACCTCAGCCATCACCGAAGTTCTGGCAGCTTACGGAAAGGCACAGTATATTCCCTT
>JAOADC010000016.1 GCA_026417515.1 Actinomycetota bacterium
AATTAGAAACAAGTTGAATTGATTCTGGTTTGATCTCATCAGTCAACGAAACTGCTGCTAAGGCTTTATTGTCTCCAACAAGCACTGAAACGGTTTTCCCTTCTTCGATTTCCTTCTTGCAAAAATCGATTATTTCAGAAGTAGAATTTAGAAGCGTTTCTTTGCTCAGCGAATGAAAAGCAAAAAGTTCATAACGATTGCCAGAGACCACAGCTTCAATTCCTTTTCCAGGCACAGCCTTAAACCTTTCAAGAATTTCGCCTTCTAAATTCCCATAATTTTTTTGGATATATTCAACGATGGCGTTTGCAGCTGGATGCTCTGACGACCTTTCGATTTCGTAGAGAATCCTTACTGATTTAAGATTTTCTTCTTCTTTTTCGCCTGTTATAAATAATTTTGAAACGGAAGGCTTTCCCTTGGTAAGTGTTCCTGTCTTGTCAAATACAAACGCACTGGCTTTAGTAAGGTGTTCAAGTGCATCTCCATTCCTTACTAGAATTCCATTCTTTGCTGAAAGACCCATACCAACCATTAGTGCTGTTGGTGTAGCCAGACCGAGAGCGCAAGGGCATGCTATTGCTAAGACAGATGCAGCGTTAAGAAGAGCAACTTCTAAACCAGATTGCCTGAGAATAGACCAGTAAAAGAAAGTCCCAATTCCAATAATAACCACTGCAGGCACAAAGTAAGCAGCAATCAAATCAACGGTTTTCTGTATTCTCGGTTTTGATGAGATTGCTTCTTCAACTGCACGAATAATTCTAGATAGAACCGTATCATTGCCAACCTTTTCGATTCTTAATTTAAGACTACCGTTTGTATTAAGAGTTCCACCATAGACTGTTGAACCTTCGTATTTTTCGACAGGCATTGGCTCCCCAGTTAGCATTGATTCGTCGACAAAAGCGTGTCCTTCGATTACAGTTGCATCAGATGGAATTCTCTCACCTGGTTTTACGATAACTATGTCTCCTGGAACAAGGTCTTCTATGTCTACCTCAACTCTTGCTTTACCTCTTAAGACGGTTGCTTTGCCTGAGGAAAGATTAACCAACCTCCTTAAGGAGTCCTGCGTTCTTAATCTAGCACGATGCTCAAGCATCTTTCCAGCAAGTATGAATGTGATTAAAAGAGCTGAGGTTTCAAAATACAGATTTCCAGACCTGGCTAAACCATTAAAAACTGATAGGAAAAATGCAGATAGACTTCCCATACTAACAAGTAAATCCATATTCCCATATCTTCTCTTAAGGGCTTCAAAAGCGCCCCTAATAAAATCAATACCTGAATAAAATTGAACAGGTATTGTTAGTGCAAGCAAAATGATAAATCTAAGGGAGTGGTCCATTGCCTCCATAAAGAAGGGCACCATTGATATTATTACTATCGGAACTGAAAGAATAATGGCAAGAATAAATTTTTTTTGTAACTTCTGGTAGTGCCTGGCTTGCTGCATTTCCTGTTTTCTCAATAAGCTTTCTATTCGTTCCTCGCTTTTTAGAAGCAAGGCACCATAACCTGCTGCTTCGATAGTTTTTACCAGCTCTTCCTCTGAAACTAAGGCAGGAACAAAATCTACTGACGCCCTCTGTGTTGCAAGATTGACAGAAGCGTTCTTAACTCCATTGAGTGACTTTAAAGACCTCTCAATGACTTCAACACAGGAAGCACAGGTCATTCCTGATATGGAAATAAGCGCCTTCTTAGATTCTTGATCTGGTTCATAATGTGTTTTGGAAGGTGGTTTATTTCTTGCCTCTTGCGGCTCAGAATCGCTCTCTTCTTCTTCCTCCTCTTCTTGTTCCTCTTCAGTAATTTCAACTACCTTGTAGCCAAGGTTTTCAATTGTTGAAACAATCTCATCCTTATTTATTCTTTCAGGGACAATAATCAATGCTTCACCATTTATATGAGATATGTTTCTAACCTCAGCACCCAATTCTTTAAGTCCAAAAGTTATGAGTTTCTCACAGGCTGGACAGTGCATACCCTCTATAATTGCTTTAACTTTTTTCATCTAACAGACCTCCAGAAGTTACGTTCTTTATTAATTATTATCTTTCGCAATTATATAGCCTTCCATCATATACATCTGACAGGTCATTCTATACATACCTGGCTTCAAAGGAGGCAAGATGATTTCTGTTTTTCCGAACGGTTCTAATACCTGCCTGATACCAACCTCTGGAAGAACCAGTTCGTTAGAACAAGGGGAGTTTTCGTTTCTTTCAACCACCAATCTTACAGGAGTTCCTGCCGGTACAACAATGGTATCTGGATGATAGCTGACCTGTTCAATTCTTATTGTCTTCGAAAAATTGCTGGGATTGTTAGCGTTTTGCTCCTGTCTTGATTCCTTTATTAAAGCAATTGCTTTGCTAATCGAGTATTTTGAACCAAAAGCCACCAGAGACCTGTCCAACATCAATACTGCCAGAATAAGAACAACTGTAGCTGAGACCAGTTTTACCTTAGGAAGAAGCGTTTTGGATGCCTTAAATGCTGTCAAGCTAAACAACAATAGAGCAGGCAAGGTTCCCAACCAGAAAGTAAACATAACAAGAGCTCCGTTTAAGGGATTTGATGTTGTTGCTGCATAGATCTGTGCAGCTTGAAGGGGAGTGCAAGGCATAAAACCAGTGAGCGTTCCCAAAAGGAATGGCGATACCTTTTTCGATGACTTTCCGACTTTGAATATTTTAGAAAATACCAGCGAATAAAGTTTTTCAGATGTTAACTTAAGGAATTTAATCTCAGGAAGCCTGACTCCAAGAACATTTAAACCTATAACAACCATAACTATTGATGCTAGCAATAGAGCATAAGGTTGAACTGAAGAAAGATTAATACTTCTTCCGAGGAATCCAAGGATTGCTCCAAGTAATGTATAGGAAGTGGCTCTACCGAGATTGTAGGGAAGAGCAGAAGAAAGAAAGGTCTTTGATTTAAAGTCTCTTAGAAGGTTTGCAAAAACAAGGTTACCGCACATTGCAATACAGTGAAGTCCAGATAAAAGCCCTAAAATAAAAATCGAAAGCATATTTATCACCCAATTTATTATATATCCTATGGAGATAATAGGTAATAAAATTGAACTTTTTGTGAAATTCATTTAAATGTTTAAAGAAAAATGCCCGCCCCCTTAAACAGGGGGCGGGCATCGTTTTTAAAGTTCCTACATATCAAGAATTCTTCTAGCAGATTCTTCTTCTGCCTCCATTACATAAGATATACCCGTTACCTCGGCAGTTTCTTTATTCATTGCAATGAGGTCGTCTCTAGAAATAGACTCAATGTTGAATTTTCTTGCTCCAGCCATAAGCTGTTGCAGACCTGCTTTTATCTTGTCCATTAGGGTATATACGGCTATTGCCCCTAATGGAACATTCTTGATTTCATCAGAGCCGACCTTCTTTTCAACATCGAAGTAATTTGCAAATATTTCTTCAGCGGTTTGCCCAATTGCTGTAACGCTCGGAGGAAGTTTATCCCAGTTGCCGTTCACATGCTGTTTTCTTTCTGGCCTTAAAACTCCCTCAATGTTTGAACCGACAAAGGCAGGAATCATTACGGCTCTTCCTAAGAGAGCAAGTTTGACATAAGGTGCTCCAAGGGCTAATGCCTTGAATATATGGTCCTCACGAGCAAAACCGCCTCCAAAAGCCATATCAACAACTTTTTTATTTTTCTTCGCTAAATAATCGGCGTATTCATACGCCTTTGAGTGGAGATAAATTGATGGTACGCCCCATGTTTCCATCATATTCCATGGGCTCATACCTGTTCCTCCGCCAGCACCATCAATGGTCAATAGGTCTAAATTGGCTTCTGAAGCAAACTTAATAGCCATAGCCAGAGCTTCGTTTCCATATGCACCTGTTTTAAGCGTTATCCTCTTATATCCAAGTTTGCGCAGACGCTCAACCTCTTTCATAAAAGCCTCAGCTGCTTCTTCCACGCTGTTCAGATCAGTGAATCCAAGCCTACTGTGTCTTGCAAAGGATTTTAGAGCGCCTGAAAAGAAGGCTTCCTGGACCTCAGGAAGAGTAGGGTCTGGATCAACTATATACCCTCTTTTTTTCAGAAATAGAGCATACTCTAAGTCTTTTACTTGAATTTCACCACCTATTGATTTTGCTCCCTGTCCCCATTTAAGTTCTATGACCACATCGTCTCCATAATTCTCGATAATATACTCAGCGACACCGTTGCGAGTATCTTCAACGTTTAATTGAACAATAATTGCTCCATAGCCATCGTAATACCTCTTATAGGTTGAAATTCTCCTATCCATCTCAGGAGCTTTCTTTATCTTGCCATTTTCTATTTCAGCTTCCCTGTCGATTCCAACAACATTTTCTCCCACCACGATAGGGAATCCAGCAAGGGCTGCACCAACAGCAAGTGGTTCCCAATACTTAGCAGCAATGAATGTTGAACCCAAAGCACCAGTAATTACAGGAATTCTTGCTTTTGTCTTTATGTTGCTTCCAAATTCGACTTCAGTGGAAACGTTTGGAAAAATACAATCATCAGGAGAATTTGATAAACCCTGGCTCAACCCTTTAGCGCCGTAGTTTCTACCAACAATTCTTAGGGAATTATAGTTAACACCAATATGGGTTGTGTTAGCGCTACCAGCGGTTATAACCCCAAAGTCACGAGGATAGAGCATCTTTCTGCCAAGAAGGCTGGACATCCATGTTTCGCACTTTCCAGTGCAATCGGCACGACAGAGGGTACACAGGCTTGATTCTGATGGATTTCCTCTGTTCGCGGTTCCAAGAGCGTCATTTGTTTTTGACCAAGAAATCATTGACAAACCACCACCTCATTTTTTTTGAATATTTAATCATTGTAAACAAAATATTGCAAATTTTCTTATAAATAATAAACAGATTTGCTATTTTTGAGGCATCCATAGGAAGGCATTATCCTCAATTTTGAAGCCAATCTTTCCTATCTCCTTTAGATAAGAAAGATAGGAGATAAGAGTTTGACGAGCCAGAAAATAGGAGGGTGCGTCTTTTAGATTTACCCCTTTTTTATCTGAAACTTTCTTAAGAAGTTCATCTGTTGATAGGGCGTTCTCACCAAGTTCCTGGTAGATGATATCAGCTGTTTCCTCTATTTTTCTTAAATTAAACTCAACCAATTTAACTGGATCTTCACACAACCCGCGATGCGATAGGATGAGTTTCTTCTTCAGGGATTTAAGAAAGTTAAGAGTTTGAATTGTTTTTTCGATGTTAGAAAAATATACAAAGAAGTGTTTTTCCCAGAGTTCCTCAGTAAATAAGGAGTCTGAAGCGAAAATAAAATCGTCCACCATTACTCCTGCCTGATGCGGTGTATGACCGGGCAAAGCAAGTATTTCAATTTCAAGGCTGTTGATTCTTAACTTTCCTGGTTCAAGTCTTCCGTCAACCTTAACACCTTGTGTCATCAAGAACGATACCTGCATTTCCTTAATTGGAGAGCCACCAAAAAGGTAAAACGGTTCCCAGTATGGGTTTTCTAAGATTTCTGCTTCGCCTGAAGGTGCAAAAATTCGACATTTGAGCCTTTCTTTTAGAAATGCTGAACCACCGCAATGATCCGCATGAGAATGGGTATTGATGACAGCAACCAGATTGAGCCCCTCATTTTCCAAGGTCTTCAGTAATTTTCTGGCTGCCTCTTTGTTTAGTCCGCTGTCAACAAGAATAACCTGAGAATTATCAGATTTTAAGACACCTATTGTTGTAGGTGCATCGATATATCCCACGCGACTGTTAAGCCAGCGAATGTTAAAACTCATCAAAGAGATTTTAACCTAGGAAATATTAGATTTTAAAGAATTCGGAAACACTCCTTGCTGCTCTTCTTCCTTCGTTAATGCAATCGCCGATTCCGAGACCTCGATAAGCATTGCCTACAAGGAACAGACCAGGATGCATCCTTTCTCTCTCTTCAATAAACTTAACTCTATCACCATGTCCGAGGGTATACTGTGGCATCGCATTATACCAGCGGTAAATCCTATGGAACAAAGGCTTTGCAGTGACTCCCATAATCTTTTTGAGATCAGATAGAACGGCAGATAAGATTTCTTCGTCTGAACGATAGACTATTGTTTCCTCGTTTGCGTTTCCAACAAAGCATCTTATTAGCACACCATCTTCGGGTGCTCTTCCAGCGAATTTTGTTGACGACCAAGTGGATGCTTTGACAAATGTTTTCTCTTTTCTCGGAACCAAAAAACCAAAGCCATTGAGTGGATGATTAAATTCGCTCTTTTTGTAGGCAAGCGAGACAGTTGCGCTAGAAGCAAAAGGTATTCTGAGAAGCATATCCGAAATCCCTTTATCAATGCTTCTTATTATTTCAGCCGTAGCATATGATGGCGAGGTCGCAATGATTAGGGCGTCTGCATCGTATTTAGTTCCATCTGAAAATATCACTGAATAACCACCGTTTTCAGCGTTCTTAACTAAACTTGTAGCTTCTTTGTTGTATTCGATGATTCCTTGAGGAAGTTTTTCAACTAACTTTTCGATTAACGATGACATACCATTCCTGAACGATTTAAACATCGAGGCTGCTTTTGTCATCGACTGTTTGGACTTCTTCACTTCTCTTCTTCTCTTAAGCATTCCTCTGAGCAGGCTTCCGTACTGCTTTTCCAATTCAACTCCTCTTGGCCAGCAGGTTCTTAAACTTATCGTTTCAGGAATGCATGCGTAGATACTTCCAAAAAGCGCTTCAGCAACATTTTCAAAAACTTCGTGCCCGAATCTTTTCTTGTAGAATTCTGCAATGCTGATATCGTGGTTAGCATTAGTCACTGGTGGCACGAAGATTTCCATTCCAGCACGAATCTTAGCCTTCCAGGAAAGATAAGGACAAAGTGCAAGAGCAACGAGGTTTTGAGGAACGAGACCCAACAATCCTCTAGGTATCTCCTGCAATTTGCCATTTATATAGAGAAAGGTAACGTGCATTTCTTCATTTGCATCAATTACCTCATCTTCTATTCCCAGTTCTTTGGCAAGTTCAAGTGGAGCGGGTTTGTAAAGCTCGAATGAATCAGGGCCACCTTCTATTAAGAAACCGTCTACCTTCTCAGTGGCAAAAACTCCACCTGGCTTGGAGGTTTTTTCAAAAATCTTGACCTCTATAGGCTTTCCAGTTTCCTCGCTCTTCTTAAGAATTTCGTAAGCTGCTGTTAAGCCTGTGATACCTGCACCGATAATTGCTACCTTCTTCTGCATCTAAACCACCTCATTCATAAAGATTTTCAAATCCTTGAAACTTTTTATTTATTGAAAAGTACTTCTTGGAGCCCATTCTTTTCATAATTACCACGTGGTATGAATCAAAAAGATTTAAATCACTTTCTAGATAGGTTTTGATGGCTTCTTCAAAAACATCTTTATAACTTACTTTTAAATTTGGAGTTAAAAGAACCAATTTAAGGTTGTTGGCAATCTCTTCTTTCTTCCAGCGACCTGACTCCTCAAGTTTTTCAGCAACTTTAATAAGAACATGTGTAGTTGTATAGGCTTTTTGCTTTCCATTAATAATTTGATTAAAGAAATCGGCTATTTTCTGCTGAACCCTATTATCTTCTGGTTCAAAGAAGGTAAGAAAGGTTTGATGATCAATAAAAACGAGATCCTTCACTGCTTCACCCTTGGCTTAGAAATTGCATTTAAAATGTTTTCTTTCTTAAATACAAGGTAGACCTTTCCGTCCTCGATTTCGAAATCGACCGTATCACCCGTTTTTAGGTCAAAAAGTTTTCTTATTTTCTTTGGAATGGTTACCTGTCCTTTGCTTGTAATCCTTGGCATAATACACCTCTATTACTTTTTTATAAGTAAGATTTTAATAATGGTATTACTATTTTGCAAGTAAGAATTTATTAACCCTTAATCCAATGCTTAATATTGAACTGACTGAGCCGCTTTGATCTGTTTAGTAAATAAACAACACCTTTGGTTACAATCTTTGAAGAAGCGACTCTTTTAAGAATAAGAGCAGACCTCATATAAGTAGCGAATTCCTTGTTGATTTCGTCTTTATATATTCTTGTTATTTCGGAAGTTGATAATTTCCTTGATAAACCATAAGAAACAACTTTCGCAAGAATGCTACCACTTCTAATTGCAAACCCCATACCCTCACCAGTGAATGGATTTACCAAACCTGCTGCTTCGCCACAAGCAAGAATACCATTCCTGAAAATATCTTTGTTTGTTCCTCCCATCAGTATCTTAAGGGACTTCGGTTTTTCAATTGGCCTTACTTTCGAAAAAATTTCTTTTCTTTGACTTAGAATTTTTATGAATAGGTCTAAAGAATTACTGAGACTTCTTCCTACATACTTTTTTTCATCGATGTAGAAACCTATTCCTGCATTGATAATTCTTTCTGAGACTGGAAAGACCCACCCCATGGCTGGCCAAGTTTCGTTAAGAGCAAAGATGTGCATATAAGGTTCAACCATACTGTCCGTTTCATAGTATGCCCTGACGGCTACTCCAACAGCTCCGTAGTCTTTATAGGAAACATTTAAAGAGTTCTTAAGAATTTGAATGGAGTTTCCTGTTGCGACGACAACTATTTTTGATTCTAATATTAACTCTTCTTCATCTTTCTTTATTACAACCTCTAAAAACTTTTCTTTCTCGTTAATTTTTTTTACTTCGAAGCCAAGAAGAACTCTACAACCTGCCTCTTCAGCTTTTTTCAAAAGATGATGGTCTAATTCTTTTCGTCTGACAACCAGAGCGTAGCCAGGATAAGCACCTTTAAAATCAAAATCAGTAGTATTTGTTTGAAGATCTGAAGTTATGATTTTTAAGCCTTTTAGTTTATAACCATTGATTTCATCAATCTTAAGTAGCGATTCATCAAGGAGTGACTTTACTGCTGTGGGTGTTAAGCAATCCCCACAAACTTTTTCTCTTGGAAAGTTTTCTTTGTCAATGAGAAGCGTATCTATTCCATTTCTTGCCAGCAGTGTGGCAGCTGTCGAACCAGCTGGGCCTGCTCCAATAACAATACATTCATAAAAAGTTTTCAAAATGCCCCCTGTGAGTCTTTAACCGAAAATCTGAGATATTATATGTGAAAAATCTAATAAATTATTTTCTTTTTTTAGAAATTATACTTTTTGCGATCAAGACCATTTAAAAGGGGCTTTCAGATTTCCAATTCTTCGAGAATTTTCAGGAATCTTGATTACAAATTCCTTAATGATAACCTGGCAGGGTAGAGGCAGCAAGAGAATGATGCAAGAACATTGGATAATGCAAAGATCGAATATTTTAGAAAAGTAAAAAACAATTGCTCTAATCAAGAAATTATTAAGTCGTTAAAAAAATTCTTGTTGAAGTCAATTGCAATAATCGAAAAAAACTAAACTGCGAAAAACATTAAGAAGTATCTAAGAAACACCAAAAGCCAGCAACACTTTGCTTCTTGACTGGTCAGAAGAAAATCGGTTCATAAACTTATAACCAAAAAGCCTATTAAAAAGGTTTCTTAATTTTTCAGGTAAAGAAATAATAAGTTAAGCGGGTAAAAAATTTGTTTCAATGAATCTTAATTTGAAACTATCTAAGAATCCAAATTTATGTTTTTTCCTTTACATTGTGAGTTATCGGAGTAATATTTTTGTTATTGGCTAACGGGTTTCTTAACTGGTTTTGACTGGGGTAGAGTTGAAAGAGGGAGCTTTTTACGATCCATATGAGATCACAAAGCTCGAGCCAGATGAAGTCTTTGATTATCTTGGTTCGAGCCCCAACGGACTCAGTTCCGAGGAGTCAGCAAAGCGTCTAAGTATTTACGGGCTTAATCAAATACAGGAGATATCGAAAGAGCCTCTCTACCTCAAATTCTTAAAACAGTTCACACACTTCTTTGCAGTCTTACTCTGGGTAGCTGCTATCCTTTCTTTCATTGCCAGAATGCCTGAGTTAGGGGTTGCAGTTATTGCTGTTATCTTCATAAACGGCGTCTTTTCATTTTGGCAGGAATTCAAAGCTGAAAGAGCTGCTGAGGAATTGAAAAAACTCTTACCTTTCACTGTCCAGGTTGTGAGAGACGGAGATTTGAAGGAAATACCTGCATCAGAAGTTACTGTTGGAGATCTGGTTGTTCTTCAGGAAGGGAACAGAATACCTGCAGATATGCGACTTATTGAGGCAGTAGAACTTCAGGTGGATACTTCAGTCCTCACAGGAGAATCAAAACCTGTAAGGAAGTTCTCTCAGGCTCAGAAAGAAGTCGATGGATTAATAAGTAACGCAACCAATCTCTGTTTTGCTGGATCGAACGTTGTCTCTGGAACTGCAAAAGGTCTGGTCTATGCGGTTGGTATGCAAACTGAATTTGGAAAGATAGCTAATCTCACTCAATCTTTAGAAGAAGAACCTTCACCTTTGCAGAAAGAGATGAGCTTTGTAACCCGAGTCATAGTTGCGATAGCAGTCTCAATGGGCGTGCTTTTCTATGCACTTGGTGTCAGTTTGGCAGGATTAAGCAGAATGGAAGGCTTCATTTTTGCCATAGGAATAATTGTTGCGAACGTTCCTGAGGGTTTGCTACCTACTATCACCTTAAGCCTTGCAATGGCTGCCCAGAAACTTGCAAGAGAAAATGCTCTCATAAAAAGGCTCAGCACTGTTGAGACACTTGGTTCATCTACAGTAATTTGCACTGATAAAACAGGCACACTTACAAAAAATGAAATGACGGTAAAAAAACTCTGGATAGGTGAGTACTATGATGTTACAGGTGTTGGATATGAGCCAAAAGGAGAAATTGTCGATGAAAACGGCAATCCAATTGGCGAAAGAAACAGGGAAAGCATTTCTTGGCTTTTAAAGGTATCTTTTCTCTGCAACAACTCAAGAGTGATAAAAGATGAAAACGGTGTCTTCAGGGTTATCGGTGACCCTACAGAGGGTGCTCTGTGGGTTTTAGCTTCAAAAAATAAAGAGATAATAGATGAAGCTAAAGGCTTTAAGAGATTGAGAGAAATCCCTTTTAATTCCTTTCGAAAGCGGATGAGCGTCATCTGTCAGGATGAAAAGGGGAATAGGTACTGTTTAACCAAGGGTGCACCAGATGTCCTTCTCGAATACTGTAATCAAGTTTATCTCAATGGAAGCATCCTGCCACTTGATGAAGAGGCAAGAAAGAAGATACTTCAAGCCATTGACGAACTTAGTCGTCAGGCTTATCGACTGATTGCATTTTCATATCGAGATATCGATAAGTCGATGAATGTATTTTCTGCTGACGAGAAAGAAATAGAGAAAAATTTAATTTTTGTTGGCATAGCAGCAATCACAGACCCTCCCAGACCTGAAGTTGAGGAGGCTGTTAGAAAATGTAAGACAGCAGGTATAAGAATTATGATGATTACAGGTGACCATGGTCTCACAGCAGCAGCTGTTGCAAAGAAGATAGGGATTGCTGATAAGACCACACCTGTGATAACCGGCGATAAACTCGAAAATATGGACGATTCAGAACTAAAAGAGGTTTTAAGGCTTCCAAGCTGTATTTTTGCAAGAGTATCCCCTGAACACAAACTAAGAATAGTTACAGTTCTTAAGGAGATGGGAGAAATAGTTGCTGTAACAGGTGACGGTGTGAATGATGCGCCAGCACTGAAAAAGGCAGATATTGGTGTTGCCATGGGTATGGTCGGAACTGATGTGGCTAAAGAAGCAGCTGATCTGATTCTCCTTGATGATAACTTCGCTACAATAGTTAAGGCTGTTGAAGAAGGTAGAGCGATATTTGATAACATTCGCCGTTTTATCACCTACATTTTTGCTTCAAATATTCCTGAAATTGTCCCATATTTGGTTTTCGTTCTTTCCGGTGGAAAAATTCCTCTTCCGCTCACAGTCCTGCAAATTCTTGCAGTTGATGTCGGTACGGACCTGCTTCCAGCGCTTGCACTTGGCGCTGAACAGCCTGAAAAGGATGTGATGCAACGAAAACCTCGATCAAAGAAAGAAAGACTATTAAATCTGAACCTATTTCTGCGAGCCTATGGATACCTGGGTATCTTTGAAGGCATTGCTTGCATGGTTAGCTTTTTCTTTGCTTACATAAGAGCTGGATATTCACTGGCTCTTCCACTTATTGGCCAGGGAGCAGTATATTTGAAAGCAAGGACGATGTGCCTTGCATCAATTGTTACAAGTCAGATAGGAAACGGTTTTGCCTGTAGAACAAACAGAGAATCTATTATTTCAAAGGGTTTTACTACGAACAGGATGTATCTATTGGGCATCGCAGCAGAACTAGCAATTATTTCAGCTTTCATTTACATACCCTTCTTCGCAAATATTTTTGGTCATAAGCCGTTAGATGCCTATGACTGGCTGTTTTTAATGATCTGGCCTCCTATTATTTTGCTGGCTGACGAGATAAGAAAAGCCATTGTAAGAGCAAGAAGGAGAGTAATTTAAAATATGATTTAGAAGGGGTTGTTACCTATGAAAGTGATTATCCTTGGTTGTGGTAGGGTAGGATCTGCCATCGCCAACCTGCTCGATTCAGAAGGTCATCAGGTAGCAGTAATTGATAAAGATCCAGATGCGTTTGAACGCCTAAAGAAGGACTTCAAGGGTTTAAAACTCGTTGGCCTGGGATTTGATAGAGAAACGCTTGAAAAAGCAGGTATAAGAGAGGCAGATGCGTTCGTTGCAGCAGCCAAAGGGGATAATCACAATGCTGTTTCGGCGTTTCTTGCAAGAAATTATTTTGGAGTTCCAAAGGTAATCGCAAGAATCTATGATAGCGAAAGAGCAAGAATATATTGGAAAATGGGAATTACAACGATTGCGCCAGTTAGTTGGGCGGTAAACGAAATACGCGATTTCCTATTCTTCCAGGAAGTATCCCCACGCATAGGTTTTGGCGCAGGTGAAGTGAAGCTGGTTGAATGCAGTTGCAGTGGCCACCTTGCAGGTAGAACGGTTAGTGAAATCGATGATGGCAAGCATATTAAATTTGTAGCTCTTGTAAGAAGAGGTCAAGCACAGATTCCACCACCAGGTTTTGTTCTTAAGGAAGGTGACATGCTGGTACTTGCTGTGGATGAAATAGGTATGCAAAAACTGAATGAAGTAGTCAGGGGATGATGAAGGTGAAAATAGTCATAATTGGCGGTGGCAAAACAGGAACTTATCTTGCAAGAACTCTTGCTGATGAGAAGCAGAATCTGATCATTATTGATAAGAATAAAGAGGTTGTAGGTAAACTCAGAGAGATGGGTTTTAAAGCTTATGCTCTTGATGCATGTGACCCTATTCAGCTTTCTCAAACAGAGATTATGAATGCAGATGTCGCCGCAGTTGTAACCGGACACGATGAGGATAACCTGGTAATTTCAAATCTCCTTAAAAAGATATTCAATGTAAAAAGAGTTGTTGCAAGGATAAATCATCCGCTTAATGAATGGATATTTACTGATCAGTGGGGTGTAGATATTGGCGTTTCATCGACTCACATCATTTCAGATTTGCTTCTGGAAGAAATGCGACTCAGAAAGGCAATTGAGATTTTAAAAATTAAAGGAGGAACAGTTTCAGTTGTTGAAGTAACGCTCGACAGTCAATCAAGACTTTCAGGAAAGAAAATTAGTGAGGTGAAGCTTCCTCCAAATTCACTGATAATAACAGTTATAAGAGACGGGCGTTTCATAGTTCCAGATGGAAATTTTGTTCTTTCTGCAGGTGATGAAATTCTTGCTATTACAAGCGCAGAAAACGAAAAGGAATTAGCAGAGGTTCTTGAATCTTAGTGAACCAGTATGAAAGATTTTATTATCTTATCTGGTGGAATGTCTGCTTCTTTACATCTTATAACAATTCTTAAATTTACGACCTCGTTGTATTTCGACCAAATGTAGGCAATTACTGGGGCTATGCTTAAAGGGTACTCCTTAAAAAGTCTGTATGCTTTTTCAATTAAGAGTTCTTCAAAAGACCTCTGTATTGGTGAAACGAAACCAGTTGCGCTGACATCTTCCAATGCCTTCTTCATTTTTGGTCCAAAGACTGTCTTGGAAAGCTTCTTTATAATTCCTTCTATGTTTTCCTCTCTGAACAGCTCCATAAAGAATTCCTTGTTAACAGTTCTTCCTCCCTTAATAAAAAGCTTTTCAGCCTCCTCTTCTTCCAGAAAGATGGGTCCTGTTCGAATGGCAGTAAGAATATTGACGATATCTATCTCCAATTCGAGCATCTTCTTGACGAACATCTTATTCTGATCGAATCTATCAAGAGATTTGAAGTATCTTGAAGAAATCTGTCTAATTGCATTTTCGAAATAGAAACGGTCGAGCTCTGTCTCATATTTTTGAAGATTTCTATCTGCCAGGTAGTCATTAAGATACTTTCTTAATGGTTCGAAGTAAGAGATACCAAGGGTATGAAGCATATTTATTAGTTCCTTGGTATCAAGGGCCCTTGCAAGCTCATGAAGTGCAGTAAGGTTGAGCTGTCCAAGAGGCACAAAGCTTTCTTCCATTTCGCTTACTGGTCTGCCAGCATGCTGGGATCGAAGTATTACCTTTATGTTGTGAACATCCCACCTCTGGAGGATTGGCATTGAAAGAAAAAGAGCCTTCTTGCTTAAAACTCTGGATTTTAGAAAGTTAACGTGATTTACAAGGTGATTTCTCAAACCATTTTCTATGCCTCTAACGCCACTTGTAAGAAAGACTGCTTGGTTTATATCATTGCCATAATTGGTTTCTGATAAAAGATTTATTATCTCTTCCACGCTATCACAGGCAGCCAGACCTTTAAGAAAATCAGGAGTTAACAACTGGCTTTTTAACGATCTGATACGTGCATTGGTGTAAGAATAATCAAGTATGCTCATTTTTATTGGTTTTCATTCATCCTCAAAGATATTTTTCGATCAATTCCTTAGTATAGAGACGTTTCAACTTTTCCATTCTTGCGTTTAAACTATTGTCAACGATAATTCGGCCATTTACAGTGCTGACTTTAACTCCGCCCTTAATATTCGCATCTGTTTTTATTTTTGCGTTGATTTTCATTTCTGAAAGAATCTTTTCAGCAAGTTTAACGTCGTCTTGGGAGCAGTAAACAATTATTGATGGTTTTGTCTTCTTCATATGTCTAAGTATCTGTTCTAAAAGCAGAGAATTCTTATCTCTATCCTTAAGAATTTTTTCTGCTGCCTCGACCGCTTCTTCCTTTGATATTTTTCCCTTGGTAATTTCTATCAGGTATTCAGCCAACGAATCTTCATCAAGGTTAAAATGTTTAAGAGAAATTCCAACCTCGCTCAAACATTCTTCAAGAAGTCTTCTGAAGGACTCTTCATATCTTTTAGTTTTCTTCAGGTTTTCTATCTTTGAGATCGCTTTTTCAAAAACTTCGCTTAGGAACTTAGATTTGACCTCTGCAAGCCTTTTTTCTGCCTCAATTGAGGCTTTTCTAAGTATCTTTGAAGTTTCTGCTTGTATGCGCGTGCTCTCGTTCTTGATAATTTCTTCATATGCTTCCTTAGCTCTTAATTTTGCTTGTTCTAAGATTTTTTTCGCTTCAAGCCGCGCTTCTTTTAGGATTTTTTGTTTTTCGCGCTCACCCTCTTCTTCAAGACCTTTAAGTATTTCTTCAACCGCGCTTTTAGGTTCTGCCTTCATTTTTTGTTCCTAAATCATAGTAATGATGAAGAATCCTATGGCGAAACCAAGAATTACCAGCAGTTCAGGAAGCGCCTCAAGAGCGATGATCATACCTGCCGCCTCGGGTTTTTCAGCTATAGTTCCAGCTCCTGCAGTTCCTATCCTTGCCTGTGCGTATGCAGCTGCCCATGCACATAAAGCAACCGTTCCACCTGAACAGATGGCTTTCCAAATCTTTACCAACGCTGCTGAATCCATACTTCTACCCCCCAATCTTTTTAAATGGTTTGAAAGGTTTACCGCCAGGTTTGTAGAACTGGTCGAACCACTCAATGAGATTTAATCGCAAAGAATGAATGGTTGAACTGAAGGAGTGAACAACAAGGTTTATTAGATGAAACAGAGTTGCGATTGCTATTCCTATCCAAATATTGCCAAGCGTGGAGCCAATTTTATTGGCTGCTATGGCAAGAATGACTCCTGCTAAACCCAAGGCCATTATTCTTAGGTAAGAGAAAATCTTTCCCATTGTGGAAAAGATATGCACAACACCTATCACACCGCCACCGTAAGCAATAAGTGCGACTGAAGCAATTAGTGCAAGAAATGAAACTGGACCGAATATATTTGGCAAAGTTTTAGAGAGAGCAAAGAATGCTATTGAAGCAAACAAAAGAATCATTCCAATTTTTTCAAGGATGTGTTTCAAAGATCTTTCTTTTAATCCTATGATAATGCCTAATATCTGGCCCAAAATTATTTGCGTAACTCCAATTGAAAGGCACATTATGAGAAGTGGCAGTATAAATTCGGGTTTATCTCTTTCAATTGGCAGTCGAATTTCTTCTGAGCCTATTTTAAAACTGAAATGCCTGACCAGATGAAGCTCGAGACCTAAGTTTCCAAAGAACTCACCATAGAGAAAACCGAAAAGTATGACCATTATTGAGGCAGAAAGAAACATAAATCCCAGTGCCTGGATGCCTGGTTTTTCCCTGAATTTCCTGATTATCAGAAAAGAGGCAAGCAAAAGAATCAGACCATAACCAACGTCACCTAAAATCATTCCAAAGAATAACGAATAGAAAAATGCCATCATAGGAGATGGATCAAACGTTCCATAGCGAGGTAGGGACCACATTCTTAGGACCATCTCGTATGCCTTTGCCCAGGCAGGATTCTCCATACATATTGGAGCATGTTCTCTTTCTTCTTCAGATAATTCAAGCTCGTTTACAATCACTTTATTGTTGAACTGCTTAATTAGGCTTCTTTGAATAAGATCAAGATACTTCTTTGGTGTCCAGCCAATAATTACGAAAGCAAATTCAGTCTGTCCTACCATATCAAAAACTTGAAATTCCTGAAGACGATTTTCTAAGACATGTTTTGCAGAAATCAGATCATCGACCCACTCTTTTGACTGTTCATCAAGCTCTCTTCTTAATTTTGAAATCTTTTCAGGAAGTTCTTTTAGCCTTGACCTTATCCTTTTAACAGCCTCTTCAAAAGGCATTTCTGCAAAATCTTTCGGCAGTTTAATCTCTGATACATTCTCCTCCCACAAAAGATTGTGGACAGGAGCAGAAAATTCTTTTGGATAGAAGATAAGAGCAGCAACTGTCTTATCGTCAACTTCAGCTGTAGCGATTTCAAATTTATCACCAGTAATTTTCTTGATTTCGTCGTAGAGAATATCGATTACAACCCTATGCTTTTTTTCAACAAGTAGCGCAACAGTCTCGTAACCTTTAACACCTGAAAAATGCCTGACAAGAGGCTCAACCTTTGATACCACAACTTCAAAATTCTTAAGAAGCGAAAGTTCTGACTCAAGAGAGGTAAGTTTCTGCGTAAGCTCTCGAGTTTGTTCATCTATCCTTCCGATTAGCTTTTCAATTCTTCGTATGAGATCTTCGTTTCTAAGTTCCCAGAGTTCAGATACTTTTTCCTCATTTGGTTTTGGGGTTTTTTCTTTCTTTACAACAAAAGAGAGGATAGAATTAACCTTCATCAATATTTCTTCAATTTTTTGTTTGCTGATTTTGGATTCCTCGTCAGGTTCGAGTGGCCTGATGGTAGGATCTCCCACCACAATTTCTTTTTTAATGTCCTCAATCTCCACACAACCAAGAGAATGAAGTGTGGAAATAACTTTTGAGTAGTCACTTCTTCTTCCAATAATTTCAATCTTTGACATTGGAAGAATCATTTTTTAATCACCTTCTTAAATCTCGGTTTCACCGAGAAGCAGAGAAACGATTTTCAAAGATGCTTCGTCGAGAATATTCTGGTAATTCTTATTGAGTTCTTTAGCCCTTTCCTCGGCTTCTTCGATTACTTTCGAGGCTTCATTTGTTGCTTTCTCGATTTCCTTTTCAAGCATCATCTGAGCATCTCGAGCAGCCTTTTCTTCGGCTCTTGCGATTATTTCTTCTGCTTGAACTTTTGCCTTTTCAACGATATCCTGAGCCTCCTGACGTACTTTTACGATTTCAGCCTTGATTTGAAATTCTTTCTCTTTAACTATGGAAAGAATCGAAGATTTACGCAGAGCCTGGGATCTTTCTTTGATCAGGAAGGAATCCTCATCCGCCAAAGCCCTCTACCCCCTTTAAATAATTATAAACATAATTAGTTAGAGAATAACAAGTTATTTTTTTCTACGGCGCTGCTTATAATATCTTTGTGCATAAAGCGGTCTTTATTTTTTATGGATATTTTCTTAAAGGAACAGGAAGTGCTATTTATGCAAGAGAACTTACAAGAGCACTAAATAAGGAAGGCATTGATGTATTTCTCTTCTCACAAGAAGAAAAAGTAGATTCTCTCGATTTTATCGAGCGTTCTTTCATTATAGATTTAGATGAAGGAAGGATAGAGGAAGTTCATAGAAATTCAACACCATATAATGGAAAGACCCTTCATTTTAAACACGACCTTAAAGGATTTTTGCCTCTCTATGTTTACGATTCTTATCCTGACTATAAAGTGGTAAAGACATTTTCAGATTTAAAAGAAAAAGAACTAGAGTTCTACGCTTCCTGCTTAAGGGATTCAGTTAAGATTGTCTTAGATAATTTCTCTGTTGAGCCCAAAGCTGTTCTTTATCATCACCTTTTTCCGCTGCCCTATGCGCTAAGTAGCATTTTTAGGAATTACGACGTTAAGAAGGCAGCTGTATATCATGGAAGTGACCTCAACTTTGCGATACGCAAGAGCCAGCTTGCAAAGAGCAAATTCCTTGAATCGCTAAATGATATTGACTTAATAGTGACTTTGACCGAAGCAGGCCATAAAGAGGTCAAAAGTTATCTGAACTATTTAAAAGATACAAAAATTGATGTGGTCCATCCTGGTATAGATTTTAACCTCTTTCATCCAAGAGCTTCTAAGAAAGAAGCATTATCAGAGTTTCATAAACTTTTTAGTTCCTTTGAAGTAGATGCGTTTTATCGGTCAGAAAGAGAAAGGTTGTTAGATTCATTACTATATGTAAATGACTATGATTCATTGAAGAAGATTTTTATTGATATTGAAAAGATTGAAGCTATAAAAATGCCAGATGGTGATTTGACGAAATATTTAGAAAAAATAGAGGCACCCCCTTTGATTCTTTTTGCTGGAAAGTATCTTTGGACGAAGGGCATTCCATGTCTTTTATTTGCAATGCCCTATGTTTGGAAAGAGTTTTGCGATGCTAATCTGATCATTGTTGGCTACGGAAGTTCAAGAGGTTTCTTAGAAAAGCTTAGAATAGAGCTATCTTCAGGAAACTTAGAGGGTGCAGCAAGAATGGTTCTATCACACAAAGAATTGGATCCTGGCTCAAAAGAAGAAGTTTTGTATGACGTACCGGTTGTTTTTTCAAAAAAACTACTTGAAGAGCGTTTTCGTTTGGATTATCTATCGTTAACAGATTTTGGAAAATTTCGAACGCAAATTAGGTTTTTTGGATATTTGGATCACCTGAGATTAGCCCCACTTATGAGCGCTGCTGATGTCTTTGTTGCTCCCTCTATTTTTAAAGAATCTTTTGGACTTGTGCTCGTGGAAGCATCTGCTTCGGGCACTATCCCCATCGGATCCTGCCATTCAGGCTTTAAGGATATATTGACAGGTATTTCAGACGAATTTGAAAGCCTTTCTGAGATCTGTGTAGAGTTAAATGACAATTTCATTGAAAATCTTGCTTCATCTATAATCAATTCAATTAAAGTTAAGAAAACACATCCTAGGTTGAAACAAGAACTATACAGTTGGACTAAAAATAATTATTCATGGGAGTCTTCTGCTAGAAAACTGATTAAACTTCTCTTAAATTGATTTTCTGAATTTGATCTGGTGCAGGGAATCCAATTGATTTAAAAACAGAAGTTCTTGAACCTGAATAAGCAATCCTATCAGCAGCATTTAAAAGAACAGGCATCAGCTGCGATGAGTGCAATTTTGAAAGATTTCCTCTGGCTGTCTCTGCTTCAGTAAACCTTTTGCACTCATCGCTTCCAAAATTAAAAGAATGAATAATTAAGGGAGTTGGCTCGCCAGAATGAATTAAGTTGCCTTCAGATGGAGTTGGATGGTCAGAAACAACACAAAAAACACAATGATCAGTATCCAATATCTTCGTTTGAAATATTTCTGAAAGTCCTTTATCTATCATCTCGATGACTTCAGCCTTTTTTAAAGGATTCTTTGTGTGAGATGCTTCATCCGCATCTTTAATGTTTACCAGTACAAAATCAAAATCCTCCGAAAAAAGAAGATTCTCAGCCTTTTTTATAGCAAAACGAGTCTTGCTTTCTGGGTCCTTCTTATCATTTTTTATAAATTTAAGTCCCAAAAGAATGGATAAACCGTTGAAAAAGCTCTGTTCTGCAATGATGGCACCCTTCATTTTTGTCAAATCAGCAAATGGAGTTGGAGCTGTTCTAATGAAAGAAGGCCACTTTGTAACTAAAATATCCAGAGGAAATTCTCCTCTGTCTACTCGTTCTCTATTAACCGGATGCTTGGCTAATTTCTCAAATGCCCATCTCAAGTATTTTTTCAATGCATCTGCAAGCAACCCATCTCTAAATCCTAATCCTGAAGAGTAAGGATTTATAATAGGATAGTTATCTTTGAAGGGATCGGTATCTAAAGGACCCTCTCCGAAAGGGCCGTTAATTTCTAAGATGCCATATCTGCCCTTTTGATGGTGAAGTCTGAATTCGTAGAATCCAGTGCAGTAGTAAGATACAGCATTAAATAGTTCAATTGTTTCTTTCTCCTTAAATGAAATCTCTTCTCTCTTAACGTAAAGTTCATTTTCTTTAGATTTAGAAGCAGCAATGAGCACAGAAAGATAAAGAACTTGCTTTTTTACTTCCAGACCAAGAGCCATTGCCTCCAAAATTGATCTTCCTGGATACTCTTCTGGACTATACCCAAGCATCATAAAGTGAGTTAGATCAGTGGAGGCACCTAAAAAATCTTCACGAGGATAAAACCAGCCTGCTATGGAAGCAGATGCGATTTTATCCAGGCTAGGAGTCCTGGCAAATTCTAAAGGAGTTTGCCCTTTTAAAGCAGTAGTTCTTCTGTCTGCAGCACCATCTAAAACAAGAAGCAATATTTTCTTCATAATATAATCATCATAATAGCAAAAACAGGGGAGGGAAGTGTAAATGAAGGTTATAAACATTAAAGATAATCTTTACCGGGAAGGCGAATACTTGGTGGGGTTCGAACAAACAGGTTCACACGCTTGCTATTTTATTTACGGATTTATCAAGAAAGGAAATATGAGGGAAATATCTCCTGGTGAAGGACACGAAGAAATAATTGCTGTCATAGAAGGTTCATTGGAAATGACTTATAAGAATGAATCAATAGTTCTAAATAAAGGTCAGTCTATCTATTTGAAAGGTGAAGAAAGTATCACTCTAAGACCATATAATTGTGATCTTGCAATTTATGTAATTGCTGGCGGGCATTCTGAACATTCCCACCATCACTAATTATCTAATCGCTATTGATTATTGAGCAAAGTCGTAATCGCCCACAATATCGATTAAGGAGATGAATATATTTCTCTCATGTGGCTTTTTAAGATTAATTAAAAGAATTTCTCGTAATTCCGGATATGCAAGGAGCACATAGTTTCTGTTAACTTGAATAGGTTGTCTGATTGAGTTTTTTTCAACTGCAAATATTCTATCTTCTCCAGTTTTTAGGTTCATCAAGTGTGCTTCGATCTTTGAAACGGTAGGAACTCCCCCTTCAGTTTCTTGGGTTATGTAACGTATGCAGTAGAGAAGATACCCGTATTCTGAAACTGAAATATCGAAAAATTGGGGGCTTACTATCTTCTTTCCTTGATAGATTATTACAGTGGCAGTAGCATTTTTGGTTATCTGTCTTGCAGTGCTTGTCTTAAAATTGTAAGCCCAGATGTTTATTGGTTTGGGCTTCCCATCATAGGCAAGGTCAGTTACAAAGTATATTGTATCGTTATTATTATCGTAACAGGGTTCGGCAGCGCGTTCTGCTAAATTCTTACCGTTCCATTCAATGCTTAATTTATCTTCCTTCCTGGTTTTTAAATCGAAAACTGCAAGATAAAAATTTCCTTTTTTTGGAAAAACATTGTAAATAATTTTGTTTTCTCTGAATTTTATTGGATCGTATCTATCTTCGCTTCCTGCTACAAGAGTAGTTTCCTTTCCTTTTATAAGGTCAAATTCTTTTATGACAGATGATTTGGTGGAGTAAGAACTGAAATAAATATTATTACCATCCCCAGAAAAGACAGGCGTCCTGTTCCATATGCCATTCTTGGTTAGCAGTTTTATTGAACTGTCTTTTGTGTTAAGAATCGCAATTTGAGGCTTTCCATCAGAGTAAACTGAAGCGACTATCCTACCTTTTATTTCAAACTTCTTTAGAAGATTCTTTTTAAAGAAAATATCTGATTGAACATTTCCAAATGATGGGTTTGAAAATATTGAGGGCAGATCTTCCGATTTCTTTTCGCAGGATGCAAAGGACACTATCAATAAAGATAGAAAAGCAATCAATAAGGTGAATTTTTTAGATTGAACTCCAATCATTCTATCTCCATCGAGGTTAGTTATAATCATCTCTAACCAAAGCATTATATCAAACTTTGCTACAATAAAAATTATGAGAGACGATTTTGAAGAACGAATCAAGCAGGCAGAAAGCAAATTTGAAAGAGTTTTGAGCGAAAAGCATCCAATAAGGAAAAAGAGGAGAAAAAAACTTATGAATTCCATTGATAAAGAGTCCAGGAATATCTTGGAAGAGTTAAATGAGAAAACGAAAAAATTGGAAGATTCTATGAACAGATTACTGAAAGAATTGGATTCTGAGAGAAATCAGTCTTGAGAAATCGAAACGATTATTTTGGTTCCTTCTTCCACTCCTCTGATTGAAATGTCAACCGTCTCTTTGTCTCCTGAAAAGATTAGCATCAAACCATCCTTGATAGGAATTTCACTGACCAGGTTCCATCCCTTTTCAGAAGCTAAAATTGTGTAACGAGCCTTAACCTCTAAAACATTGTCTTTTGATTCAAGCACCAGAATTTTTCTTTTTGAAGATTTTTGTAATGTTTTATAGACAAGTTTGGCATCTTCAATTAACACATCGTCTGTTTCTGTATGCTTCTTTTGCTGTGGCTTCTTATCTTCCGACAAAGAATTGATGGCAATGAAAGCAGCAAATAGAGAAGCAGCAATGATGATTAATGCAAAAAACCTGTAAATACTACTTCTCATACCACTTTTTAAATGCTTCGTACAAACCAATTACTACCATAGATGTTAAGAATCCTGGAAGTGCAGAGAAGAATATTCGCGTCGAATCGGTGGCCAGTTTAAAAATACTTGAATGAATCTGATAACCAAGAAGAAGAAGAGCCATAAATGTAAACACAGAAACCAGTCTTGAGTACGGTTTGCCTGAAATAGACCTACGCACAACTGCTGCAATATAAAGGGAAGTAGTAAATATAAAAATTTCAGAAAGAACCTGTATATTAAGAAAAATCGATTGCAGCAATGTGGAGGCGTTGGCTGTTGCTTGACCGGATTTAACACCTGAAAAATAGTAAAGGTTTGGGTTCTTAGAGGTCATTTTTACAAGAAGAGCAATAATGGATGCTGCAATTCCTCCTGTAAAAGCTGTGGAACCTTCAGCAAATGAAGCCAGAAGGAAGGAAGAAAAAGGAAAAAAACCTGAGGGCGCTGTAAGAATCTCAACAAAGGGCAGGGGAGCAGCAAGATTTTTCAAGTAATCTGAGTTAAACAGTAGATAGACAGCAATTGAAACCAAGAAAAGGATTCCTATTTGAGAGTTTGTCGAGATTAGAATTGAGGCAACAGCCAGAGAAGCTACAATATTTGCTGCCTGTGGATGTATGAACCCAAGAAGAAATATTGCAAGGGATAGAAATATCCCAACCATTCCTTCAAAACGATTTTGAATTGGAGCCACAAAGAAGACCATTAAAAAAAATGAAGCAAGATAAACGAATTTCATAAAAATTGAATGGAAGTTGGTTTTCTTAACTGGCAATTCTTTCTCTTCTTTTTTCTTATCGATCTCCTTTTCAGCAATTTTAAGCTGGCTCTGCTGAAAATCACTGAGAGCCTTTTTTAATGCAGTTGCACTTTGAAAACGAAAGTCAGGATCCTTTGCAATTGCTTTCATAACGATTTCTGAAAGTTTTTTAGGAATTGATGGGTCTACCAGGTGTGGATCTTCAGGTACCAAATTGAGAGTCTTGTGCACTGCTTCTTTATACTCATCTGCCAGAAATGGATTGATACCAGTAAGCATTTCATAAAGAATGACACCAAGCGCATAAATATCAGAAGTTTCGTCAACATACTTGCCTGTAATTTGTTCTGGAGACATATAGCCAATAGTTCCTGAAACCAAGCCACTTTTTTCCCTTGTTATGAGAGATGAGATCCCGAAGTCGCCAAGCTTGACCTTACCATCCTTTGAAATCAATACATTTTCTGGTTTGATATCTTTATGAACAATGCTTTTTTTGTGGGCTTCTTCAAGAGCAGATGCAATTTGGATGGCAACAAAAACTGCCTTGTCCCAGGGAAGTTTTTTTCTTTTTTCAAGCATTTTTCGAAGTGAAACACCCTCAATATACTCCATAACGACAATATAGGAGTCGTTGGAAGCTAAGAAATCATATAGTGTCACAATGTTAGGATGATTGAGGCTAGCTGTTATTTTTATTTCTCTTTTTATTCTTTCTTCCAATGAATCTTTTTTAGGAATGATTTTTACTGCAACATTTCTATTGAGTGAATTATCGATAGCTTCAAAGACTTGAGATGTGGCTCCCTCGCCAATCTTCTTAACAAGAACAAATCTGTCATTTATTTTTGAGCCAACTTGAAATTTTTGAGAACTCATCCTTACTAAAATCTTAAACCATTTTTAAAAAATTGCCGATAATAATCGTGGGTGATGAATTTGGATAGATTGGAAAGGAAAACGAACATTTTCTATCTGGAGTATCTGCCTGAAATCAAAGAATTATTGAATGCCATAAAAGAACGTGGAGTGGATGTTTCAGAAGCCGAGCGCTTGATTGAGAACCTTGAGGAGGCGATAAAGAAAAAAGACTATCTACTTGCAGACCAGTTAATTGTTATGCTTCAGGAAGAGGTTGAAAGAGCAAAATTAGAGGCCGGGATTTTTGATAATACCGGGTTTTTCTTTTAATTTATTATGAGACTGCCATGGAGTGATTTAAGCAGAGACGAATATGTTAGGCTGTGTTACGAAATTGCTCCACTTATTGGTTTTCAGCGAAGAACCTTCATAGAATCAGGTCCTCATAGTTCAGTTGGGTACGACATCATTGCCTATCGAGAAAACGAAATACTTCCGAGTCTTGGTTATCCTGAAAAATGGTTGCTGGCAGCTATACCTTATAAACCATCTGCTATCGATGTCGAAGATATCGAATTTATTAAGAAGTGGGCTGACGAACCACTCCACGAAGTGGATTATGTTCTTCTAATAACTCCATCAAGAATAAGTCCAAATCTGGAAGAATGGTTCCTTAAGTTCAATCGATTTCCAATAAAGAAATATAAGTTCAAGTTTTTAACAAGAGTTGAATTAGATCAGATAGTTTGTTCGAATCTTAAAGTTCTTAACTCTTTCTTTCCAGGTTTTGAACCCAAAGAGTTGGGTGTTGAAGAGAAGAATGAATTGCTCGAAGCCATAGTGCGAAGAATTCTGAACTTCAGATCTGACTTAGGAATAGTTGATATTTACTTGAATTTACTTTTTACAGTAGATGAAGAAAGCCAGTTGGAAATCATAAATAAAATTGCCAGTGTTTGGTCTTTTGATGGTTTTGAAAAACTTAAGAGATGGAACTCAGGTTGGGTGCTTATTCGTCTTGCGAAACTCAATCCAAAACTTTTACCGATTGATATGGTTGAAAAGGTCGCTATTGTTGGTGACAGCGCTTATAAGGCTCAAGCAGCACACATCTATGCCTGGCTTTCTATCACAAGACCAGAATCCGTAAATCCTGAAATACTGGCAAAAATGCTTGATGATGAAATCGACTATTTTATTCAGGTTCCTTTAACAAAAGCAATTGCCAATCTTATTGAGGTAAACGATAAGACCTTTAACCATATCGTTGCTTTAATAAATGACGATGATGCTTCTAAAAGATACAGTGGCGCCAAAATCATATCTGCAATAGCAGAAGAAAATCCTATGCTTGTACCACCATCCATAATTCAAAAACTTAAAGAAGATAAAAATTCAAAAATTCGACAGATAGGTAACGAAGTTGCCGAAAATGTTCTCTCATTCTGGGAGGCTCCTCTCAGAGCACAGTATAAGGAAGCCTTAGAAAACTTTGAAAAGAAAAACTATGATGTTGCTGCACAAATATTTTCAAAGTTATCAAAAAAGAACGATTTTTCTTTATCTCACGAAGCAAAGTGGTGGGCTGGCTACTGCAATTACCTTGAACGCAACTACAACGCCGCTCTCCATTACTTTAAGGATTTAGCCAGAAACGAATCATCTTCTGCAACAGCATACTGGTGGCAATCTCTTTGTTTTGAAAAGATGGGTGATGCCAGTTCTGCAGCAAGCTCTCTGCAGGAAGTTGCAAAGATATTGCTTCAAACAAAATCTAAGGTAAGAATTTCTCCTGAAAAAGAGTTGAGTTCAGAAGAGATAAATCCCCTTTTATTTAAAAGATTAAGAGAACTTAGTTAGTTAAAGAAAAAATGTATTCGTTTGAAATATAAGGACTCGTTTAGTAAAATTTATGTTGCCGGCTAAGTCGCCCCTCCTTAGCCGGCCCCCCTCTTCCCCATAAAAAAACCGCCCTTAAGAGGGCGGTTTTTATTTTTTAATATGAATCTAATAACAAAATCTTAAAATAATTCAAAGTTGCTCTTTGGTGCACCACAAATAGGGCAGTTGTCAGGTATATCTCCTGTCATTGTATATCCACACCCACGACAGACAGCAATTTCTTCATCTGGAAGATCAGTGTTGTTTTCTATTTTGTTAAGAGCTTCCTCGAAGTATTCTTTGTGTGCCTTTTCTGTTTCGTAGGCCCATTCAAATGTTTTTACTGCATCTTCAATTCCTTCGTTTTTTGCTATATCGATAAACGCAGGATACATTTCGGCGACCTCGTAAGCCTCGCCCGAGACTGCTGATTTTAAGTTTTCTACTGAACTTCCAACCTTTCCAAGAGCTTTCAAGTGGTTTCTAGCATGAATTGTCTCAGAATATGCAGCAGCTTTGAAAAGTCGAGAAAGATTCTTAAAACCTTCCTGAGAAGCCTTTTCAGAAAAAGCAAAATAGGAGCGCGAAGCTTTTGATTCACCTGAAAATGCTTCTTCGAGGTTTTTCTTTGTTTCCACTTTTACTCACTCCTTTCTTTAATCGAGCATAGACTGCAAGTTGCTGTTATGTTTAGTTCGATTTCAGCATCTTCATATTTCTGTTTGATCTGCTTAACAAAATCATCAAATCCAGATATATCTACATCTTCAATTCGACCACAAACCCTGCATTTTAAATGAGGATGTGGAGCGGTGTATCCATCATAGACCGTCAACCCCTTTTTGATATGAAGTTGACGAATTTCTCCTGCCTTAAGGAGTCTGCGCAATACATTGTATACTGTGGCTCTCGTGATATAGGGGAGATGAGAAGCAGCTGCAGAATAGATTTCTTCAGCCGATGGATGCCTCCTCGTGCTTTTTATATATTCGTAAATAAATTTTGTTTGTGCTGTTTTTTTTAACATATCAAAAATTATATGCTATAAAATAACAGTTTTCAAGTTGACCAGAATTGCGCAAATAGATTAGTCTTATATTATGAGGGTGTTGATCGCTCTTGACGGTTCAAAATCATCAGAGAAGGCTCTAGACTTTGCAATCTCCAGCGGTGTTTTAGATAAATCTGAAATCATTCTCTTCCACGCGGTTCCGACATTGAACCTAATTTCTAAAAGCGCTTACGAAAAGTTACTTGAACAAGAGGCACTTTCTGAAGCAGAGAGGTATCTGATTGAAAAAAAGAATTATCTAGAAGCATTAGGATACTCTGTCAAAATTAAGCTTTCTGTTGGTGACCCAAAAGAAAACATCTTGCATGCTGCTGAGGAAGAAGAAGTCGAGATGATTATTCTTGGCACAAAAGGTTTAAGTGGTATTGCAAGAGCACTTATAGGTTCTGTTGCTCAGTATGTCATAACATTTTCAAGAATACCTGTTCTTGTTGTTCCATCCAAAGATTAAAAGGTCCTTGTTAAAGTAGTCATTTCAATTACTGGAACCTTCGGTTTATCTTTTAAGAGTTTATCCACAATATGTTGAGGCGCAGAACGATAGAGAAGTCCAACATAGACTTTGAATGGCCCCTTAGAACCTGTAGGAATACTGAAGTTGAACTCTTCTACAACATAGCCTTTTGGTGGGATTCTTTTATCCTTCAAGATTTTAGTAGCCTCCCAGACCTTCTCAGTTGGATTACCATTCTTGTCAGCGTAAACGGTATTGAAGATACGTGTATCGTCTGGTAGGTTACCTTTCTTATCCAGTTCGCCGCTTAAATAAACGATTTGACCTCTGGAATCTGTTACTTGTACTTTGACCCACATCTGACGCATAACTGTTAATCCAGTTGGTAGATAATGTCCAGCTCCTATATTTTCAATCTTTACCTTAAGAGTCATTTGATTATCGTTTTTCTTTAAATCAAGTATCTCGATTTTTGCTGCTGACCGCAATCTTTCAGCTGCAATTTGGTATCCAGTCTCATTACCTAAGAGTTTTGTAATAAAGATGTTTCCACCAATTGTCGAATGGGTGTAGTAGTGTTCTCTGGTTGGACCACCTACAGCAACTTGTCCTGGATTCGGTTTTGTAACCTGTGGTCCTGGTGTCATATGGCAATCCTGACAGACTATACCCTGTTTAGCGTAAGGACTTTCTTTCCACTCACCATAAGGATTTTCAATTGGCAGACCATTTGTTGGGTGATAGACATTATGACAGGCAGCACAAAATTCTGCCTTAGTATGAATCTCAGAATACTCAGTTAAGTGATATGGAGAGTAGCTATCTTTGTAGGGTCCTCTCTTTGTACCACTCTCCGTTTCCACTTCTATGTCCTTATTTCCAATCTTTTTCACCTTGGTAATAGTGTGACAGAGATCACATGGTACACCAGATTTTGCAAGAGGAGATGCCTTAGTGGCATCAGCAGGTATTGTTTCAAGCATTGTTGCTGCAGCAGCATGACAGCTATGACAAAAATTCCTAACTTTTTCTCCCGCTTCCTTACCAGCGAGTTCAGCTTCTGCCCAGTAAAGTGGGTCGATAAAAGCCACTGGGTGAAGGGATGCCTGCCATTGTGAAAATATTATTGGATGGCAACCTCGACACGCTTCTGGCATTTCGAAAGAGATGGTTTGCGACTTTTTATCTTCTTCTTTATCTGCTACCTCTTCTGATTTTTTTGCACATGACTGAAGTGTTAATAGGGAGAATAATATGACTGAAAAGAAGATGAAACCTATAAGAGATCTGAAGCGCTTATGCATTAACCATCACCTTAATTTGATTTATTAAAAAAATATATTAAATTAAAATGCTAAATGCAAGAAGTTATAATATATCTATGTTAGAAGAATACAGGAAAAAACGAAATTTTAATAAAACTCCAGAACCTGCCCCTGGTGAAGTAAAAGAAGATGCATCTTTTAGATTTGTTGTTCAAGAACACCATGC
>JAOADC010000030.1 GCA_026417515.1 Actinomycetota bacterium
AAGCCAAATATTTGCGTCTCTTATAGAACTTATGAGTATGCTGCCACAACTAACCCTTGGGTAGTTGGTGCACTTGTTAAATTGTGTGTTGATGCTGGTGCAAAAAGTGTAAAAGTTATGGACTATCCTTTTGGCGGAAGAGCAATGGAAGCCTACAGAAATAGTGGCATAGAAAGAGAAGTCATTCGTTCAGGCGGAAAGATGGTAGTAATGTCAGAATACAACTTTGCAAATGTAAATATTCCTGATGGGCTAGATTTAAAACGATGTGAAGTTTACAGAGAAATCTTAGATGCAGATGTTTTTATCAACGTACCAATAGCCAAGCACCATGGACTGGCTCGTCTTACTTTGGGAATGAAAAATCTGATGGGAGTCGTTAAGAATAGGCCATCTTTTCATTTTAATCTTGGGCAGAGAGTCGCCGACCTTGCTTCATTAATTCGACCGACACTGACTGTTATAGATGCTGTTAGAATCCTTACTGATAATGGACCAACAGGAGGAAGGCTTGAGGATGTTAAGAAGCTTGACACAGTGATTGCAAGCACTGACTTTGTTGCAGCAGATGCCTATGCTACAACACTATTTGGCCTAAAACCTGATGATATTGGATACATAAAAGCAGCTTCTGAAATGGGTTTAGGGGTTAGCGATTTAACTAGCATCGAGGTTATTTATTCATAATGCCTATCAAGAAATTTTTTTCTTTGAAAACTTTTGAAAGATCAAGAATATTTTTACAGGTCATCTTTTTAATTTCTTTTTCCATCATTTTAGTTTTTTCTATCATTAACGATTACTATTTGAAACTAATTAGATTGCTGCTTAATGCCGATCCACTCTTTTATCTATCTCAATCGCTTGCAAACCTTAAACTATCGACTGGACTTTCAATCGCAGTGTTTTTTGTTTTGTTTTCATTGCTTCTTGGTAGATTTTGGTGCGGTTGGTTGTGTCCACTTGGAACGATCCTTGACTTGTTTCCAAGAAGAAAAAGAAAGGTTTCTTCTCGTTTGAATTGGTTGCTTTCATTAAAGCACTTGTTCTGGTCTTCTATCCTTTTTCTTTCTTTATTTGGTTTTCAAACATTATTGGTACTTGACCCCTTAACCATTTTTATCAGAACTTTCGCTGTAATTTTATGGCCTATTATTTATTACTTTCTTAAATTCACAGAATGGCTTGCCTATAGAGTTCCTTCTTTGGGTGAATACTGGAGCAACCTTTCCTATTCGATCGGTCTTACAAACGTTTTAGATAAAACTCCTAATTACAATCACTTACTTAGCATTCTCTTTCTTTTTCTAATAATTATCATTTTAAATTCAGTTGCTGAAAGGTTTTGGTGTCGCTATTTATGCCCTTTAGGTGGATTATTGTCCTTAATTTCAAAGTTCAGTATTTTTAGATTATCTTCTTCTAAAAGGTGCGTGAGCTGTAGCAATTGTGTAGATGTTTGTCCTACTGACGCTTTGAGCATAAAAGATGGTCTCAATCTAGACTTTTCAGAATGCATATTTTGTTTGCGTTGCCTGAATGCTTGCAGAAGAAATGACATTAAACTAACTTCTTTTCTTAGAAAATGGAAAGAAGTTGAATTTGCTCCTGAAAAAAGAGCATTCCTTGCCTCTGCTTTTACATCTTTCTTCTTGTATTCTTTGCTTAGAATCAATCCAAATGTAAAGAAAAAGGATTTGCTGCGACCCCCAGGGGCTACAGAAAATTCTTTGAACCTAAAATGTGTTCGTTGCGGAGCCTGCATAAAAGCTTGTCCAACTGGAGCCATCCAGCCTTCTTTTTTGGAGGGTGGCCTTCAAAGTTTTTGGACGCCAAGAGTCGTCCCAAGAATTGGTTACTGCGATTATAACTGTAACAGATGTGGAAAGGTCTGCCCCTATGGGGCGATTCCAAATCTAAAACTTGGAACAAAACAAAAAACATCACTTGGCAAAGCAGTTATAAATAAAAAAATCTGTCTGCCCTGGTCTCAAGGAAAACCCTGTCTTGTTTGTGAAGAAGCCTGTCCGGTACCAAATAAAGCTATTGAATTGGAGGAAAAAATAGTTACT
>JAOADC010000058.1 GCA_026417515.1 Actinomycetota bacterium
ATCAGTTTTCTTATGGAGCTTGTAAATGAATTCGAGGATTATCTTCAAACAGAAGAGATAAATCCTGATTTAGCATACGAAGTAGTTGAGAAACTTTGTCTGATGATTGCTCCTATTGCTCCTCATCTAGCTGAAGAGATATGGCATATGCTGGGAAAAGAAGGTTCAGTTCATCAGGAAAATTGGCCAGAACCTGAAAGCAAACTTCTCGTTTCAAAGGAAGCGATAGTTGTAATACAGATAAATGGCAAGGTAAAGGAAAAAGTTAAGGTTCCTGTTGGTTCATCAAAGGACGATGTTCTTAACCTCGCACTATCAAGCGAAAAAGTCAGCAAGACAATTGCAGGTAGGGAAATCAAAAAAGTAATATATGTACAGGATAAAATACTTAATATAGTTGTCTAATAAAGCTTTCTGAAAATTCTTACCCAATAGAATAAGCAATTCTTCCTATTCAGGTTGTTGTTATCTATATCTAATCTAAAAGATGTGGATTTAAGACGCCGAGAAGCCTTAAAACAATCACTCGTTGAACAGTTTGAGAAGTTTAAGCGAGAGATCTTCTATCATGAAGAGTTGAAAATTCTTATTGCTGTTGTTGCAGCTATGCTGGTGTCTGCCTTTGCCTATCATCTGTTTAACAATCTGCTTTTTTCCTCATCTAATTCCTTGGAGGGCAAAAGTGCTGATATAAATGTTTTAAAAGATAAAGAATCCAAAAAAGAAAAAAATATTGAGTTGGAGCAAATCTATGTTTATATTGCTGGAGCGGTCGAAAGACCCGGTGTTTACAAACTTAAAAAAGGGGAAAGATTGTTTGTTCTCTTAAATAAAGCCATTCCAAAGCCAGATTCCGCAGCCTACCTTTTGAATCAAGCAGATGTTCTTGAAGACGGTGAGATGATTTATGTCCCGACCTTAAAGGAAGCTTCAGAGGCTGGATTGAGATTTAATTTAGGATTAGAAAATCAAAGCAAAATTGGATCTGTTGGTGACTACAAAGAAAACCAAAAAATCAATATAAACAGGGCGTCCATTGAAGAACTGATGAAAATACCTGGAATTGGACCAAAGACGGCTGAAAAGATCTATGAATATGTAAAAAAGAACGGTGGCATAAGAAATATTGAAGACCTCCTGAACATAGATGGGATAGGTGAAAAGAAACTTGAAAAGATAAAGGAATATGTGACCCTTTAAGCCTAACTAAGGAATTTCTGAATCAACATAGGATTTTCTATCTCCTTCTCTATCAAATTATTCTATCTGTCTTGCTTGCAAAGAGTTTGTTGATCGAGGCAGCATTTTTTTGTATTGCCATCGTCTTTTTCTTAATCATTACAAAGAAAGATATTAAGATTCATTTGATTATTCTTGTTTCAATTTTGATGCTCTTGGTATCAGTTCCATTCAAACTACATATCTCTCCGTCCATCAGAAGGGGTAATGCAATCGAAGGAATTGTTACATCTGCTACAGGCAGGGGTTTCTATTTTATTTCAGAAGGAATTACATATTTTTTCAGGTTCAACGATTGGCAAATCTTTACAAGAGATATTTCTAATTCAATTTCGATGAAAGACATTATCTCTTTAAAAGATGCTTTTATCGACAAGAAACCTTCCAGTGGAATATTGGATGAAGCAGAAAAGCAAAAATTCTTAACAAGATTTACAAGATTAAAGCTAAAGATAAGCAGCATTAAAGGAAACAATACAGTTTTTGGTCAGTTTGAAATAATTAAGCAATCTAAAAAAGAATCTATCTTTGATCTATTAGCAGCTATAAACCTTGGATTGAAGCTAACCTTAGAAGAAGCACTTGGAGTAAGCGAAGCGATGCTTGTTTATTCTCTTCTAACTGGAGAAAGATCCTATTCAGATTCAATCATTTCGTTTGATCTTTACAAGATAGGGGTAGGCCATGTTTTTGCAATCTCTGGGCTACACCTGGGAGTTATATATCTATTTCTCAAGAAATCTTTATCGATTCTTCCTATGAATTTGGCAAATATTCAGGTAATCTTACTTCTCTTTTTACTGTTTGGCTTTCTTATATTTACAGGTTTTCCTGATTCTGCTGTTAGAGCATTTGTAATGATTTTAGTCTATGAGATTTCTATCGCATTCAAAAGAAATTCAACCCTTGGAGATGTTTTATTATTGTCAGCATGCATAATTTTAACTTTTCGACCTCAAGCAGTTCTAAGCCCTGGCTTTCAACTTTCTTTTGCTTCAGTTTTTGCCATTGCTTTTGTTCTTCCCATAATTGAATGCATCCTCAAAGAACAAGGAATTATTTTGAAAAAAAATTGGATGATTACTTCTTTTTTGTTAACCTTTTCAATTCAAATAATGACTCTTCCACTTCAGATTTACTATTTTAAAAACATTCCGCTTCTGGGGTCGCTTGCTAACATTTTTGTTGTTCCTCTAATGCCACTTCTTTTAGCGTGTTCAGTTATTCTTTTTATTTCTTCAAAATTGGAACTAAACGGTTTATTGGCTTTAATGGCATTTGTGTTAAAGATGATTACACGATCGGTCTTTCAGATTGCCCAGCTATTTTCTTCAATGCCACTTTCATATTTGAATTTTTCAACTGATAGAAGCGAGATGATTTTTCAAGCATCAAATTGCCTTTTGATCTTTTCGTGCCTGATAATTATCTACTCATTTTTTAGACGAAGACGCCATTCTATTCAGTTAGTTTTCATTCTTTTGGTAGTGGTTTTATCTTGTTTTCTTGCTGTAAATAGATTTGGCGAGCGGGCCTATTTTTTTAATGTTGGGCATGGAGGATCTATAGGAGTGAAAAAGCAAGATTGTTTTATCTTAATTGATCTTGGTCCACCAAATTTTTCAGTTTATGAAAAAATAAAAGCTTTTGCCTGTCCTTATCCTTCAGCAATATTTGTTTCACACTATCATTTAGACCACATTGGAGGGTTTTTTAAGATCTTATCAGGATTTAGATTAAACAAAAGGAAACCTATCATCTATTTACCAGAACCCAGAGGAACAAAAGAGGTGCAAACTTGCAGAGTTCTTATTAGATTTTTAAAGAACTCAGGTTATAGGTATTTATTCCTGCCAGAAAAAATTCAATTTCGAAACGGTCTAAAAATAATTAATCATTCTTTAAGGAAAGAAGCACAAGTAGTTGATTCAAATGAAAGATCGGCTGTTCTTGAAATTCAGATTGGTAGAAACAAGCGAATTCTATATCCAGGAGATGCACCGGCAGAGGCTTTTTCGTTTCTTCCTGCAAAAAAATTCAATGTCATAGTTGCATCTCATCATGGAAGTTTAACCGGTTTTGATGATCAGTTTTTTAAGGATTTTAGGGGTTTGGTAGTTATCCAGTCTGGCAAGAATTCTTATGGACTTCCAAATGAGTTGGTTATCGATTATTTTAAAAATCAAAATATCAAGTTCAAGCGTACAGATAAAGATGGAACAGTTGTTGTTGCTTTTTAATCTTTTTTAAAAAACTTATAATGGATTTCTACAATGAGCCAAAAAGAGAAAACCAATGTCTTACTCCTTGTGAGTCCAGATAAAGAACTTCTCGAAGTTAGAGCAAGGCGCGTGGTTGATAATCAAAAAAAATTAGGAATCAGACCTCTGATACTTTCCTATAAAGAAGTAGGAATTGATGATGCCTTGTTGGAAACTTCTCAGGGTGTTCTTTTTGGTGGTAATGAATTTCTTTGGTATCGAGACATCAGCGAAGTTTCAGATAGCGAATTCAAAAAACTTTATGAAACGATTAAGAACTTGATTCATAGAAATGTATTGCTGACCGTTCACGAGAATAGAAAGTCGCTTACAAGATGGAAAGGCTTTGAATCACTTTCTCATGTAAAACTCGTTATTTATGATGATAAGGATATCTCCCTTTACGAGAAGCTTTTACTAACTCACGCAAAGAGTAGTGGTTATAAGATTTCTCTTAAGGCAGTCCACTCTCTCATTGATCGATGTGGTGGAAATATCAGCCTCGCTTACAATGAACTTGAAAAACTTATGCTCTATCGTGCTCAGGAAAAGATCATATTAGAGAAAGACGTCATCGATTTTGTTTCTGGTGTCTCAGAAGTAAAGGCATTCGATTTTATAAATAGCATTCTTTCAAAAACTTTTGACAGGGCTATAAATCAATTTCTAGATATAACAAGTGGAGGCGAAAAACCAGAGGCTCTCTTTTACCTTCTTCTGCAACAGTTCACTAATTTTGTTACTGTGGCAATTGATTACAAATCAGGAGTTAGCATTCAGGATATAGAAAAGGAAACAGGCTTAAAGGCTTGGCAAATAACCAAAAAATTTATTCCATTTTCAGAAAAATGGAGTCCTCAGGAGCTTGTAAATGCCTATTGGTATTTGCTAACTCTCGATAGCAAGATCAAGAAAGGTGCTCTTCGAGATTACTCACTTGCAGTTAAGCTGTTTCTTTTGAAGATGCTCTCAAAGCAGCCAGTTTCTTAGCAATTTTTGAGATCTTTCTCGAACCTGTATTCTTGTGAAAAATTCCCTTGCTTACAGCCTTATCGATCTTCTTCTGCACGATGGTAAAGAGGTTTTCTGCTTCCTGAAGATTTCCTGCAGATAGAGCGGCTTCAAACTTCTTAATATAAGTTCTCACCTCTGACTTTATAGACTTATTTCTTATCCTTCTTTTTTCAGCCTGTCTTAATCTCTTAATTTGGGATTTAATATTTGGCATTTTTCCTCCTTCTAATCTATTATTTGGTAGTTCCCTTTATTTAAAGGGCGGTAAAATCTAGCCAATTAAAAACGCTTAATGATTATAAAATATAATTTTCTATCTTCAAGACTTTTTAATTATATGGTGAGACGGTGAGCGCAGAGAATACAGTAAAACAGAAATCGTCAGTTTTTAAAGCAACTTTCCTCGTAATGACAGCGACTGCTCTGTCAAGAATACTAGGTTATGTTCGTGAAGTCGTTGTAGCAGCTTACTACGGTACAAGTCTTCAAGTTGACGCATATCGTGTCGCTGTGCAGTTACCAAACCTTTTCAGGTTGGTAATCGGAGATGTCGTGATTGCGGCAGCCTTTGTCCCCATTTTTTCAGCATATCTGGCAAAGGGTGAGGAGGAAGAGGCCTGGAAAGTTGCTTCAAAGATACTTACGATGACATTTGTCTCTTTGTTTGCTGTATCGCTACTTGGCATCATCTTTGCAAAGCCACTCATATCTCTGCTTGCACCTGGATTTAATGCTAAACCAGAAACAATGGATTTGAGTATTTTGCTAGCAAGAATTATGTTTCCAGCACTGATTTTTATGGCTCTTTCTGGAATACTCTCAGGTATGCTTAATAGTTATGAAATATTCTTCTTACCAGCGGTTTCTCCAACTGTTTGGAATCTCATAATCATTTCTGGAATTGTATTGTTTTCAGGACAATATGGCATTCTTGCTTTTTCTGTATCGCTACTGATAGCATCAATTGTTCAGGCAATAGTCCAATTGCCTGGTTTTAAGAACCGGCTGAGATATTTCAGGTTTGACTTAGATGCAAGGCATCCAGAAGTTAGGAATTTCTTCCTTATGCTGATTCCAATTGTTTTGAGTTCTGCAACTTCAAACATCAACACTATAGTTGATACTCGTTTTGCTTCCTATCTGCAAACAGGTGTAATTGCCGCACTTGGATACGCCATAAGAATATATCTGGTTCCAGCAGGTGTCTTTGGAGTGGCAATAGCAACTGTTCTTTTTCCAAAATTGGCGAAATATGAAACTATCAAAGATGAATCTTCTTTCATAAAAAGCTTATCCTTTGGGCTTAGGGTATTGACTTTTGTTATCACACCTGTTGCTTCATTCTTTGTATTTTTCGCACTTCCAATTGTTAGGATTTTGTTTGAAAGGGGTAATTTTACCTATTCAGATAGCCTTCTTACAGCTGCAGCACTTTCGATGTATTCAATAGGTGTCGTTTCTTATTCCCAAATGACCCTTTTGAGCAGGGCCTACTATTCGAAGAAAGATGCAAGTACTCCGTTATACATCGCTTTAATATCCATAGTTGTCAATTACTTTGGTGATTGGTTTTTGATGAGGACGATGCCAAAATTGGTTGACGTTTTTCATTTCTTAAAACCAATCAGTTGGTTATTTCAGCCACATGCTGGCATAGCACTATCAACTTCAATAGTTTCCATCTTCCAATTTGCGATTCTCTATTTCTTGTATTCTGTAAAACACGGAAGGATAGAAGGACGAAAATTCCTTCAAACTTCGATTAAATCGCTCCTGGCAACAGCAGCAGCCCTAATATCTGGCTGGTCAGTTTATAATTTAATAGGAGCAGAGAGCAAACTTTCAATTTTGATTGGTGTTTTTGGCGCATTGGCATCAGGATTTGTGGTTTACTTACTGGCTGCCCTGTTGCTGAGGATGGAAGAAATCAAATTTGTTTCTGATCTGATTAAAGAAAGATTTAGGAAGGCTAGAACATAAGGTGCAACACATAAGAAATTTCTCAATAATTGCTCACATTGACCATGGCAAATCAACACTGGCAGACAGGCTGCTTCAACTGACCAAAGTTGTAGATGAAAGAAAGTTTGTAGAACAGTATCTGGATCGCATGGATATAGAAAGAGAAAGAGGAATAACTATAAAGGCTCAAACTGTAAGGATGCCTTATGAGTATGAAGGCCAAACTTACATCCTGAATCTAATAGATACACCTGGACATGTTGATTTTACATATGAGGTCTCAAGGAGTTTAGCAGCATGCGAAGGAGCACTTCTTGTCGTTGATGCTACACAGGGAGTGGAAGCGCAAACGATTGCCAATGCTTTACTCGCTCTTGAAAATAACCTGGTGATCATACCAGTAATAAACAAAATAGACCTTCCGGCAGCCAATGTTGAAAGAACAAAAAAAGAGATAGAAGAAAGCCTTGCAATTCCCGCAGATGAAGCAATTTTAATAAGCGCAAAAACCGGTGAGAACGTGGAAGAAGTTCTTAAAGCCATTATAGAAAAGGTGCCTCCTCCTTCTGGTAAACCAGATGGAAGGTTACGCGCCCTCATTTTTGATAGTTGGTATGATGCCTACAGGGGAGTAGGTTTGCTCATCAAGGTGGTTGATGGAATTATCAAAAGAGGTGATCAGATAAAACTAATGGCTTCTCAAAAGGTTTTTGAAGTGGAAGAAGTAGGCTATATGTCTCCTGACCCTGTTCAAGCAGAAAATATTATGTGTGGTGAAGTAGGTTATATATTTGCTGGTATAAAGGATCCTCGAGATACAAGAATTGGAGATACTATCACAAAGTTCAAGGAAGAAGCAGAAACCCCGCTTCCAGGATACAAAGAGCCCAAACCAGTCGTCTTTACTGGTATATTCCCTGTTGAGGGAGGGGAATTCGAAAAACTAAGAGATTCACTGGAAAAACTAAGGCTTAATGATCCTTCTGTGTTTTTTGAGCCTGAAACTTCTAAAGCATTAGGATTTGGTTTCAGGTGTGGTTTCCTCGGTTTACTTCATATGGAAATAATAAAGGAGAGGTTAGAAAGGGAGTTTGGTTTAGAGCTGATTGCGACTGCCCCAAGCGTAGCTTATAAAGTGGTCAAAACAAATGGCGAGATAATTACCATAAAAAGTCCGGCTGAAATGCCAAATCCCAACCTCATTGAGAAGATTGAAGAGCCTTACGTTAGAGCTGTTATTATGACAAACGCAGAGTATGTTGGTGATGTCATGGAGCTTTGCCAGGAAAAGAGAGGCATTTTGAGGTCAATGAACTACCTTTCAGAGAACAGAGTTGAATTTGTTTACGAGTTACCACTAGCAGAAATAATCTTTGACTTTTTTGATAGGCTCAAATCAAAAACAAAGGGTTACGCATCTTTTGATTACGAACTTATTGGTCACAGAGAATCAGACCTGGTGAAACTTGACATTCTCATTAATGGCGAACCAGTTGACGCCCTTTCTATGATAG
This sequence comes from Actinomycetota bacterium, assembly GCA_026417515.1. Classification (GTDB taxonomy): domain Bacteria; phylum Actinomycetota; class Aquicultoria; order SKW223; family SKW223; genus JAOADC01. The sequence goes on from JAOADC010000058.1 coordinate 7,991, forward strand.
TGCATAGGGATAAAGCTTACAGAAGGGGTCGCGAACTTGTTTCAAAACTGAAAGAACTGATCCCCAGACAACTTTTCGATGTACCGGTTCAAGCAGCAGTTGGCAGTCGAGTGATTGCTAGGGAGACAATCAAAGCATTGAGAAAGGACGTACTGGCAAAATGCTATGGCGGAGATGTTACTAGAAAAAGAAAGTTGTTAGAAAAGCAGAAGGAGGGTAAAAAGAGGCTTAAAGCCCTTGGAAAAGTTCAGGTACCACAGGAAACATTTATTGAAATTCTTAAAGTCAAAGAAGGCTAATTTCGACTTCGAATCGCTTTATATCCACATCCCATTTTGCAAGAAGAAATGCTTATACTGCGACTTCTATAGTGTCTCAGACAAGAAGGGCTCGATAAAAAACTTCTTTGATTCTTTAAAAGCAGAATACGAAGAATTCAGAAGCCTGACAGATTTAAGCAGTATAAAAACAATCTATATCGGAGGAGGAACGCCAAGCCTCTTGTTGCCTGAAGAAATCGAAGCACTATCTTCTTCAATCTTTTCTTTTAATGACTTCGAAATTGAAGAATTTACATTTGAAGCAAATCCTGAAAGTATTGATTTGGCAAAAATGGTCTCTCTAAAAAAAATTGGAGTTACAAGAATTTCTCTGGGAGTCCAATCGCTGGATGATGAAATTCTTAGATTCCTTGGAAGGATTCATTCTTCAGAAGACGCAAGGAAGGCTGCAAGGGAGATAAAGAATCTCGGATTTGATTTGAATATCGATATAATCTACGGAATCCCTGGACAAACTTTTGGTAGCCTGGTTGATACTGTAAAACAAGTAGTATATCTTGAGCCTGATTCAATTTCTGCCTATGCACTGACAGTTAAGAAAGATACATTCAATGGACTGCCACTGAAAAGCAGCGAAGCATACTTTGAAGAATACCTTTATATTGTTGAGTTCTTAAGAAAGAATGGTTACAGACATTACGAGGTTTCAAACTGGGCACATGATGGAAAGGAATCAAAGCACAACCTCAATTACTGGTTAAGAAAAAACTACTTAGGCCTCGGTCCATCAGCAGCTTCATTAATAGATGATGTGAGATTTTCAAATGAACCTTCGGTAACTAAGTACCTAACAAATAATTCTGCTTATTTTTTAGAGGTCTTAAATGAAGACCAGATCTTACTTGAAAGATTTTATCTGGCTATGAGGACCTCTCTTGGTTTTGACATTTCTCAATCAGTTACGTTAAACGTAGAATTTTTAAAAGAATTTGTAAATCAAGGACTTTTGGAAGTTTCAGATAATAGAATTGTTCCAACCGATCGAGGGATGTTTGTTTTAGATTCTATAGTTGCCTCGCTCATAGCATAGAGCGTAAGGTTGGTGAGATGAAAGGTGCTTCTCAATAATATATAATATCTATCAGGTGTTTTTCTATGGGAAAGGTTAAAAAGGACGTACTAAATAAGAGGCGACAATTACTTCTAAAAATAGTTGTACAGGAGCACATTTTAACTGGAATGCCAATCGCATCTGGTTATATAGTGTCCAAGTATGAATTGAATGTAAGCCCTGCCACCATAAGGAATGACCTTGCCTATTTGGAAAGTCGAGGATTTTTAAAGCAACCCCACTTATCAGCAGGCAGAATACCTACTGATAAGGGATACAAATTCTATACTGAAGAGATTCTAGATAGAAACTTTATTTCAGACGAAGAGAAGGTTGCTGTGGAACAAATATTTGAAAAGAAGAGTTTTGAGATTGAAGAACTTCATCTTGAAGTTGCAAGAACAATTGCAAAATTAACAAAATGCTTTGGAATTGCCGCTGCAAGCAGTTCATTTGACACAAACGTTGTTCTCTTTGAATTGGTGAGGCTTTCAGAGAGCAGGTTGCTACTGCTCTTGGTCAGTGACAATGGAAATGTGTATAGAAAGGAAATCGATACCTTTGAAGATGTACCAGATGATGTAGTTGAATATGTGAGGTCAAGAATAAAGTCAGAAATATTAGGAATGCCTATGCTTTCAATCAAGAAACTCAATGCTCTCACAGGACCTGAAGAACACAAGAATCTCGCATCTGCGTACCTTTACAATCGCATTGTTTCAGAACTTAAGAGAATAGTTGAAGAAGTTTCTGCCTGCACAAAAGTTTATATAAGTGCAGAAGATGTTGATTGGGTAGAAGATGAGTATCTTAATCCAGAGGCTCTGTCTAAAATCTACTCTATCTCTGGTCAGAAAAACCCTCTGTCTGAACTTGTTGAGGAAGCTATCACCATGAATAAGGTGGTTGTAAAGATAGGGCAAGAAAATCCAATTGCATCTGATTTCAGTATCGTTATTGCTCCTTATGCATCAAGAAAATTTTCAGGTGCTGTTGGTGTTATAGGCCCAAAAAGGATGAATTATCTGCGGGCTGTATCAGCAGCAAGGTATGTATCAAGACAACTGGCTGAAATATTTTCACGTTCCTAATAAATGATTATGGAAGATTTTCTCTATTCAGTTTCCGCCATTTTACCCAGAAAGTTAGAACCTATTTTTGAACTAATTTCCCTGGATTTTCCATATTCATTAGAAACAATTAATGAAAGTATTAAGGTAACCACCTACAGTTCGGAATCCTTCGAGGAGGCTGAAACCTATCTTAAGAAAATTGTTGAATTATTGACTAAAGATGCCGATTTATTGAATGTTGATTTTTTTGAAAGAGAGCAAATCAACTTTTACAGAGAGAAATTGAATAAAGATAAGTATTACAACGAATATAAAAAATATCTGAAACCTATAAAAGTTTTAGACAAAATTATCATTGTTCCTAATTCTTCGTTGGGCGAAGAATTTGATGATTTCAGGATTCCTGTGGTTTTTTTGAGTTCTCTCCTTGCATTTGGAACTGGTTCGCATCCAACAACAAGGATGTGTTTAGAGTATCTTGCAGAACAGAATTTAAAAAATAAGATCGTTGTTGATGCCGGAACAGGTTCTGGAATTCTTGCAATTGCTGCCGCCAAACTTGGAGCAAAACGAGTCGTTGCTTTTGATAAGGACCAGGTGGCTGTTTCTGTTGCCCGTTCTAATGTAAAACTTAATGGCGTGGATGATATAGTTGAAGTCATTGAAGGTGAACTTGATCTGTTGGAAAGTCTTAAAGCAGATATTTTAGTTGCAAACTTGACTTCAGAAATAATTCTTGATAATTTCTCAATCCTTGCCAATGCATCTGTAAATAGAATTGGTCTGAGTGGCTTTTTGAAGGCTGACGAGCAGGAAATAATCGATAGGTTTTCAGCAAGTTTATCTGAAGGAATTAAGAAAGAGTCCTCTGGCTGGGTATTCCTGGAGTTTAGACGTGTCTGAGAGAAGGTTTTTCACATTTCCTGAACTTGTAGATGAGAATAATGGCTATTTAAGGCTTCCAGATGATGAGATTCATCACGCGCTAAATGTTTTGAGGTTGAGAAAGGGTAGTAAGATCGTCGTTATTGATGGTTCGACTGTTTACCATGGAAGAATTGAAAAGGCGTCAAAAAAAGACTTTTTGGTATCAATTGAAAAAAGCAGCCCTGTAATAAAAAAGGAGCCAAAAATTGTGCTCTGGCAAGCCTTTGTTAAAGGAAAGAAAGCCAGTTTTGTGGTCGAAAAGGCTACAGAAGCGGGAGTGGACGAAATAGTATTTTTTCCTGCTGAAAGGTCAATAGCAAATTATGAAAGCGCAAAACTTGAAAAGCTTAAAAAAGTTGCAATTCAAGCATCAAAGCAATCCAAGAGAGACTACGCTCCATCGATTAGATTTGAGGAATCTTTTTATAATCTCTTTCTTGACGATAATCGCATCGGATTGGTCCTGGATTTTGATGGTGAAGAATTAAGCATTAAAAATCTGATGCAAGAAAAACCTGTAAAGGAAGTCAATATTTTTATCGGTCCAGAAGGTGGTTTTACTGAAAATGAAAGAAAAGTATTTGTTAACAAAGGATTGAGATCGATCAGGCTGGACCTTCCAGTTCTCAGGACAGAAACCGCAGCGCTTGCAGCCGTCCTTCTGGCATCAGTTATTTTTAGGAGCAGATGAAGAACCCTTTAGAAACAATTTTTAAAGAAAAAATAAATAGAATTGGGAACAAGAGTTTTTCTATCATCACGCTTGGATGTAAGGTCAACCAGGCTGAGAGCGAAGAACTTTACTCTGCATTAGTTGAACTTGGCTACTCTTTTAGGAGTGATTTGAATGATGCCTCTATCGTTTTTATAAATACCTGTGCAGTAACAAGTGAAGCTGAAGCAAAGACAAGAAAAGCAATAAGAAAAGCGATCAGATCAGGTGCAAAATCTGTATTTGTCCTAGGTTGCGCTTCAAAACTTGTTGAATCAGAGTTTTTTGAATTTATAAGCCAAAGCGATGTTGAACTATTATTCTTAAATAACTCTGAAAAAATGAAACTCATTCGCGAACTGAAATCTGAATCTATGCTTACTAATCAATCAAAACCAGTTAAAAGAATCAGAACAAGAGCTTTTGTGAAATTACAGGACGGATGCAATCAATCCTGTAGCTACTGCATAGTTCCATCGCTAAGAGGAAGAGAAGTTTCTGAAGATAGGGAAGAAATTTTAAGGCTTCTTGAAAGGCTTCAATACTCAGGAGTCAAGGAAGTGGTTCTTACAGGTGTACATCTTGGTCGGTACAGGCATCAAAAAGGATACGGACTTGCCGATCTCTTGAAGGATATTGCCAGAAACTTTAAATTCAGGATAAGGCTTAGTTCAATCGATGTTTATGAGATTACAAACGAACTGATTCAAACAATGGTTGATTTTAAAGGTAGGATCTGCCCACATCTTCACGTGCCTTTGCAATCAGGTAGTAATAGGATTTTGAAGCTGATGAGAAGACCTTATACAGCTGAATTCTATGTTGAAAAGTTGAAGGAGGTAGAGAAGGCGTTAGGTCTTGTTGCTTTTTCGACAGACGTGATGGTTGGTTTTCCAACTGAAACAGAATCTGATTTTCAAGAAACTTTAAATGTTGCAGAAGAAATTGGCTTTATGCGAATGCATATCTTCAGGTATTCTGAGCGACCAAATACAGAAGCAAGTCTTCTGGAGCCAAAAGTTGATGCCTGCGAAAAAAAGCAGAGAGAAAAAATCCTTCTTGATTTAACTGAGAAATTAGGTAACGAGTTTAAAAATAAAATTTCTGGAAAAACTGCTTTTGCCCTTGTAGAAGAAGAATCGAAAGGTTGTTTCATTGGAAAAACAGAGTATTATTTGGATGTGAAGATTTTGTCTCCCGTTTTATTGAATGAAATTTATAAGGTTAAAATTAATTACGTAAATGGTGAGCTTTATGGGGAGGTAATCCAATGAAAGAAGGTTGTATCTTTTGTAAAATAGTGCAAGGTGAGATTAGCGCAGAAATGATTTACGAAGACGACAAATCAATTGTTTTTAAGGACATCAATCCTCAGGCACCAGTTCACTTGCTTGTTGTTCCAAAGACGCATATTGAAGCAAGTACGGATGGTTTTACATCATACGATGCAGAACTTCTTGGCTCTCTATTTTTTGCTGCTGAGAAAGCAGCTGAAATTTCAGGAGTAAAAAATACTGGATTTAGATTGATCATAAACACCGGTCCAGATTCAGGCCAGGAAGTGCCTCATTTGCATATCCATCTGCTTGGCGGTAAGAAACTAGGCAGATTAGTAGGTGATTAGAATGTCTTTAAAAACCAAGATTCAGGAAGATATGAAAGCTGCGCTAAAAAGTGGTGATAAGAAGAGATTGAAGGTTTTAAGGTTTCTTCTGGCGCAAGTTAAGAATGCAGAAATTGATAAAGGAAGCGAACTGAGTGATGAGGAACTATTGAAGTTGATTTCTAAGGAAATCAAGAAGATTGAAGAGGCTGCAGAGACATTCAGGGAAGGTGGAAGCGAACAAAGAGCCTTAGAGGAGTTGGAAGAGGCAGAAATTTTAAAG
>JAOADC010000034.1 GCA_026417515.1 Actinomycetota bacterium
CCTGAAATTGCTGAAGAGGTTTCAACCATATCGAACTGAGCGGTTGAAGGATTATACTTTATAAGCCTTAAATTGTTTCCATCAGCAACTGCAATATCAGGGGTACCATCATAGTCAAAATCACTTGTTCGAACAAAGGGGCTTCCTGATAGAGTAGGTGATTGATACAGTAAACTTAAATTTCTCCCTGCCTTATAAACTCTTACCTTAAGGTCTGTACCTCCCGAACCTACGACAACCTCTGTGAATCCATCCTTATCGAAATCAGAAGTTGCAATAGAAACCGGTACTCCAGCGCCTGCAACCCTTAACTGAGCGAGCAAGCTGCCATTAGTTCCGCTTCGGATATCGATTCCATTGTTTCCGGTTGTCAAATAGGTTGCTGCAGCAACATCACGCCTATTGTCGCCGTTGGTATCTGATACAACAGCCATAAAAGTATATCTTTGAGAAAGGGCTACGCTGGCTGCCTGAGCAAGCCCACCTGTCGAAGGATTGTAATTATAAATGTAAAGCCTCGGAGCATTCGATGAGAAAATTAGACTATCGTATATTGAGTTGCCAAGATTATCTAACAACAAAAAGTCAATATTTCCTGTGAGATTTCCTGTTTCAGAAATCTGGACGCCATTAACGGCTCTAACAACCTGGACACGAAAAACATTTGTTGCTGATCTATATCGTACATTAGCAAAATCGTAAAGACCATCTCCATTTAGGTCCCCTGAATCAGCTTGAGCAACATAGACCCAACCAGACGCAACTGTATTTGTCCAGAGCGGCGCAGTACTTCTTGTTTGTAAATTAAAAAATGCTCTTTGAGTATCGGTTATCAATAAACCATAATCAGGACTGCCTAACTGAGGAGGGATAGAAAGAAGCTGGCTGAATGCTGTTCCTGAAACCTGATTGCTGGTGTAAACAAGAGCACCGTTGTTTTCATACATATATATTCTTCTGTCAGGACCTGAGGTTATTATCTCGCCAACTCCATCAGAGTCGTAGTCAGAAACTTCAATATCATTTACAGCAGAAACTGGAGTTGACTGAACAAGAAGTCTCAATGCTGCTAAAAGAACACTTGCTGGCAATAAAAATAGGATTATTAGCGTTATGAAAAAACTGATTAACTTGGTATTTTTTAATTTATTCATTAAGTAATATTTTATCACTCACCCTCTGAAAGTCTCTTAAGTGCTTGGTTGATTTCAGGGTCTCCTGGTAGGTAAGAAAGCGCCTGTTGATAATAAAAAACCGCCTGCTCTTTCTTGCCTGACCTTTCATAACAATTTGCAAGTTCCTTCAAAATCTGTGGCTCGGAAGAAACAATTTTGGGATTTATCTTTATAATTTCTTCGTATTTAACAATTGCTTTTTCGTAATCCGAGATTAATGCATACTGTTTTGCTAAGAAATATCTTGGTGCAATATAGGTGGCTTTAAGTGCTGCAGCCTTCTCAGCAAACCTTATCGCTTCAGTCGTTTCTCTTCTCTCGTAAAAGATCAGTGAGAGCTGGAAATAAGCTTCAGCATCCTTTGGATTTAATTGAACGATTCTTTTAAGCAACTTTTCTGCATTATCCCTTTTTCTCCGTCCTATTTCAGCAGTAGCAAGCTTTTTTAGAATTTCAGGATCTTCCTTTCCAGTAAGTTCAATAACTTTTCTGTAAGATTTGGCTGCCTGATTGAAATCACCAGATTCAAGAAATCTATCTGCTTTTGTTATTTCAGATATGATTGCCTGTCTTTTAAGTGTGTTTTCATAGTTGATGTAACCGATAATAAAGGCAACTACCAAGATCAGTGTTAGTAAAAATATCACTGTCAGTCTTTTAATATTTGTTTTTAGGGTGTTGCTTTCCAAAAAGACACGCTCCTTTCCTTTTTTTCAGCAACAAGTATAGTGTCACCACAGACTTCCAAATCAACCGGTAAATCCATTTTTCTTTCTGCTGAAACTGAATATCCAAAACTTGCTACTTCCTTCCCTTTCATATTGAAAAGAATGACCTCTTGATAAAATGGATCTGCTGCCACAAGAAGGTCATCAAAAAATCCAGCTGAGAATGGATAGTAATCTCCCTTCCTGCCCTTTAACTTAAACTTTGAATATTTTTTTGCATCAAAAACTAGCACTTCTGCTGTTTTATTTGAAATCAGGTAGAGTTTTTTACCATTTGACTGAATTGAAGATATGCCACCTTTAAGGGATGTATCGTAAACTTTACTTTCGATCAATCGCCCATCTGGTCCAAATCTATAAACATAAGGCCTAGCATCGTCAACGACATAAACCGACATATAATCTCCAGTAGTAAGAACGCCTGGTCTGAAAAGGACCGACATTGTTGTTTCTATGAATTCAACTGGCGTTTTACCTTGCAAACAGAAAAATACCTGTCTTTGACTTGGGTCTGAAACGAGTATACCATTTTCATAAGAAGTTATATCTTTTACACTCAAAAAACCTTCCTTGCCATACTCTCTTTTTCTAATACGACCTACAAGATTACCCTTAAGATCAGAAATGTAAATTACACCGTTTTCTGCGTCACAGGCATATATAAGACCTTTTTCCTGGTTGCAGGACACGAGATCAATTGATTGTGCTTCCTTAAAAACTATCTTCTTTACAAAAGATGGAGTGCTCAAAGAATTTGAAGATTGGCTTATAAAAGCATATAGGACGATTGAGAAGACAAATATAGATAAAACAACAGCGATTAGAATGACTGACTCGACTTTTTCCATAGTGCTCCTTAAACAAACAAATTTTATATAAAAAATGGGCTAACGACATTTAAAATTAACTATTGGAGGTGATTTACTATGTTATCAGGATTTCCCTATGACCTTTCCAAGTTGCCAAAGGAAAAGAGAGATCTCGAAATTCTAAGGCTGGCAATAATTGCTGAACTTGACGCAATCTCCCTTTATGAACAACTCGCTGAATCAACTGAAAACGAAGATATTAAAAAAGTGCTTCTTGATGTTGCAAAGGAAGAAAAGACGCACGTAGGCGAGTTTCAAACTATGCTACTTATGTACGACGAAGAACAGGTCAAAGAACTTGAACACGGCAAGGAAGAGGTAGAAGAACTCTTAGAGGATTAAAAATGGAGCCGGCGAAGGGACTCGAACCCCCGACCTGGTGATTACAAATCACCTGCTCTACCAACTGAGCTACGCCGGCAATGAAGCATATAAAATAATACCAATATTGCTCATTTTTTCAACGTCATAAAACTACTGATTGTTGATTCTTGATTCGAAAAAAGCCATTAAATTTTCTAAATCCTTAACGTCAAAATATTTCAAATAAAAAACCCTTAAAAATTGAATTTAAGTTTTATAGAGAAGTGAAATAAATGCCAAAGACTTGCTTTTAAAGAATTGATTTCTAAAAAACCCAGCGATGTTTCTTTAAGCTAAAAATCACTTGTACGGTTTGGTTTTTAAAAAGAGAACTTAGGTTGATTCCTATTTGACTATTCATTTTTCTCTTCTTTAACAAGTTTCCTGTATAAATCTTCAAGGAATATTCTTTCATCTTCGCTTAAAAATTCAGCCAGGTTTCTTCGTTTTTTCTGATATCTCGAAAACTCTTTAAGATCAGTTTTACGATCCACGACAGTAAAAAACTCCCTAGAAGTCATTCTTAACTGACCGGATCTGACTGCTCCCAATTGAACTGAATAGTCATCTGAAACAACCTGAACGATATTTTTCTCATCTTGGAACCTGGTTAATATTTCAACTATTACGACATCTGCTGACTCGTTCTTAGCACACATAATCACCTTAACTCTTCCAACCTCATAAACTTTTCTTATATTTTCAGATGCATCAAATACAACGTACAACTCATCATAATCGATGAAGGAAAGGCTATTTAAGATGTTTATAAGTTTTTCAATGGCACTCTCCTTTAAATCTCTCAGTTCAGGACTTTTAAAAATAACATTGTGACCATCTACAATAAGAACTTTTCTCTTCATTTTATTTCCCTTAAAACATAGCAGTAGCACGCAGCTGCAAAAGCGCTCGCAGCATTCAATGAACCTACACTTCCTGGCCCTTCAAGCCTTAAGAGCACTTCACACTTCTCTTTAACCAATCTACTGATGCCTCTATCTTCTCCGCCGACAACAAGCAAAGTTTTTGCTTCCAACTTTTCCGGAGTAAGAATAATCTTAGAATCCTCATCAAGTCCGACAACAAAAAACCCTTTACTCTTAGCCTTATCAATGGCACTCGCTAAATTTGGAACTCTGGATATTTTTACCTTTGAAGTTGCTCCCTGCGAAATCCTCTCAACAACCGGTGTTACCTGAACTGACCTCCTCTTTCTAATTACAATACCCGAAACACCAAAAAATTCTGCGGTTCGAATAATATTTCCGAAGTTCTGAGGATCTTCAATATTGTCTAAAATTACTAAAAGAGAGTTTTCCTGTTTTTCTGCCAATTCAAGTAAGGTATCATAATCTGTGTATCTAAAATCCTCGATTTCTGCTGCTACGCCTTGCTTAAGTTTAATGCCCTTCTTTAATGCTTCTTGTCGATCAACAAAAACTACAGGTATCTTTTTTTCTCTCGCAAATTCAAGTATCCAGAAAATCTTTGAGTCTTTGTGGTTTCCCTTTTCAACAATGATTTTAAAAACCTTTCGACCACCTTTTAAAGCCTCAATTACAGTATTTTTTCCTGCAACTAGTGCCAATCTTTAAGCACCTTCTATTTTGTATCTTGTGCCCTGAGGTGTATCTTCAAGGATTACTCCGATTGAACTCAGTTTGTTGCGAATTTCATCAGCTCGATGAAAGTTTTTTTGTCTTCTTTCCTTGTTTCTCAGTTCAATCAGTTTCAAGATCAGATCTTCAAGGTCATCGCCTTCGATTCCAAAGTAAGCGGCCGTTCCCCTCAATTTCATAAGTATGTCGTCTTTTGAATTCTCTATTCTTTTTTGAAGGAATTCCTCAAAACGTATTAAATCAACACCTAAAACTCCTAAAAGTTTATCGATAGTTTCCTTTGATCTTTTAATCACAGATACGTCCAAACTATCACTTGCCTGATCAAGAGCTGAATTGACTTCCTTTATAAACTCAAAAATTGCTGCCACTGCTTTTGCTGTATTGAAGTCATCGCTCATTGCCCTTTCAAACTCGTTTTCAAGCCATATTCTCTTCTGTTCGAGCCTCTTGCCTGTCTCGGATGTGATTTCTTTGGTTTTTTCTCCAGTGCCTGCAAGCCTTTTTCTCGTTTCAAGGACTCTCTTTAAGGCTTTTTCGAGTTCCTTGATTCTCTCCTGAGAATAATCTAGCGGGCTTCTATAATGGGTTGAAAGATAAAATAACTTTAGCACATCTGGACCATAAAACTTCAGCGCATCCCTTAATAGAATTATGTTTCCGAGAGATTTTGCCATCTTTTCTGATCTTACAGTCAGCAATCCATTATGCATCCAGTACCTGACAAAAGGCTCCTTTCCATAATAAGCCTCGGCCTGAGCAATCTCATTTTCATGATGTGGAAATATAAGGTCTTGACCTCCCCCATGTATATCGAAGCCAAAGCCAAGAAGTTTTACAGACATAACTGAGCATTCTATGTGCCATCCTGGTCTTCCTGGACCAAAAGGTGAATCCCAGTATGGTTCTCCAGGTTTTGCGCCTTTCCATAGAGCAAAATCAAGAGGATCTCTCTTATATTTAGAGGGCTCAACTCTTTCTCCCGCCCTCATCTCTTCAGGGCTTCTTCCTGAAAGTTTTCCGTAAGAAGGAAATTTTTCGACTGAAAAATAGACGTCGCCACCTGCCTCATATGCATAACCCTTTTTTATGAGTCCGCCTATCATTTCAATCATTTCATTAACATATTCAGTAGCTCTTGGAGTTAAATCAGCGTGCTTCAATCCAAGTGCGTCTATATCTTTTAGAAATTCTTCCTCGTATTTTCTTGCAACTTCGTTAAACGAAATGCCTTCTTCATTCGCTCTTTTGATAATCTTGTCGTCAATGTCAGTAAAATTAGAAACATATTTAACTGAATAGCCAGAATGCTCGAAGTAGCGTCTTACAACATCGAAGAAAACATAGACCCTTGCATTTCCAATATGAATCAAATTGTAAACAGTGGGACCACAGACATACATCCTGACTGTCTTTGAATCGCTTGGATTGAAATTCTCCTTCTTCTTGGTTAGGGTGTTATTTATTTTCATTCCTCGTTTTCCTTTCCCTTAAGTGCTTCGCTTAACTGCTTAACTTCGTTTTCTATCCTATCTAACCTCTGAAAAATTTTATCAAGAGCTTCAGCAATAGGGTCTGGTAACCTTTCGTGATGTAGGTCTAAAGGATGAATGCGTACACCGTCCTTTTTGACCACTTTTCCAGGCACGCCTACTACCGTTGAATTTGGAGGAACATCGTTTATCACCACAGCACCTGCACCAACTCTTGAATTTTTACCGATTTTTACAGGTCCCAAAATTGTTGCGTCAGCTGAAATGACCACTCCATCTTCGATTGTTGGATGTCTCTTACCCTTTTCTTTTCCAGTGCCACCGAGTGTTACCCCTTGATAAATAAGAACATCATTGCCTATTTCTGCCGTCTCACCAATAACAACACCCATTCCGTGATCGATGAAAAATCTCTTTCCAATCTTTGCGCCTGGATGTATTTCAATTCCTGTCAAGAATCGGCTTGTATGAGAAATAAGCCTTGCTATAGTAAACAATCTTTTTTTATAGAACCAGTGAGCTATTCTATGAAACCATATAGCGTGCAGACCAGGATAAAAAAGCAGTATCTCAAGTAGAGTTTTTGCCGCAGGATCTCTATCTTTAACGGTTTTTATGTCTTCTTTAAGAGTTCTTAAGAAACTCATCTCGCTTTCTTGCTTGCATTCAGGTAATTCTTGATTCTTTCAATCGATTTTTTTGTGCCCAATATTTTTAATAGAGTTGGAAGCGGCGGTCCTTTCAATTGCCCAGTTACCGCAAGACGCAAAACTTTCATAATACTTCCCTTTGAGATGTTTTTGCTTGAAGCAACTTCAACCAGTTTATCCAGTAATTCGACAGCACCTGCCTGATTTTCAATCGAATCGATAACTTCTTCCAATGCTTCGCGAATTTCTTGAGTAATTATCTTTAAATCGGTTAATTCATAATCCAACTGTTTACATAAAAAGATTTGAATTACTCTTCCAGCATCCTTGAGACTTTCTATGTTTTCTTTCCATGCTTTTAACCATTCTAGTAGCCTCTCCCTTTCCAGTAAATCATACGGTTGGCAATAGTTGCCTTCCTGCGCTCGTTGAAGAAGTTCTTCTTCACTCAAGGATTGTATTAATTTTGCATTGAAACTATACAGTTTGCCCGCATCAAAGTGTGTTTTACCTTTCGGTAAGAATTCTATGTTGAACGCTTTAATAGCTTCCTCCATAGATTTGAAAATTTCTTCCTGACCGAGACCTGTTGAAAGAAGATAACTTACAACAGCTTCAGGAAGAACTCCTGCTTCCTTCATTTCAAGGAAGGTGGATCCGCCAGTCCTTTTGCTTATCTTCTTACCGTAAGGATCCACCATCAAAGCAACATGGGCATATTGAGGAGGATTCTCATCCAGATATGAATAGATTAAAAGATGATATGCTGTGTTTATTAAATGGTCTTCTCCCCTGATTACATGAGATATTTTCATTTCTATGTCGTCTACGACAACACAAAAATGATATGTAAAACCGCCATCAGATTTTAAGATAACTGGATCAGAAAGGCTTGATAAATCTATTTTTACTTCTCCTTTGATAAGGTCCTTAAAATTGATTGATTTATGAGGAAGCCTGAGCCTGTAAGAGTGAGGTCTACCTTCAGCAAGAAATCTTTCAACTTCGCTCTTTTCTCTAAAGTAACACCTTCCATCGTATCCAATCCTTTTGCCTTGTTTCTGCTGCTCTTCCTTCATCTTTAACAGTTCTTCTGCGTTACAGAAACATGGGTAGAGTACCGCATCAGATTTTCTTAGTTTTTCAAAGTAATGGCGGTAAATCTCCTTACGCTCACTCTGCCTATAAGGACCATAAGGTCCACCTTTTTCAAAATCCTCATCAGGAAAACAGCCTAACCATTTGAGGGCTTTAAGGATTTCTGCTTCATACTGTTTCTTTGAACGCTTCGCATCGGTGTCTTCTATCCGAAGAATAAATTTTCCCCCAGATGCTTTGGCAAACAGGTAGTTATAAATTGCTGTTCGCATTCCACCAATATGGATGCTACCTGTTGGACTTGGAGCAAATCTGGTGCGAACCATCATATCTCCTGAAGAAGCGCTACTGAAATGCATGCTATAGCGTTTCCACTTCCCAAATCTCCCATCCTTTCGTTTGTCTTGCCCTTAACATTGACATGGGAGGTGCCACCAATAAGGGATTTAATGGATTCAATTATAGAATGCTTGTAAGGAATAATTTTTGGCTCCTCGCAGATTACGACAATATCAAGACTGACGATTGTAAATCCTGCCTGATTACAGATCCTTACTGCTTCAGAAAATATATTCCTCGAATCCATATTCTTATACTTGAAGTCAGTATCAGGAAAGAGTTCACCAATGTCAGGAAGTCCAGCTGCGCCAAGAATTGCATCAGAAGCTGAATGTAAAAGAACATCTCCATCACTGTGTCCTATTAAACCTTTTGAGTAAGGTATTTGAACTCCCCCAAGAAACAACTTTCTACCTTCAACCAGACGGTGGATATCGTAGCCGATTCCGATTCTCAAATTCCTTCCTCCAATTTTTTTACATAGAAATTAGCAAATATTTCATCTTCAGGATAGGTTATTTTTATATTTGTTTTTTCACCATCGACAACAAAAACCTCGTATCCAAAGTGCTCAACCAAAGAAGCATCATCAGTGAAAAAGTATTCATTTTTATCATCAATGGAATCGTAGCAACTCAATATCATTTTTCCTAAAAAACCCTGTGGGGTTTGAACGGCTCTAATTTTTTCCCTGTCAAGGGTCTTAACCACCTTACCTCCACTGATTTCTTTTAACGTATCAGGAATGGGGACAACTGGAACACAGGCTCCAAATTCCCTTGTAGCAAAAACCACCCGGTTAATAAGATTCTTACTGATAAATGGCCTAGCCCCGTCGTGGATTAGAATTATTGAATCATAAAATGAATTTCCAAAGGTGTTTTTCAGGTGTTTTAATCCATTATGAACTGTATTAACCCTTTCCATACCTGCATAAACTGGCCCCAAAACCTTTTCAGTGCCTTTTTGAAGGCTCTTTATAACTTCTCTAAAACGCAATGTATCTTCTTCATTTATAACTGGTAAAACATAATCAACCTCTTCTGATTCAATAAAGGATTTCAAAGTAAAATAGAGTACAGGCTTTCCATTTATTAAAAAGTATTGTTTACCTCCTTCTCTTCCAAACCTTTTTCCTTTCCCACCTGCAGCAATAAGGGCGATAACCATTGTTTAATCATTCACCTCTTTTATTTCTGCAAAAACCACCCTTCCTGTATGGCTGTAAGTAACACCGTTCACTACTGCCTCCACTTCTTTTCCAATTAGTTTTTCTGCATTTTCTATAACAACCATAGTGCCATCGTCCAGGTAACCAACAGCCTGTCCTTTTATTCTTCCCTTTCTAACCAGTTTCAATGAAATTTTTTCGCCAATAACCACTGGAATTTTAAGATCATGCTGAAGTTCATTAAGGTTTATTGCTGAAATCTCCTGTACCCTGGCAAACATCGCTAGGTTCGAATCTGTGGTTAGAAGAACGGCTCCTTCTGAACGGCAGATTTCGAGAAGCCTTTCATCAACAAGCCCGTTTTTATCTTTTGTTTCGAAGTTTATGACCCTATCAGAATATCTTTCATAAATTTCAGAGAGAGTGGCTAAACCTCTCTGACCTCGCTTCCTCCTTAAGATATCATTTGAATCTGCAAGTTGTTTCAGTTCATCAATGACAATATCAGGAATGATTAATGTCCCTTCAAGCAAATTATTCTTTAGAAGCGCCAATATTCGACCATCAATCAGAGCAGAGGTGTCTATCACTTTTTTGTTAGTCTGATACCTCTTACCCAAAATGAAATAGGCTATCTCGCGGCTTTTGACAAGAGAAAGGAAGAGACCAAGAAAACCAAATACTATAAAGCTCGAAAGCAAGTAGAATTTGCCAAAAGGAGCATCCAGGAATGGCACCGATATAAGAGCTGCGATAGTCAGTCCAGTGAGCAAACCTAAAGCCCCCACCATAAGATCAACGCCAGGTATACTTGAAAGCAATTCGTCTATACTTCTTGAGATTTCTTTCAAACGCTTTGATAAGAAGTAGCCAAAAAGAAAGCCTGCAGAAGTAGATATTAAGACAACAAGTAAATAACTGTAGTACTCAGGATAGGGTGATAGGTAATCCTCAATCTCTGGTGCAATTAACAATCCTAGTAAGGATCCAAGAAAAGTAAAGAGAATCTGAATAATTTCAGCAGTCATATTTCCCGAACTTTCTGAAAATTCTAAATTGGTGCGATTTCTTTCATGCTGGTATCACGAAGTCTTTGCAAGCCTTCCACAATCGATCTGGCTCTTATCTCACCAACTCCCTCCACGTCATCAAGCTCGCTTGCAGAAGATTTAAGTAAACTGTAAAGGTTACCGTAGTACCTAACAATATTTTCAATGACCTGCATTGGAATCCTTGGTATTCTTTTGAGTGCTCTATAACCCCTTGGAATTACAATCTCCTCAATAACTGAAGGGTCAGAAGCATATCCTAAAAGTTTGGCCACTTTGAGTTCGTCAAGAAGTTCTTGAGGGCTGAGCTCACCAATCTTGCGCCTTATTTCTTCAACGCTTTTCTTCGTCTTCTTGTAATCCATAATAATAAGGTTATATTCTTCTTCTATTCCTGCAATCAACTCATCAAGCTGCATTTTTATCAGCCTTCCCTCGGTACCAAGAAGAATGATGTACTTTTCAATTTCACCTGCCACTTCTAAGAGCATCTGGGCTCTTTGAATTGTTGATATAACCTCTGAAAGTGTGACTATCTCCTGAAACTCAACTGCAGTCAATCTTCTTGCTTCCTGATCGAACCTGAACCTGTATCTTTCAAGTGTTTGCAATGCCTGGTTTGCTTTTGAGAGTAATGTTCTAATATCTTCAAGAACATATTTCTGCCCACGGTAATAAACGCTTACAAGATCTTTTGATTCAGATATGGCTATTACAAGAGCGCTTGTTTGCTTGGAGACCCTATCTGCAGTTCTATGCCTTGTACCGGTCTCGCCTGTCGGAATATCTGGATCGGGCATCAGATGAACATTAACCTTTAGCACCTTCTGTAAGTTACCATCAAGAATTATGGCACCATCCATTTTTGCTAATTCAGTTAATGTGTTTGCTGAGAAAGGAGCGGTAACTTCAAAACCACCATCACAGATGGGCCTCACGTTTTCGTAGTCACCGATTACTATCAAACCTCCGGTTTTTGCATGAAGAATAAGTTCAATTCCCTGTCTGAGTTCGGTTCCTGGCGCAAGTTTTTTTAGTTGTTCAAAGAGTTCGTCAGTTTTTTTGAGTTCGAGGAACTCGCTCACCTAACTGCCTCCAGAGCCTCTGCAAGAGATTTTACCCTTATTAACTCCACGTCCTCTGAAACTTTGTGATTAATTCTATCATAATCAGGTATGATGATTTTTT
>JAOADC010000049.1 GCA_026417515.1 Actinomycetota bacterium
GATGCTTTGAGAATGCTTATTCATCCTAAGAGATTGATAGCAACACTAAGAAGATAGAAAAGCTACATTAGTTATACTTTGCACGAAGTTGCAATGGTGGTAAAATTTCTCTTCGTTTGCTAAGAAAGGATGATTTAGATGCCAATTAAAAGCAAGGAATCTCGATCTTCCTTTTCAGTTAAAGCCTTGAATTACCTCGTATTTGGCCTGATTGCAGGGATTTTGATACTTTTAGGTATGATCTTATATACCGTTTTCTTTGAAAAGCCGGTTCCGAAAAGCCCGGAAGAACAAGAATACTACCTGGCACTCGATTTAGTAAAAAAGAATCCCAACAATTCTTACTATTTACAGAGGCTTGCTGAGGCCCAATACGATATGGGCAGGTATAAGGAATCAATAAAAACCTATAGGAAAGCGATCAAAATAGCACCATATCGACCTATGCTACATTATGGAATGGGAATGTGTTACTTAAAACTTGGAGATAAGAAGAATGCCTTTAAGGAGTTCCAGGAAGAACTTAAAGTCACTAATAATATGAATGAACTTGCCTGGTATGAAATTGGCAAACTTTATAAAGATGAGAAGAATTACGAAGATGCTGAAAAAGCCTTTCAATGGGCTTTGAAAAGAGCACCAACTCTTACAGATGTTCATTTCGAACTTGCAAAAATGTATTACGACTGGGGTAAATATGATTCTTCACGCAAGGAAGTTTTAGAAACTCTCAGGTATGACCCAACTAATGACGCAGCGAAGGATTTTCTCGTTAAAGTCGAAGAGAAATTGAAAAAATTAAAAAAGGAAGAAACTACGAGCAGTTCAAGATAGGAGGAGCGAGAGAATTTGAAGCAGAAATATTTGATCCCCCTGATCATTATTCTCACTCTACTTTTTTTGGCGCTTGCGTACTTTTATTTTTTTGTTTTAAACAAACCTGCTGAAAAGGTTAATGCTGCTGGAATGAAACATCTATTTTCAATATATGGCTGGGGAAGCAAGGAGGATGAACTTCTAAGAAAACCCCGAGGAGTTGCAGCAGATAAAGATGGAAATATATATGTGACCAATACTCCTAAAGGTGTTGTTGCAGTTTTTGACAGAGACGGGAACTTCGTCTTAAAGTTTGGGAAGTTCGGTATCAACGAAGGAGATCTGAGAGGTCCTATAGGAATCTCTGTCAGCGATAGTAATAACAGAGTTTATGTTGCCGACAGAGTTAGATTTAGATTAGTGATTTTCGATAAAAGAGGAAAGTTTATAAAAGAGGTTCCTGTTCTTTCGCCAGTTACTCCTTATGTTGCAAAAGACGGAAAGGTCTATCTTGCCACATTTGGTCCCATCGTTATATTTGATAAGGATGGAAATAAGATTAGTTCTTTTGGAAGAAGAGGTCTCTTACCTGGAGAATTCGACTATCCTCACGGACTTGTGATGGATTCAAAGGGCTACCTCTATGTTTCAGATACGAATAATACGAGGATTCAGGTTCTTGATAAGAAACTTAATGTTGTAGGGGTAAAAGGTCAGCCACCAAGTTCTCTTCTCGAAACGCAAAGAGAATTTGGTTTGCCAGCAGGTATGACTATTGATGAAAAGGACAGGCTTTATGTGGTTGACAGCTTTGACTTCAGCATCAAGGTTTACACGAATACGGGTAAATTTCTTGCTAAATACGGTGGAGAGGCAGGAACTCTTGAAGGTCAGTTCAGGTATCCAGATGGTATTACTTATATGGGCAATAAGACCTTTGCCATTGCTGATACTGGAAACGATAGGGTACAGGTAATACGTATCACTCTTCCAGGAGAAGAAAGTCTGAGCGAAAGATTGCCGTGGTGGATCTGGCTGCTATTTGTGCCACCAATTATTTGGTTGCTATCTTTATTTGGCAGGAAAAAATTCTTTGCTGATGAAGATTTCTTAAAAAGGGTCATTGAAGACTCAAATCTTGCTTTACTTGCTTCAGTTGCAAACAAAGTATATGTGACTGAGAAAACATATCAGCAATTCGCTAACTATTCTGAAGATGAAATTACAGCTGCAGATATCCTTGAACCGAGAAGTTATTCTGAAAATCTTGCAAATGAGATAAGTAAAACTTACGAAATAGACAAAAATAATGCTGAAACCTTAGCTGCTGTCTCTAAGAGATGGTATGAGAAATTGCTCTTACAGCGTTTTCTCTTGTTTACAGAAAATACTGAAATGCGCAGTGTTGCTTCAAAAAGAAAGATAAAGACTATGTCGTATGAAGAATTCATTGAAAAATTTATGGAAAAATCATAAGTAGTTAGTTAATCCCTTCAGAAAAAACATATTGGGCAGGAAATTGAATACTGCCCAATTTTTTTGAGCTTTTAAATTATGAACAACTATTACAAAGTAGGTAAACACCAAGGTCGATATACTTCATAGTTTAACAAATAGTTGAACCCCAAACCAAAATTATCTTTTTAGCAGAATTTGATGATGCAAGCACTCGCCGGTCTTATAAAAATTATTAGTTACGTATCTCATTATTGTGACGCTGAATTAAATAAAAAAAGAGGTGTGAGTCAAAACGAAAAAAGGTTTAAAAATACTTCAAAGACAATTGGAGGTGTCTCAATGTTCAAGAAGACATAGTTTGTAGTTGCCTTGGTCGTTCCCTTGCTGGCAGTTGCTTCTTAAGCGATTGCTGCTGATATTGCTCCAAAGACCTATCAACGTGTTTACTACGACACAACCACCTGGGCAGTAACACATATCTATCGCTTCTGGAGCGATCCTACTACTGCTGGCAGAGAAGCCTATAATTACAACAAAAAACAGGACTGCACAAGCGTTATGAAACTTCAAGGCAACTATACAACTTCCACCGAAGTCTCGTGAGTGCTATTCCGTTCACTGCGCATTTTTTAAGTTCAAACTTCTGCGTACTAAATAAAGAGTTGAAGCATGAGATTGGTGTCACGATTCGGGGGCAGGTTCAGGTGCAAAAATTCAATTAGATAACGATGATTTTTTAGCCCTGGAATATAATGTAGGTCACACCATGGGCTTTGGAACTTCTGATGGCAAGTTCAAAGATGCTGATTATACCTTTTATGCTTACCTCCGAAGTACTATATGGGTGGATTCTCCTCATTTATAGACTACCACAGCCCACACGGAAGCCCACAGAAAATACTTGGTGGATATCCTCAACCACAAACATAGGTATGGAATGACCTTGCAGCAGCTAGAGGAATCACCCAGTTTAAAGTTGATAACATACAACCACTATTGCTCCTTCATAGGTAACAAAACTTGTTATTGCAAATCCTGGACGCTACCCTCAGTACACTAGTGATCCTTGGGTTCCAACATTTGCAGGAGGAAAGTGGATTCCTGTTGAGAATCCTGACGTGGAAATCAATCCAAATGAAGGTCAGGAAATCAAGGACACTGACATTAGCCTTCTCGATGGATATCCAATAAACAAGATGACTTATGACAGGGACTTCCCATTTGGACCTAGCAATGACAGCACAACAACAAGAGCTGTCAAGCCTTCAGGTTCAGAATACATTGCTATTGTCACTTTAAACAAGTTCTGCGCAGAATGCCACGACAGTAACGCTTAACGCTCCATTCTTCAGGGAAAACTCTACAGGGAGGACAGAGATATTCGTGGAGACATCGATCCATTGATATCGGATATGGTCAAGATACAAAACGAAGACACTGATCACGCTAGATGAATTTCAATACTTAGGCTCCGGATAATTACGTAAACAACTTCGGACCACACTGCCGCAACTGCAACAACGGTGCAAGCGGTTGCGAGTGGTGCCATGATGTTAACGGTATTACCCTACTGGTGCAAAGACTAAAAACTTGGTTGAATTTGCTGCAGCAACAATAAACGCAGTTGAGGCAGCTGACAACAACAATATTTAGAGCACTTACGTTGCTTATGAAAGCTGGTCAAACAGCAGGTATTTAAGCTGGCTAACTGATTGGAATACCACCTTAGCAGCGGTTTCACCTCAGTGCGCTGATAATGGTTTCTGTTGACCACACAGAACTATGGGCTAGATGATGCTTAAAGATCAGCTCTTCGGTCTCGACTTCGATGGAACACCTGTTGGAGTAGTTTAGGTCAGAGACGCTATACCAAGTGGATGGAGCTTTAAAGATTCTTCATAGAGAAATGGAAACGACACCACACCTATCTTGTTT
>JAOADC010000059.1 GCA_026417515.1 Actinomycetota bacterium
TACATCGCTGGCAAGAAGGACCTTATCGATTACCTGAGGCACTCAGTGAGAGGATACATATTCTCTGCAGCATTACCACCAGCTCAGGCTGCTGCTGCTGCTGAAGCATTTAAAGTCATTATGGATGAACCATGGCGTGTAGAGAACCTAAGAAACAATACAGAACTTTTCTTAAAAAGCCTGAAAAGTGCTGGCTTCGATACTCTTTATTCACAAACTGCTATTGTCCCCATTATCTGCAACGATGATGATACAGCATTTGAAATGACAAGAGCTTGCCACGCACGTGGATTATTTGTGCTTCCAGTTGTCAGCCCAGCAGTTCCTCAAAATTTAGCAAGGCTTCGTACGACTGTAACTGCTGCCCATACTAAAGAAGATATAGAAATTGCAGTTGAAAAAATCATTGATGCGGCAAAAG
Source organism: Actinomycetota bacterium (assembly GCA_026417515.1). Lineage (GTDB taxonomy): Bacteria > Actinomycetota > Aquicultoria > SKW223 > SKW223 > JAOADC01. Next base: position 422 of record JAOADC010000059.1, read on the forward strand.
AGGTAAAGCCAGAGATTATGTCAGCAAAGATAGCATAGCTATTTCTTAATCATCAAGGAGTCTCTTTTCTCCTTGAAGTTTGCGAATATCTGTTATATCCTGGCTTACTTCAAGGCAACCTAAATACTTGCCTTCAGTATCTCTAACTGCAAAATAGCGTATATGAATAAAGCGACCGTCCTGCTGTATCCAAAAATCAGCAACATCTCTTTTTCCACTTTTTAAGTCAGATAAAACCTTGTTAACCCTATCAATTGACTTTTCAGGATGGCAAAGTTGTACTGGCTTGCCGATTGCAGCAGGTGTCCTGGGAAAAATTCTTTTGCCCAGCTTATTGAAGTAGGCAACCCTATCTTCTGAATCAACAAATGTGATATCAACTGGTAGTGTGTCTAATATTTGTTGCAATATTTCGTAATCAATCTTTGTTAGGTATTTAAGCATTAAATTTTCCATTCCTTAGACCTCCTGGTGAGTAAGTAATCTCTTTTTTTCTTCGTATCTTATGTTAAGCATCTGCACAACGAAAGAGAAAGCCATCGCAAAGTAAACATATCCTCTTGGAAAGTGAAAACCTGTGCCTTCAGCCAGGAGCAGCACACCTATTAAAACAAGGAATGATAAGGCAAGGATTTTAAGCGAAGAGTGCTTTAATATAAATCTGCTCACTGCATCAACATAGATTATCATCACTGCAACTGAAATAACTATCGCCAATGCTATTATCAGGACATTTCCAACGAGACCAACAGCAGTTATTATCGATTCAATGGAGAAGATTAAATCAATAAAAAGTATGTTCAGTATTACATTCCAGAAACCAATTGATTTTTTTTCAATGGCTTTACTTGCTTCCTCTTCCACTCCTTCAACCTTCTTATAAATTTCAAGTGTTGATCTGACAAGCAGATAAAGTCCTCCAAGAACCATAATAATTCCTTTTCCAGTTATGGGGTGGTTCATAATTTCAAACAATGGCCGCTCTAACTTGACTATCCAAGCAACGATACTTACAAAGAAGATCCTTATTGCAATAGCCAACAAAAGTCCAAGTTTTCTTGCTTTTGAAGCTTCTTTCTCTGGTAGTCTGTCTGATGTAATTGCAATAAATACGATGTTGTCGATTCCGAGTATGATTTCAAGAACTATTAAGGTTAATAATCCAATCAGTTCACGGACAGAAAAAAGGTGCGTTAAATCCATCAAACCTCCAGAATTAAACTATTTTTCATCCAACGTAGTATCTCATCTCTTACCCTTCTAAAAACTTCGATATCGTTCGATGCTGCAGGATCCTCAAAACTTTGATGAATCTTTCTTAAAGGCTTAGGAAAGACTGGACAACTTTCTTTTGCGTTATCACAAACTGTTATAACCAGGTCGAAATCCTCATTAAGCATTTCTTGAACTGATTTAGAACGCAGATTTTTTGTGTCTATTCCAATTTCTTCAAGTACCTTCAATGTAAGAGGATTTACCCCGGTTGGATCAGTTCCTGCACTTTTTGCTTCAGCAACCTCTGAAAAATAATGATTAAACAGTGCTTCTGCCATTATTGACCTTGCTGAATTATGAGTACATAAGAAAAGTATCTTTTTCAATCCTTAACCTTTCACTTAAGTTTAACCTACTTAGCGACGATTATTTTACAAAATGAGCATTTGCATTGAAAAGAAACAATCAAAAAAGATATACTTGCCTGTTATTATTAAGTTTATCGTTGCTCAACTGTTTGCATTCATCTGGGTAGGTTTATCAGTTTATCTATCCTACCCCTGGTTCAATGATTTAAGTTCAGTTGTTGGCCCGTTTCTTTCCCTATTTATCATTACTTTCATAGCCTATGTTCCTGGTTATCTTGTTTCCTTTACAACCATAAGTCTTCTGCTTGATAGACAACCACCACTGAAGGTCTGTAATCCAAATGAACCAGTTACCATTCTAATTGCAGCACGAAATGAGGAAGAGAAAATTTCAGATACCTTAAAGTATATAAAAAACCAAGATTACGACGGTGAGATAAGTGTAATCCTCGTTGACAATGGTTCAACAGACAACACAGCAAAAGTAGCCGAGAAAGCAGCAGAGAAATTAGGTTTAAAATTAAAGGTAATTAAAGAACCAAAGCCAGGAAAGGCAAACGCACTGAATGCTGGACTGAAATATATAGACACTGAATACTTCGCAACCGTAGATGCTGATACCTTACTGCATAAATTAGCAATTAAAAACATAGTTTCACGAATTCTAAGTGCACCACCTGACTGCTGTGCAGTTGCAGGACATGTTCTTGTAAGAAACAGCAGAAAGAATTTAATGACAAGACTTCAAGAATGGGACTACTTTATCGGTATTGCTTCTATCAAGAGAATGCAAGGTCTCTATCAGGGAACTCTGGTTGCTCAAGGAGCCTTTAGTCTTTATAAAACCCAGAAGGTAAAAGAAGTAGGTGGATGGCCAGATATGATAGGAGAAGACATAGTTCTTACCTGGAAACTTTTTGAAAAAGGCTGTCGAGTATACTTTGAGCCACTTGCTGTTGCTTTTACTGAGGTTCCTGAAAAACTGAAAGCATTTCAGCGTCAGCGCTCAAGATGGGCAAGAGGTATGATAGAAGGATTAAAGATTGCTCCACCTTGGACACAGAAGAGTTGGTTTGCTATCTACTTAACTGCCCTTGACTTCTTCATTCCCCTGATTGATTTCTTCTATACATTTGTTTGGATTCCTGGTTTGGTGCTTGCCTTCTTTGGTAAATACTACATAGTTGGACTCTACACACTT
>JAOADC010000013.1 GCA_026417515.1 Actinomycetota bacterium
TGGATTAAGACAAATGGTTATTTACGATGTGAGAATGGACGAAGAAGCGAATGCTTTCGTGTTGATTTTGGTAGACGTTGAAAGCAAGGTGTTCTTGCCTATCTGGATAGGTCATTTTGAAGCAACCTCAATACTTTTTGAGTTACGTGAAGTTAGACCTGAAAGACCATTTACTCATGATCTGCTGAAAAACATAATTCAAGCACTTGGTGGAAAGCCGCAAAGAGTAGTAATAAGTGAAATCAAAGATCGAACTTTTTATGCTTTGATAGACATAAAATCGGGTTCAAAATTATTGAGAATAGATTCTAGACCATCTGACGCTGTGGCGCTGGCAGTTAGGAGCAGAATACCCATATTTGCTGAAGCAAGTGTTTTAATTGAAGCCGGCATATTTCTTGATCAGATAGCTCAGGGTGAAGACGAAGAGCAGAAGGAAATTTTTGATAGCGAGCTCAACAAGAAAATTGAAGAGTTTCGCCAGTTTTTGGATAGAGTAAAACCGGAAGATTTTCAAGATTAGGAGGAGCCAGGTTATGTTTGACTTCTTTATGTTTTTTATGTGGACAACCTTTGTTCTTGTCTTGCTTGCCTTCGCAGGTTTTATCTATGCCTCTTTGAAGGTAAATAATGAAAAGTTAGAGGTTGCCTCCACTGCAAAGGTGGCATCAACCAAGGGAAAAAACAAACCCAAAAAGAAAAAGTAATTCAATTAATCAAACGAGTTCTTTTAATAGCGAATATAGTTCATCAACACTTCTTACTAAATAATCTGGATTTTTCTCCTTCAATTGAGATATGGAGAAAGGTCCAAAAGGTACTGCTATAGTAAGAACTCCTGCGTTTTTGCCAGATTCAATATCATATGGGCTATCACCTACAAAAACTGAGTTCTCAGTTTTTTGATTCAACATCTCTATACACTTTAAGACCGGTTCACTGTGAGGCTTATGCTTAACAACGTTTTCAGCTGCCACCAAAGCACTGATATATTTTTCAAGCCCACAGACTTGAAGTCCTCGCCAGGCAAGCTGGCTGGTTTTTGATGTAACAACGCCAATGCTAACATCAATGCTTTTCAGCCAAACCAGTATATCCTTTATTCCTTCAATTGGCTTCACCATTGAGTCGTGATAAAGATGGTTGTGTTCGCGGTAAGCCCTTACCAGCTCGTCTGCCTTTTCTGGACATATTATTTTCATCTGTTGCTCTAAGGGCTTGCCAACATTTGCCAAAAGGACCTCATCTGGCAGTTCTCTTCCAAGCACCTTCTTTGCTGCATAGCGAAAGGAGGTGCGAATAAGCGGTATTGAATCGATAATTGTTCCGTCCAAATCAAACAATACACAACGAATGCGGTTTTCCATTTCAGAGCCTTCCTTAAATTTGACAAAATATTTCCATTAGTGAAAAATCTATTTTAATATTTGGTGAAATATTTTCGAGAGGATTTAAAGTATGCTAAGGCTTTCAACAAGAAGCCGGTATGGTTTGAGGGCGCTTGTAAACATCGGCGTTAAGACCAGATTGGGAAAAACGGCAACGGCAATTGAAATAGCAGAGGAAGAGAATATATCAGAAAAATATCTTGAGCAGCTTCTTTCTTTTTTAAGAAACCAGGGAATAATCACAGGTAAAAGAGGCTCCAAAGGGGGCTATACTTTAAAAGTCAAAGATGATTCGCTTACGATTCTTGAAATCATAGAAGTTCTTGAAGGGCCTATTGAACCAGTTTTTTGTGTTAGTGACGAAAACGCCTGCGATAGAGCAGATATCTGCGTAACAAGAAATATCTGGGTAAGAATTCACGAGGCAGTCATTAGAGAGTTAAAGGATAAGACTTTAAAAGATCTTGTGGATGAAGCAATATCCAAAGGCATTTATGAAATTATTTCAAAAAAACCACAGAGAATTTGCTAATAAATGTTGACTGAATCGTTAGCAGCGTTAAAATCTATACAACAGATTAATTCTATATGGATTGTAGAAATGAAGCTTAGAAATTATAAGAAAAACGATCATCCAAAATCAGGAGGAACCCCCCGAATGTAGGACTCTCCCTTTATTTATATTGTTAAAAATATGCGAAGGGAGGGTCTTCAATTGTCTTTTAAGAAAACTGTCGAAGAAATCAACGAAAAAATTAAGCGTGGTCAAGCAGTTGTCGTAACTGCTGAAGAAATGGTCGATATTGTTAAATCCGAAGGCGTTAAGGAAGCAGCAAGAAAAGTAGACGTTGTAACTACTGGTACTTTTGGGCCTATGTGCTCATCAGGAGCTTTTATTAATTTTGGTCACACCAATCCACCACTCAAGTTTTTCGAGGTCTATCTTAATGAAGTGCAAGCATATGGTGGTATTGCTGCTGCAGATGTTTACATAGGAGCAACACAGCCATCCGAAGATAGGGGCATAGAATATGGAGGAGCGCACGTCATTGAGGATTTCGTTGCAGGAAAGCCAATAAGTATTTCCGCATATAATAAATGGCCCACTGATTGTTATCCAAACACCGAACTTGAATCGCTGGTAAACAAGGAAACTGTAAACGAGGCTTTTCTTTTTAATCCGAGGAATGCGTATCAGAACTACGCAGCTGCCACCAATTCTTCAAACAAAACCTTGCGCACGTATATGGGTATACTTCTTCCAAACTATGGAAATGTCACTTACTCGACTTCTTCTCAATTATCGCCACTTCTTAAAGATCCTGAATATAGAACTTTGGGAATAGGAACGAGAATATTCCTTGGAGGCACTATTGGTTATATCGCCTGGCAGGGAACACAACATAATCCTCAAAGAAAGAGAGATGAGAATGGAATTCCTTTGGGGCCAGCAGGAACAATTGCCCTTATCGGAAATTTAAAGGAAATGAGCACAAGATATATCAGGGCAGCAACCTACACAGGGTATGGCTGTTCTTTGTTTGTTGGCGTAGGGGTTCCAATACCAATCCTGGATGAGGATATTGCATATAAAGCAGGTCTTTCTGACGAACAGATAAAAACTCTGATACTTGATTACGCTGTTGCATCTAATTCAAGGCCTGTGGTCAAGGAAGTGACATACGCAGAACTGCGTTCAGGTTGGGTGGAAATCAAGGGAAAGAAAGTAAAAACCGCTCCTCTTACTTCTTATGTAAGATCAAGGGAAATTGCAGAAACTCTAAAAAACTGGATCAGAGAGAAAAAGTTCTTCTTGACTGAGCCAGTCGCACCACTGCCCAAGGATACGGTATTTAAGCCATTCACTCCTTACAGGAAAGGGGCTGAGTAAAATGAGGAAAAAGATAGTTTTAAATTTTCCGCCCCGCACAGTAACAAAACCTATAACTTACCATCTGGTTAAGGATTATGACCTTATCATAAACATTATCCATGCAAAAATAGAACGGGGAGAAACCGGGGTTCTTGTAATTGAGGTTAAAGGAAAGAAAGAAAAATTTTTAGAGGCAGTCTCTTTCTTAGAAAAGCAAGGCATTAAGGTTCAACTACTTGCACAGGATATAGATTTAGATATCGATAAGTGTGTAGAGTGTGGACTTTGTACAGGAGTATGCCCCACTCAAGCTCTCTACCTTGATGACGAGTGGCACATTGGATTTGACAAGGATAAGTGCATCTTGTGTGAAAACTGTGTGCAGGCCTGTCCTACAAGATCAATATCTTTAAAAATTTGATGGATTTTACAATGTTTGCAAGAAATTTAACTGATTTAGTAGGAAAAACACCGATAGTCCGTCTTAGAGGATTTGAAGAGCGCTTTGGCTTGGAGTTCGAACTATATGGCAAAATGGAGGCCCAAAATCCCCTGGGAAGCGTAAAAGACAGGTTAGCACTTTCTCTTGTTGAAGATGCAATAAATAAGGGTCTGCTTTCTGTAAATCCAGAAGAAAACAGAGAAAAAGTCTGGGTCGAGCCTACAAGCGGAAACACTGGTATAGGATTAGCCTTTCTTTCAAGAATATTTGGGTTCAAAATGGTTATTACGATGCCAGAATCGATGTCTGAAGAGCGAAGGTTGTTGCTTGCTCACTTAGGTGCTGAGGTGGTGCTTACACCAGCAAAGGATGGTATGAACGGTGCTGTTCAGGCAGCGAATTTCCTGGTAGAAAAGATTGGGGCATACCAACCTGGACAGTTTACCAATGAAGCAAATCCAATGTTTCATTACAGAACAACTGGCCCTGAAATATGGAAACAATTGGAAGGAAGAATAGATGTTTTTATTGCAGCCTATGGCACTGGTGGCACAATCAGTGGCGCTGGAAGGTTTCTTAAAGAGATGAATTCAGATTTAAGAGTATATACAGTGGAACCAGAAGAATCGCCTCTAATTGCTAAGGGTGTCTCAGGTCAACATGGGATACAGGGAATAAATCCTGGATTCATTCCAAGAACGCTTAATCTGAATGTGATCGACGAAGTTGTTCTTGTGTCAACTCAGGAAGCAGTTGAAGCATCTCAAACCTTAGCCATAACAGATGGTTTGCTTGTGGGTATTTCTTCTGGGGCAAATGCCTATGCTGCTGTTAAAATGAAAGAAGTGCTCAAAGGGAAAAGTGTTGTCGTAATTCTTCCAGATACTGGTGAGAGATATTTGAGCACGCATCTTTTTGATAAAGAAAAGCTTAAAACAAGAATATTTAGTTTTTCTGAATGGAGGATTAAAAATGGCCTCTAACATTTTGGAAGTTAGAAACCTGTCAGTTCAGGTAGAAGGCAGAAAGATACTGAAGAATGTAAGTTTTGAAATCGCAGAGGGTGAAACGGTCTGTCTATTTGGGCCTAACGGTGCAGGAAAGTCGACTCTCTTATATACACTTATAGGATATCCAGGGTATCAGATTGTAAGCGGTGAAATCATCTTTAAAGGCAAAGTCATAAACGATCTTCCTGTTAATGAGAGAGCAAATATGGGATTTGGAATCGCTTTTCAACATCCACCCAAACTGATTGGAGTAAAACTGAAAGACCTTCTCAATCTAGCCAAAAATGGCACAAGCGAAGAGGAAATTGAAGAACTTGCCAAGCGCTTAAAAATGACTGAATTTCTTGATAGAGATGTCAATTTTGGCTTCTCAGGTGGCGAAATGAAAAGGGCTGAAATTTTGCAACTTGCTTCATTAAAGCCTGATTTACTCTTGCTGGACGAGCCTGACTCTGGTGTCGATGTGGAAAATGTTGAACTTCTTGGAAAGGAGATTCAAAAACTTCTTGAAGGTCGCTCTGGACTGATAATCACTCATATTGGATACATTTTGAACTTTATAAAAGCTGATAGGGCAATCGTTCTTTACGACGGCAAAATAGCCTGCCAGGGAGATCCTTTCAAGATTCTTAAAGATATTAAGGATAAAGGATATAAAGCATGTTTGGAGTGTTCGAAATGCTAAAGATAAGTTGGGAAGAAAAAATGGAGAGGGCTAGAAAAGCCCTTGAAAAGTTACCGGCTTACGGGCCTGATGTTGACCTGGATAAGTTTCTTTTAGAGCAGGCGGAGGAAGAAGATGGAGCCTCAAGCCTTGAAGTGCTTCCAGAAAATACCAAAAAAAGGGCATTGCATGCTGGGATAATAACTTCAGAAAAGGGAAGAAGTGGAACATTCTTTCAGAAGGACACAAAGGTTCTCTGCGCGCGCCCAAAACAAGAAGGAATAGAGATAATGTCGACCACAGCTGCTCTAAGAAAGTACGAATGGTTGAAAGATTTGATGTGGACAGCTGTTCAACCAGATGCTGATAAATACACTGCTGTGGCTGCGCTTCATCGAACTCATGGTTATTTTATAAGGGCTCTTCCTGGGGTTAAAACCATATATCCAGTTCAAGCCTGTCTTTACATATCCAGAAAAAATCTTGTTCAGCGCGTGCATAATATCATTATTGCCGAACCAGGAAGTGAACTTCACATAATAACAGGTTGTACAACAGAAGATGAGTTTACTGCTGCTATGCATATAGGTATAAGTGAATTTTTTGTAAAAGAAGGCGCCAAAATCACCTTCACGATGGTCCATAGCTGGGGAAAGGAAGTTCATGTTCGTCCAAGAACAGGTGTTATCGTTGAAAAAGATGGAACCTACATTAATAATTACATATGCTTGCGCGAGGTACAGACTTTGCAGATGTATCCTAGTGTTTTTCTTGTGGGAGAAAATTCAAGAGCCTCGCTGAACTCCATTATCTACGGTCATGGAAATTCTAAATTCGATGTAGGTGGCAGAGCAGTTTTAAAAGCAGAAGGTTCAAGAGCAGAAATAATCAGTCGTGTGATATCTGACGATAATTCTGAAATCATTGCAAGGGGTAACCTCACAGCAGAAGTTGATAATGTAAAAGGCCACCTTGAGTGTAAAGGGTTGATGCTTTCCAAAACATCAAGAACTCTTGCTGTGCCAGAGTTGGATGCTAAGGCTGCAGATGTTGAACTTTCCCACGAAGCTGCAGTCGGTAAAATCGCTGAAGAGCAAATACTTTATCTAATGTCGCGAGGTCTTTCCAAGGATGAGGCAACTTCTCTTCTTGTTAGAGGTTTCTTGAACTTAAAAATCGAGGGCTTGCCTGAAGAACTCGAGAAAGAAACTCAAAGGTTGATGGAACTTGAATACGAAACAGGCATGTAGTTATGGAATATGCCAGATGGTCAAGGCAAATTCTTATTTTTGAAAATGGTGTAAAAGATCAGGAAAAACTATTAAAAGCAAGGATTACCGTTGTTGGTGCTGGCGGGCTTGGAAGCGCACTGTTAATGTATACTGTGGCAGCTGGAATAAGAAACATCCAATTGATTGAACACCAGAGAGTAGAAGAATCGAATCTCAACAGACAGATACTATATGGAGAAGGCGATATAAATACTTCAAAGGCACTTGCTGCAAAAAGAAAACTTCTCGAAATTGATTCTCAAGCAAACGTAGAAGTTGTTGAAAAGAAAGTTGAAGATAGTGAAAAAGAAATAATTCTTTTTGACCCAGATATTCTTATTGACTGTTCAGATAATCTTGAAGCAAGAAGGTTTTTAAACAGGATTGCACATATTATAAAGAAACCCTTTCTATACGCTATGGTGGAAGGTTTTTCTGGAATGTTGTCAGTTGTATATCCTTACGAGAGCGCCTGCTTTGAATGCGCTTTTTTCGGTAAAGTTCAAAAAGAAGGCACCACACCAATACTTGGCGCAACGGCAGGTTTTGCTGGAGCATTAGAAGCATCCCTGGCTGTGCAAATTATTCTTGGCAAAAAGCCTCTTTTTGGAGAACTGTTGTCTATTGATTTGAATAAACCCAGTCTTCAAACTCTTAAAGTAAACAGAAGGAAGGATTGTTATGTCTGTGGCGAGGGTTAATGTAGTTTATAAAGGAAATGAACAAGTGATAAGTGAGGTAAGAACAGTGAAAGAAATTCTTGAAAAATTGGGTATAAATCCAAATTCAGTTATCGTAACTGTTGAAGATGAGCTTGTTGCAGAAGATTATGTGTTAAAAAATGGAGATAAAGTAAAAATTATCGACGTCATCTCTGGTGGTTAGAACCCTTGAAATGTAAAAAATGCACTAAAAAAGCTGTAATAAATCTGAAATCTTACAATCTATCGCTTTGTGCCGAACATTTTGAAGACTTTTTTGTAGAGAAAACAAGAGAGACTATCAAACGGTACAAACTCTTTTCAAAAAATGACATTGTGATTGTTGCTATATCAGGCGGAAAAGATAGTTTGGCTTTATGGTATGTTTTAAAACTTTTAGGTTACAAGACGCATGGATTTCATATTGATCTTGGAATCAAATTCAACAATTACTCAGAAATATCGAAGCAAAAAGTCATAAATTTTTCAGAGAAAAATGGTCTGCCTGTAAGCATCGTTTCGCTTAAAGAGAGTTTTGGCTTTACTATTGATGAATATAAGAAAATGGGCCAGAGAACAGCCTGTGCAACGTGCGGTATTATAAAAAGGTATCTTTTAAATGATTTTACGAGAAAGACCGGTGCTGATTGCTTAGCCACAGGACATAATTTAGACGACGAGACCGCAGTTCTTTTAGGAAATCTGCTCAATTGGCAGATGGGTTACTTAAAACGCCAACATCCAAAGCTTCCAGCATCTTATGGCTACTTTGCACCTCGCGTTAAACCTTTCTGCGAAAGAACTGAAAAAGAGACGGCGGCTTACTCTTTCTTGAAAAAAATTGATTATGTACAAGATGAATGTCCCTACTCAGAGAACGCTTCTTCAATCTTTTATAAAAAAATAATGAATGAGATAGAGCAGCGATCTGCAGGAACCAAATTAAGGTTTCTGCGTGGATTCATTGATAACAAGAAATTTTTTAGCGAAGAAAGAGGAGTAGAAGAAAGACTCGACATCTGCTTAAACTGCGGCCAGCCAACTGTCTCTTCTCCCTGCGCTTTCTGCAGAATAGTTCAAAGATTTCAAAAGGTGATATCCAGTGAACGACGAGAGAGTTGAGCGTGCGCAAAAGGCAGTCGTTGCCCTAAGTGGAGGAGTTGACTCTGCATTTGCTGCATATTTCCTTAAAGAAAAAGGCGTTAAGGTTACTGGCGTCTTCTTTAAGATGTTTCCTGAAAATTCGAGCATCTCACGATTGCTGCCGCTTAATAGACAACAAATCAACCTGGAAAGAGCAAGGGTAGTTGCTGAGACAATTGGCATTGATTTTAGGGTAGTTGATGTATCTAATAATTTTGAGACCGAAGTCATAAATTATTTTGTAAATGAGTATTTGAAAGGAAGAACCCCGAATCCTTGTACATTTTGTAATCCTAAAGTGAAATTTTCTGAACTTCTAAATGTAGCCAAAGACGAAAAAGCTGATATTGTTGCAACCGGTCACTATGCAAAAGTTATTCAAACAAAAAATCAGAGTTTTGCCCTTTCAAAAGCTGAAGATAAAAGCAAAGATCAGAGTTACTACCTCTATAGGCTAAGTGAAGCGATGCTTAAAAAGATATATTTCCCAAATGGTTTTTTTTATAAGAAAGATATAAAAGAGAGAATAAAAAATGAGATAAAGTTACTTTCATTTGAAACTGAAAGCCAAGAAGTTTGTTTTATTTCTACAACCTACCAGGAGTTTATTAAAAAGTTTTATCCCGAATCTTTAAAACCAGGTCCAATAATTTTAAAGGACGGAACCATTGTTGGAGAACACAGTGGAATTGCGTTCTATACTGTTGGTCAGCGCAAGGGATTGAAAGTCTCTCTTGGAAGAAAGTATTACGTGATTAAAATCGATGCTAAAAATAATACTATCATTCTTGGAACTGAAGATGATCTGAGCCCATCAGGTATCGAAGTGAGCAACCTTAATTTCATTGCTGGTAAACCACCAAACACAAATTTTCCCTGCAAGGTGAAAGTAAGATACAGGGCTAAAGAAATATCCTGTTTGGTAAACTTATTGAGTAAGGATAGAGCTGAAATCAAATTCCTTGAAAAATGTTTATTTCCTGCTCCAGGTCAGTCAGCAGTTTTATACGATGGCAATCTGGTTTTAGGGGGAGGAATTATAGAAAAATGGCTATAGCAACGACTGAAAGAAGTTATATTAGACAGAATATTGATCCTCACATAATCGATGAAATATCTCGTTTGAAAGAATCATTAAAAGCAGTTATTCTTGCTCATAACTATCAACTTCCTGAAATACAGATGGTTGCAGATTTTGTTGGAGACTCACTTGAATTAGCAATGAAAGCATCAAAATTATCTGGTATTGAATATATTTTCTTCTGTGGTGTTCATTTTATGGCTGAAACAGCAGCGATTCTCAACCCAGATTCAAAAGTTATTATACCTGATATGAAAGCCGGCTGCCCTTTAGCAGATATGATAACAGTTGAAGATATTAAAGAACTAAAAAAAGAGTATAAAAATGCGCCTATTGTTGCATATATAAATACTTCAGCTGCTGTTAAGGCAGAAGTTGATATTTGTTGCACAAGCTCTAACGCCGTTAAGGTGGTTAACAGCCTTCCAGAAAAGAAAATTATTTTTGTGCCTGACAAGAATCTTGGTTTTTTTGTTAAGAGACAGATTAGAGAAAAAGAGATAGTGATTTGGAACGGCTTTTGCCCTACGCACTTGTGGTTTAGCGAAGAGGATGTCGAAAAAGCACGCAGGAAATATCCTCAAGCAGTCATTGTCGTTCATCCAGAATGTCGTGAAGAAGTTCAACTTAAATCTGACTTCGTGCTCTCAACAGGCGGGATGTTTAAACTTCCTCGAGAAATAAATGCAAGAGAGTTTGTCATTGGAACAGAAGTTGGAATGCTTTTCAGGCTCAAACAAACTTATCCAGATAGGGAATTTTATCCCTTGAATGAAAGGGCGTTATGCCCAAATATGAAGAAGAATACTCTGGAGAAGCTTTTAAACCAGATGAGAAAACCTGAAAATCTTGTTCAGGTTGAAAAAAAGATTGCTGATTCTGCTCTAAAAGCAATCAAAAGAATGCTTGCTGTCACTTAAATGCTAAGAGATATTCTCAATTATCTCGAAAA
>JAOADC010000047.1 GCA_026417515.1 Actinomycetota bacterium
CCTTCAGGTCTTCAGGGTTCCTGTGTGCAGATAGCGTCCGGAGGATATCACAGCCTTGCTTTGAGGTCAGATGGTAAGGTATATGCCTGGGGTGCAAATTTTGCGAAACAAAGAGATTTAACAGGTTTGAACCTAACAAATGTAGTAATGCTGGACGGCGGCCTATCTCATTCTGTGGCACTAAAAGCCGATGGAACAGTGGTGGTTTTTGGTGATACATACGTCAATCACACCTACCCATTCGAGGTTATTGAAGGAAAAAATAGAAGAGTACCTAGTGTTATACAGGGTAAGGTTATCGGCATAGCCTGTGGAGATAACCATACTCTGGCTCTAACAAGCGATGGTTATGTCTATGGTTGGGGAGATAATCAATATGGTCAGGCATTTGGTCCCTGGGATGCAGATATCAAGAACTGTAACCATCTTGATTCACTGGATACGACTTTCACATATGAATTTAACGCACCAGTGAGCATTGTGCCTGATCTCATAACTTTTCTCCGCCACGACGGTCAGTCTGTTCCAATTACAGTGAAGACATCTGGCAAAAATCTCTTTATTAAGCCGGGTGCACCGCTTAATTATGATTACTACTACACAATAGTTTTCAAAAATGGAAGCCTTAAACCATTGGAGTACTCACTGGATGAAATGCCTGAATTTGAAGCAAGTTATTCTTCCTGGAGACTGTTCACTATAAATGGTGTTGTTTATAATCGCACCTACAACTGGCCGGTTACTCCTTTGATAGAGTTCTTTTCTAATGTGGTTGAAAGTTCATATCACCTCTACAGAGATGGCAATTTAGTTGATTGGAATAACGGCCAACCTGTTAAAGATAAGGGTAATTATAGACTCGAGGTTTCTGCCAGAACTTCATCTGGTAATGAATCGTCAGTAACCTTGAATTTCAGAATTGATTACTGATTTAAAGGAGGATTTAAATGAGAATTCTTGAAATTATGAAGAGATATATTAAGTCAAATTACAAGTATATTGTTCTTTTCTTGCTCGCATTTGTGCTTACTGCTACAGCTTTCGGTCAAAGATTCATCAAAAACGAAACTCCTTCTTCAACTCTTGAGAGTTTAAACTCAAATCCTAAGAGCGTCGTTCAATCTTCTGTAAGTAATCAAAATTGCGAAGAAAACTGCGAGTTAAGCAAGCAGTTAGGTGGTTGTGATTCAACCGATTGTCCAGATTCTTCATCTTCAGCAAATACTCAAAAAAATGCAGGTGGCGGCTCAAGCCAGAAAAATTCCTTAATAACAGATACGAATAAAACAAAAAGTTCAGGAAAGAATAATTCAGCCGGCAGCAATCAAACTCAGAGCAATGCTAATAATCAAAGCAAGCAGACAACTGAGCAAACAACTATCTGCCCTGTTCTTGATCATAAAACTACCTGTCCATCCCATTAACTTTTATCAAGTGAAATCCAGATAAATTACTTCGAGTATTTTTTATGCAGAAATATTCGTCTTTTAAGCTTTAAAAACCTTTCACAAACAAGCAATTTTAACTCCAACAAGTTATAATTGTTAAAAATTGAGATTTTTAAAAAGGAAAAATAATGGACGAATTAAGGAATGATAATGGTCCTGATCTAAAAATCGATGAAGAATTAGCATCCTATGTTGAAGAAACTGAAAAAAAGCAGCATGATGAAAGTGTCAGTAGAGAGAGAATTCTTGAATATTTAAGAATCGCTCTCTTAATATGTACGTTGCTTTTTGTTGTTTCTTTGTTCTTGGAAATCTGGGGTTCTTACAGAATTTCTAACGAACTTGCCAGAGCAAGCGCAGTCACGAGAAGGACTCAGAGAACTGAACCAAAGATTAAAACAAGCAACTTGAAGAGATATTTTCCACTCAGAATAATTGGTTACCACACAAAGGGAATAAAAGATATTATTGGGCAGGATCGACCAAAGGCAGAAGCAGTGTATGAGCCTGAGGATATGAACCTTCAGCTTCGTTCACCAATAGTAATCTACTGTCAGGTTGTTTATTTTAGCAACCTCTCTGATGCTGAACTTTTCATTCAAGAGAAACTCAAGGATTTTCCAAAAGACCAGCAAGCAATAGTTTTAGAAAATTACTACTTTAACAGTGGATACTCCAAAGATGAGGGTGCATACTTTTTAGCCACCATCCACAAGGGATTGGTATTCTGGTTTAAAACATCGTACATAGAAATAATTCCTAATGAGGAGAATAGGTTAAGATTGCTTAAAAACCACAACGAAAAGGTGGCAAGCGAAGTTATTAAATTCATTGGACAAGCAGAAGCTGGCGTTGAACAAATTGAAAGCAATTAATGATAGAGAATCGCAAAAAAGAATAGATAAGAGACGTTTTATAAGGGATTTTAACTTCTACTTTACTGTTGCCATTCTTGTCGTTTTGATTTACTTTCTTTTTCTTGCCTCTCTTTCTCCCTTTAACACTGCTTGCCGAGTCTGTCATTCAGAGTCATACAGAAGTTTTAAAAACTCTCCTCATAAGAATATGCGATGCGCTTCCTGTCACTCAGGTATGACTGTTTCGTCAAAAATCAATTTCAGGCTACTTATTGCTGAGATGCCATTTTATTTTGTCTTTGACGGTGCTGAAAAAATTCGAATAGGTGATACCACCTGTATTTACTGTCATCGAACGATTCTTGCGAGAACTACCAAGGGCAAATCAGGGATTAGGATGAGTCACAAGGAACCATATCAGGACGGCTACAGTTGTTCAGACTGCCATACTAAGGATGCTCATCCAACAACTAACCTGACACGAGGTTATCCTGATATGAGCCTCTGCTTTAAATGCCACAACGGTGTTAAAGCAAAAAATGACTGCGGACACTGTCACACAAAAGAAAATTACGCAGTTAAGGGTAATCCTTACACAACTTCCTATAAGTTGATTCATAAAGATCTTGCCAGCCATGGCAAGAACCCTCTCAAGACCTGTTCTAACTGCCATGATATGAGTTACTGCGCCACCTGCCACGTTATGGTGACCAAGTTTAGAGTTGCGCTACCACACCCAGACGACTGGATAGGAATGCACCCCTTTACAACCAATCGAGATAACGTAAGAGCATGTTATGCCTGTCATCAGAAAAAGTTCTGCTTCGATTGTCATGGAGTGGAGATGCCACATCCTGAGATGTATGTGAAAGTGCATATCAAGGAGGCTAAGCAGAAAACGGTTGATAAGTGCTATAAGTGCCATACGAAGGAGAGTTGCGATTTTTGCCACCAGAACCACAGGCATCCAGGAGTACCCCAGGACCTTCTTAGGATGCTGAGGAGGTTGGCTGGATTTGAATAACTTTCAGAATATCCTTTCTCAATTAAAAATTAACGATATATGGACAAGGTTTCTGGCTGATCTGAAGCAGGCTATTACAGCACCCACTTCAGATCCAAGAGTAACTTTGATGGTTACGCTCATACTTCTCATTGTTGTTTCAATCATAGTCATCATTGGTCTTATCATCTATCTCTTTGCAACGCGCGGAAAACGGGTAATCCTTGTTACGAAGATTCAGGTTCGTGAAACCGATGTTCTTATCAACAGAATAATAATGATAATCTTCTTTCTGATGCTGATTTTCACTATGAATTACTATGCACAGAGGACGCAGAGCTGCCTTAACTGCCATCAAAAGCAATACGAGATGTCAGCATTGAAAAGAACGCCTCATAAAGGCATAGAATGTATTAGATGTCACAAGGTGCCTGGAGTGGCTGGCTATGTTCGTCAAAAAATCGACTTCTCAAGAATGCTTGTTGTTTTTTACCTGAATCGTCAGAGAGAGAAGAATCCTGCAATTAGAGCACGAGGAGGAGCTTTTGAAGCCTCTTGCCTTGGATGCCACGAAGACATTCTCAAAAGAAACATAAAAGATGAAAACCTGAAGATGAGCCACAAAGAATTGATCGGTTCAGAGTTCTCCTGCGTTGACTGTCATAATCAGGTTGCTCATCCAAATGTTACAAAACCTCAAAAGACATACTCGATGTTTGGATGTCAAACCTGCCATAACGGAAAGCAAGCATCAGCAAAATGCAAGACTTGCCATCCCAAGTATGCATTAGGTGAAAGAGTAGCAAAAAATGTTGATTTACCTAAGGTGGAACTACCAACAACACTCAGATGCTACGGTGCTTGCCACGATGAAAAGAAGGAATGCCTGCCCTGCCATGGAGTTACAATGCCACATCCAGAAAATTGGGTTGGGGAGCGACCTGCACACATAACTTACGCTGCTTTTACCAAGAAAAAACTCTGCTGGCGCTGCCACTACGATGGGAATAAGTACTTCCAACCTGGCAGAAAATTCTGCGGACGCTGCCACCCTATAGAGTATCATGGAAAGGACGAGGAAGTTTACTGGAGCCATCAGCAGTTCTATCCAGGCAACTGTGAAATGCTCTGTCATGGACCAGGATTCTGTTCTCAGTACTGCCATGGTCAGGTTGCTCCTAAATCACCTCTTCCAAAGAAAGTTGTCGAATCTTACTTTGGCTACCCACCAGGTGAAGTCTTCTAATGTCCAGAGAAATAAGAGTTGCTCTTGTCAACAAGCTTTACTACCCTGTTATAGGCGGAGTCGAGACCCATGTTCGTGATCTTTCCATCTACCTACCTTCACATATTCAGCGAAAAGTTCTTGCTTGCTCAGAAAATAGGAGAAGAAAAGTAGAAATAATAGATGATGTTGAAGTTATTAAATCAAGAAGTCTTGGAGTTTATTTTTCTTCACCTGTTCCTCTTGGTTTTATAAAAGAACTTCGAGCTTTAGAACACTGGGCTGACATTTTTCATTTTCACTTCCCATTTCCACCTGGTGAAGTATCTTTCCTTTTATCAGGCATTAAAAAACCACTTATTGTTACCTACCATTCTGATATAGTAAGGCAGAAGTTTCTTCTCAAATTCTATGAACCATTTTTGATCAAGTTTCTTAAGAAAGCCGATTTGATAATTGCAACTTCTCCAAACTACATCGAAACATCTCCATATCTAAGACGATTTAAAGAAAAGTGCAGGGTTATTCCACTTGGTATAGATACAGAAAAATACAAAACTGACGAGTCCATTGAAAAATTAAAGGAAGATGTGAGAAAGGAGATTGGTGCTCCCTTCGTTCTGTTTGTCGGTCGACTTATCTATTACAAAGGAGTTGAATACCTTATAAAAGCGTTTAAATCAATTCCAGAACCTTACAAACTCGTTCTCGTTGGCGGTGGACCCCTTGAAGAATCTTTAAAGAAACTTGCAGAAGAAACAGGCATTAAGGAGAGGGTAGTTTTCTTAAAGCACCAACCATTTGAAAAACTTGTTGCCCTATATCATACTTGTGAACTTTTCGTTCTTCCTTCTGTTGAAAGGACTGAAGCATTTGGAATTGTCCAACTTGAGGCACAGGCATGTAGAAAACCAGTTGTTACAACTGAATTAGGTACAGGAACATCCTATGCCAATCTCGATGGAGTCACTGGCCTTGTGGTTCCTCCAAGAAATGAAAAAGCACTGGCAGATGCCATTAAGAAAATTCTTTTTGATGAAAAATTAAGACAAACATTTTCAAAAAATGCATACGAACGCGTCTTAAGGGATTTCGATGTTAGAAGAATGGCCGAAAATGTTGCCAACATCTACACCGAAGTCGTTAAAAGAGCATAAGCCACTTGAACAGAAAATTTTTTCTTCCCACCACTATTTTCAAGGATTTTTAATTTATAGTTCTTAATCAGTTAAATTCTTTCAGTTTGTCTTTTTTATTACTTTATCAATTGCTCTCTACAAAAAACATTTTCTAAGCCAAAACCAGATAGTGATTCTTGCTATTTAATCAAGAAATTAAATAAGAGATTTATGAATGCTTTTGACCCTTCCTGACTTACCTTAATTAAGGCGCTAACTCATTCTAGATGATTGAATTAATCGAGTTCAGGAAAGTGTCAACCTGTGCACAGTCCTTTTTGTAGTTTTCTACGAGCGAGTGATCGACGAAATCATGCTTCTCTATGAATCTGTTTATGGCATCCAGCAAATTTTCTTCTGCCGCAACTTCAATTGTTATACCTGACGTTCTTTCAGCAATCTCTCTTGAAGGGCCTTCATTAAGTGCAATAACAGGTCTTCCAAAAGAAGTAGAAAATGCCGCTTCAACCGGAAAAAGGTCGTTATCGAGCGAAATCAATGCATGAACGAACTCAAAATGTTCTTCCAGATCTTCTATTCCTGAAAAGCTTACAGCCTTAACTTCCTCTGTTTTCTCAGTAAGAGATACATAGTCTAGAACAAAAGAAACATAGTCTGGACTGCAGAAGGCAGTCAACCTGAAGGAGTTTGAAAGCCTATCCAGTATCTTTACGAGTTTCTTAAAATTTTCAAACCTCATCCTATCATAGACAAAGATTGCTAAATTTGCAGGAGGGCAGGGAAGAACAGTTTTATTCGAAAATTCCTTAAAGCAAACAGGTCCGGGAACTTGAAAAGCGTATAAACCCTTCCTTTCAAGGATTGAACTGGCAAATTGGTTGGTCGATAGATGGATTGCCTTTGGATTTGAAGAGTTGCTTAAATCTCCTTCATAAAATGGCAAGATGAATAATCTGGCTCCTGTTTCTTTCGATAGAAGATCAGACAAAAGGCAGGCAACTTCGCTTGAAGCATCAAAGACAACAATTTTTTCTGGATAAGACTTTATTGATCTTTTCAGGCTTTCAGCCAGACTTGCACATACCTTTTTATGATCTGAAGATTCACTTATAAGAATTCTTGTTGAGTTTGCTTTCGAAGTTTTTAGATAATCTTCACGCAGGTAGTTTTTAGAAGCAACTTCAACTATTGATAATTGATTCTTGTTGATATCCTGAAAACGTTTTTTAAGTTGTCTTAAATAGATACCCTTTATAGTTGACGTTTCTTCACCAAAAACGAAAACAACTCCCATAAAGTAATTTTATAGAAAGTTCAGTTGAGTTGAAAAAATAGTCAGTCTTTAAAAGCATTGTCTGATTTAACAGTGCTTTGTTTTTTATATTAAGCAAATCTAGTGATTAAACTTAAAATCTAATTGACTAACGATTTAGGGAGAGGACAGTGGAAGATTTTGAACTAATCTTTGATTTTCGAATGAGCGAATGGTCAGGAATTGGCAGGTATTCTACTAACCTTATCAAGCACCTAATAAGATTAAAGAAACCTGCCCAAATGAAGTTATTAGGAACAGAGAGAGATTTTGAAAAAATAGAAGAATTCGAGAAAGATTCTAATATAACCAGGGTAATCCTTAAGGAACCGGTATTCTCTCTCTCCAACTTCATCGGGTTCGGCAAAAAAGCAAGCCTTATGAGAGCCAGCAATATGAAATCAGTTCTCCACATTCCACATTTCACAGTTTCCTTATTAGATACACAAAATCTTGTTGTCACAATCCACGATCTGATGCCTCTTAAATATCCAATAATTTCAAGTAGAAAACGAGCAATCTATAGAATGTGGAACCTTATTGCAGCAAGAAAGGCAAAAAGAATTATTACCGTTTCAAATTTCGTTAAACGCGATATAGTTCAGATGCTTGGAGTAAAGGAAGAAAAGATAGATGTTATCCACCTCGCCCCTGACGAGTTCTTTTT
>JAOADC010000001.1 GCA_026417515.1 Actinomycetota bacterium
GGATATAAGCAATCAACGGTACAAGGGGAGCATAATAGCCTAAGGAAATACCTAGATTAAGGCCCATCTTAACATCTCCATAACCTATTCCTGGTTTCTTGAATATCAGAATAGAAATCAAATCAATTGTAAGGAAGAAGCCTGTTATGCTAGTTATTCCCACAAGAACTGAAATTAATCCACTTCTACCAACAACTGGCAATGGGCTATCTGTGATTAGTTCTGTCAGCAAAAAGAATATGATGGAATAAATAAGGAATCCAAAATTTATCTTATCTGGAATTATTCTATTTTCAAGGTCAATAAAGGTAACAACCACCAGGTAAAAGTAAAGAGAGCATAATGATATAAGGGTTAAATAATTTTGGCTCTGAAAAGAAGCTATCAGGAATAAAACGGCAGTTAATAATTCAACTAAGAAATATCGAAAAGGAATTTTTTGATCGCAGTAACGACATTTCCCCATTAAGAGAATGTAGGACAAAAGAGGTATATTATCATACCACTTAATTCTATTATTACACTTTGGACAGGAAGAAGGTGGATTGATAATACTTATGCCTTTTGGGGTTCGATAAATCAAAACATTTGCAAAAGAACCAAAAATAGCGCCTATAAAAAACACAAATATAGAATATTCAAGATTTTGAACCATGTTATAAGATAATATCACAAATTAGAAGCCCCCTCTCTAAAAGAGGGGGCTTCTACAAATTTGATTCTCAACCAACTATTAATAGTCATGACCTTGGTAGTTTCCTGGGCAGACAGCAGTTATACCTTGTGGGTTTTGAATGTCACCGGTGAGTGTATAAACAGTTGTCTGCAGATTTTGGCTCTTTGCCTTTGGACATTCAGGTGCTCTCTTCAGGAAACCACCAGCTACCAATGGGTGGCTGTTGGTAACTTGTCCTATAAATCCTGTTGGAAGTTCGTCATAGGATGCATAGTAGGTTTGAACTGCTCCATCGATTGTTCTTAGGTTGGACTGGCAAGTTCTTCTCCAGGCACTCTCACGAGCAGCTGAAAATACTGGCACAGCAATCGCTACAAGGATTGCGATAATAAGGACGACGACCATAAGCTCGATAAGAGTAAAACCTGCTTCTCTTCTCTTCATTGCTTTCACCTCCTTTCGCTAGGGGTGCACCATCTTTTCTATATTTCGACTAAAAACTGAAAATACTTTAGTAATTTTTTAGATTTTTTTAACCCTGCTGATTCATTACAGAAATGATTGAAAACATTGGTAGGTAAAGAGCAATGACAATTCCTCCAATGAGAATACCAAGAAATATCATCAAAAGAGGCTCAAGGAGAGAAGTTAATGATTCGACCATTGCCTCAACTTCTTCATCGTAAAAGTCAGCAATTTTTTTAAGCATCGTGTCCAGAGCACCAGTTTCCTCTCCAACGGATATCATTTGAACAACCATAGGGGGAAATACTGGAGACTTTGAAAGTGGTTTTGATATGCTTTCACCCTCTTTTATGCTAGATCTTGCCTCCTTTATTGACTTTGAAACTACGGCATTTCCAGCAGTATCTGCTACTATATCTAATGCTTGAAGGATAGGTACTCCAGAAGCAACAAGTGTCGAAAGAGTTCTAGAAAATTTGCTGAGTGACATTTTTTTAATGAGAGCGCCGAACACAGGAAGTCTGAGCTTTAAACTATCAAAGAAATATTTTCCTCTTTCAGTACTGTTTATAAATCTATATGCATAAACCAGGGCTGCAATGACACCAATGATTATATACCAGCGACTTCTGATGAAGTTGGATAGATTGACTAACATCTGTGTAGCAGCAGGGAGATTTCCGCCAAGAGATCCAAACATATTCATAAACGTAGGAACCACAAAAACTATCATTACAGTGGCTATCAATAATGAAAATACAAGAACAGCCACTGGATAGGTAAGCGCTGATTTTACCTTTCCCTTTATTGCTGCATCTTTTTCAAAATGCTCTGCAAGTCTTAAGAGGACTTCATCAAGAACTCCGCCAGCCTCACCAGCGCGAGCCATATTTATAAATATTGGAGGAAAGATTCTTTCCTGTTTTGCAAGCGCTTCAGATAATGAAAGACCTGCTTCTACATCTTTTCGAAGTTGCTTTATAACTTCTACAAGGGTTGGATTTTCTGTCTGGTCAGCAAGAATAGCAAGTGCACGGGTAATTGAAACACCTGAATTAATCATCGTGGCAAACTGTCTGGCAAATACTGTTAAATCTTTGAGCTTAACCTTTTTTCTCAAAGAGAGAGAAAAGGAAAATGCTTCCTTTTTTTCTGAAATTTCAAGAACAATATAGCCCATTGAGCGCAATTTAGATGCGACGGATTGTGCAGAATCGGCTTCTATTGCACCTGAAATGACCTTACCAGAACGATCCCTTACTTTATAGGCAAAAGTTGAAGGCATTATTATCCACCCCTTATTAGTTGCTTAAGTGTTTGTGGATCTTGACATTTCTCTAATGCAGTATCATAAGTTATCCATCCTCTTCTAACAAGGTCTGCAAGGGCCATATCTAATGTCTGCATTCCGTACTTCTGTCCGGTCTGGATTGCAGTGTAAATCTGATGTGTCTTTCCTTCTCGGATAAGATTCCTTATCCCAGCGGTTGCTACAAGAACCTCACAGGCAACCACTCTACCCTTTCCATCTGCGGTTGGTAAAAGCTGCTGAGAGATCACACCTTGAAGACATCCAGCCAGCTGAACTCTTACCTGTTGTTGTTGATGAGGCGGAAAAACATCAATTATTCTGTCAATCGTCTGTGGAGCGTCCACGGTGTGCAAGGTCGCAAAAACAAGGTGGCCTGTTTCTGCAGCAGTAAGTGCTGTTTGAATGGTCTCAAGGTCCCTCATCTCACCAATTAGAATAACGTCAGGGTCCTGTCTTAATGCATATTTTAGAGCATTCGAAAAAGAATGAGTATCTGTTCCTATTTCTCTTTGATTTACAACTGATTTCTTATGAGGATGAAGAAATTCTATAGGGTCCTCAATCGTTATAATATGGCAGCTTCTTGTTTCGTTTATGATGTTTATGATTGCTGCAAGTGTTGTTGATTTTCCTGAACCTGTCGGTCCAGTTACAAGCACAAAACCACGTGGTTTCATTGCAAATTCTTGAACAACAGCTGGAAGCCTTAAATCTTCTATGCTTGGAATCTTCGCTGGAATAGTTCTAAAAGCAGCAGCAACTGAGCCTCTTTGAAAGTAAACATTGACCCTGAATCTTCCCTTCCCTGGAATTGAATAAGAAAAATCATACTCCCAATTGCGTTCAAGAACATCTCTCTGTTCCTGAGTCATTATTGAATAAATGAGTTCACGAGTATCGTTTGGAAGCAGTTTAGGGTAATCCAAAGCCCTTAATTCTCCATGAAGTCTTATTACAGGCGGAAGTCCTGTTGTTATATGAAGGTCAGATGCCCCGTATTCCAATGTTTTCACGAGGAGTTCGTCAATTGTAACCTGTTTCTGCTGTTGCATAACGCACCTCCCTAAGATGAATTTATCGGTACAAGTTAACCATTCTTTAGCATTAGACAGTTACTCTCAAAACCTCTTCAACAGACGTAATTCCTAATTTTGCTTTCAAAAGCCCGTCCTGTCTCAAGGTTCGCATTCCATTCCTTAAAGCGGCCTCTCTAATTTTTTCTGTTGGTGCCTTTTTTGCAGCAAGCATTTCAATTTCGTCATTTACCTCCATAACCTCATAGATTCCAATTCTTCCTTTATAGCCAGTGTTATTGCACTTCGGACAGCCTCTTGCTCTAAAAAGTACTGCCACCTCTTCGGCATCAGGAAACCTAAGTTCTTCCAGCCATTCTCTTTTTGGAGTATATGGTTCCTTACATTCTGGACAGAGTCTACGCGCCAGTCTCTGTGCCTGCACGCAACGTATTGCAGAGGAAACAAGAAATGGCTCGACTCCCATCTCGATTAAACGCGATATTGCAGATGGTGCGTCGTTAGTATGAAGCGTACTCAAAACCAGATGACCTGTTAAAGCTGCTTCAACGGCTATTTTGGCTGTTTCTTTGTCTCTTATCTCTCCAACCATAATGATATCCGGTGCTGCTCTTAGCATTGCTCTTAATACTCGAGCAAAGGTAAGACCGGCTTTTGGGTTTATTTGGATTTGGTTTATTCCTTTAAGTCTATATTCAACAGGATCTTCTATGGTAACTATATTTTTTTCTGGAGTGTTTAAAACATTTAGAGTTGCATAGAGAGTGGTGGATTTTCCCGATCCTGTTGGACCGGTAATCATTATGGCACCATAAGATTTTCTATAGTTTCTTGTATAAATTTCTAATGAATCTTCAAGAAACCCTAAATCTTCCAAACGCAGAAGAATACTTTCCTTAGCAAGAACTCTAAGAACAACTCTTTCGCCGTAAATTGTTGGAAGCGTAGCCACACGAAAATCGTAAACTTTGCCTCCAATTGTTACAGCACAATGGCCATCCTGAGGCTTTCTTCTTTCTGCAATATCAAGATTAGCCATAATCTTTAATCTTGAAATCAGAGCAGCCTGTAGCCTTTTTGGAGACCTCATTATTTCATGAAGAACGCCGTCAATTCTAAATCTAACTCTTACATCTTTCTCCATAGGCTCAATGTGAATATCAGAAGCCCTTGATTTCACAGCCTTAGCAATAAGATGGTTGACGAGTTTTACAATAGGAGCTTCTTCAGAAATTACAGAAATCTCTTTTAACTTTTCAGCATCTGAATCTCCACCAATGAGGTTTTCAATTTCTTCACCAACTTCAACGACTTCAGCCATTTTAAAGAATCTTGAAATCGCTTCCTCAATTTGATGTTCTTCAGCCTTAACTGGCTTTATGTCAAAACCGGTAAGAATCGAAAGCGTATCTATAACAAAAATATCCTTTGGATTTGCCATAGCAACTACCAGTTCTCCGCCTTCAAAAGCAATTGGAATGATTTTATGTTTTCTTGCTATCTCTTCTGTCGTTGTCATAACAGCGTTAGGATCGATGTTGTATCTATTGAGATCAACGCTTTCAATAATTGCGGTCTTAAGTGAAAACGTATCAATTTCTGTTGCTTCTAAGTGTTCTGATTCGGTTTTTAAATTCTTTTCTTCTTCGACTAATGGCTTGTAATAGAGATCGATTGCTGTATCGATTTCTTCCTTAATTGCAACTGCAGGCCTTATTTCCAATCCTGTCATAGTTTTGATTTCTTCGATAGCAATGATGTCCTTAGGATTAGTCATTGCAAGAATAAGGGAATTGCCCTCTATTTTTACTGGAAAGACTGAGTACTTGCGGGCAATTTCTTCTGATACAGAAGATATGGCAGACTGGTCAGGGCTGAATGATTCGAAATCTATAAAAGGTAAACCTATCTGCTCAGCGATTTTCTTTGCAAGATCCTTTTGAGCAACAAACCCAAGGTAGACAAGAGCAGAACTTAAAGGAAGCCCCATTTTTTGTCTCAATTCTTCAGCTTCCTTTAACTGCTCCTGTGTTATCAAACCAGATTCGAGAAGTATTTGCGCTAGGCTTTTCTTCGTCATATTATCTTCTTATCGTCCTTTATTAACTTATCTTAATAGGAATAGAATTTTTTCAATGAGTCGTTCAATCGTTGATTTAACATCCATTTTATTTCTTGGATCTAGCGTAAATATTTCTCTATCATCCATACCCAAAGTATTGGCAATTTGAAAGATATCACCAGTTTCAAGTGGCTTCAAATCAACTTTTGTAACTGCAATGACGTGAGGCAAATTAGCGATTTTTATCAAAGTTCTGTAATGAGTCATAATATCAAGAATGTCATATCCTGTCGCAGGAATTAAGTAGATAAATCCCAAGGCTCCATTTCTAACGATTTCCCAAATGAATGAAAATCTATCCTGTCCTGGTAAACCATAAATATGAATCTCTCTTTCGCTATCTATGGTTATAACACCAAAGTCAAAAGCAACTGTTGTTTTTCTGTCTTTCGATTTAACATCAGTATCGAGTGGAATGATTTCACTGACGGTTTGAACAAAAGTAGTTTTGCCTGCATTTGGAGGACCTGCAACAAAAAACTTATAAACTTTCTTCTTCATAAAAAGATTTTAACTTATGATAAGGAACCTGTTTTGTTAAAGTTCCTTTAAAGTCTTCAAAATGCTTTCGAGTTCCTTTTTAGTATTTTCTGAAGATTCGATTGTTGTTTCTAAGGTTCCTGTAATCGCAGCAAGCTCATCAATCAAACTTTCTTCATCCAGGGTCTCTTCTATCTCTGAAGGTGTTTCTATTAACTCTTCCTTTTCTTCTACAGATTCTTTTCTTATCTGTTGCACTATCTTTTCGGTTTCCTGCTCAGAAGGAAGAGATTCTCTTGCTTCTTCTTTCAGTTCTTCATTTTTGGCTACAATCAGGCCTTTTTCCATTAGATTCGTTGCAAGGGTTATTGCTGTCAATAGGGATATGCCTGAATTTTTGGCAACTTCCTCAATAGTCATTCCTGGTTTCCAGGCGCTAAGAAACTTCCATTCCTTACCAGTAATGATAATATCTTCATCAGGAGATATGTTCTTGTTGAGTTCGATAACAGTCTTTAAAGTCTTTGCGTGCTCTGAAAATCTTTTAAAGACTTCTGAGTGTTTTCTAACCTTTTCAAGAAAACGAGTTGTGTCTATGGTTACTCCCCAATCTTCTCCGGTTCTTTTTTCGTTATTCTTGAAAACAAAAGTTCCTTCTGACCAGGAAAATATATCAGCGGTCTGTTCAACCAACTCATCAAAAATCATCTGGGCAACTTTTTTTCTGGCTTCTTCGCTCAGGTTTGCCGTTTCAGGAGGAAAGATCTTACCTGATTTTATTTTTTGAGCGATATCTTCTTCTATAATTCCACTATTTAGCACCTTTTCTGTTATTGAAATCGGTTTGGAACCTCTATGGACAAAATAGAGGCTTCCTTTTTTAAAGTAAAGAACAGCCGCTTCAGGACCATTCTGGATTTCCAACGCACCTGTTTTCTTACCAGCTTCAATAAATCGAACTATCTCATCAAGTTGGAAATCCTTTATGTTTCCTTTCAGAGACATCTAAATATCTCCTTTTTTTAATCAAACAATCCTTTAAGCGTCTTTTTGAGTGATGATAATTCATAAAAAACCAGGCCGAGTTTTGCATATTTGCTTGTTGAAACAACTAGTAACATATCTTCAGTGATATAGCTTAGAAGCACATACCCATTAGCACCTTCAACAAATACAGTTTCAAGGTTGCCCTTTTCCAATTCTTTGGAGGCTCTCTCACCAAGCGAGATTATGGCTGCTGACATTGCTCCAAGTTTACTCTCATCAGATCCTTCTGGAAGATCAGAAGCAATCACAAATCCATCGCTTGACACTATGGCTGCCGCTTGAAAATCTGGTGAAACCTCTAAGAAACTCCTTAAAATATTGTTTATCTCTTCTTGCTTAAATTTTGTTACCATTTCATCCCCCTGATTCATAAGATTTTCATAATATTCATTCTCTTCTTCATCTCGTTTTTCTTCAAGAGAAGATACCTGTTCTGCTTCGATTTTATTTTTTACCGATTCCTGGTCATTTTGAAGAACTTCGACTTGTGATCCATCCGTTGTTACCATTTCTTCTTCCTTGCTCGAAAATTCTTCGATTTCTCCTTCATTTTCATAAACCTGTTCAGTTTTTTGGGTAGCATCTGTTTCCTCAATAGATACTGATTCCTTTTCAACTTCGTAGCTATCTGCTGCCTTAATTTCTTCTTCCAGGTTTTCATCAATTATGGTAGAGGGTTCAATCACATTTTCTTTTTCTTCCAATGTAGAATCTTCCTCAAGTATGCTCACAAAATCGTCTTTTTTAGCGTTCTCTCCGTTTTTACTTACATTATCTTTGGAATCCAATTCGATAATTTCGAAGTCGGCGGTATCAAGTATGTCAAGGTCGTCGATTAAGGTGAAATCGCCATCTACTTCTGGAAAATCCCAATCGTTTTTTCCTGCCATCTGCTTCACCTACCCCTAACCTATGATACTACTCTTAAGACCTCTTCTATTGATGTTATACCCTTCATAACTTTGTGTAATCCGCACTCAAGCATTGTACGCATGCCCTCTTCCTTTGCCTTTTCTGTAATCTCATCAGTAGTTGCTTTTCCAAGAACAAGTTCTCTAATTTGATCTGAATTCTTTAATACTTCATACAAACCTGTTCTCCCTTTGTACCCTGTCTTTGAACAATAATCGCAACCCCTTGGCTTGTATAAAGCATCTATCTTAGAAATATCTTCGTCAGAAAATCCGACAGACTTAAGAAAATCGCTATCTGGTTTGTATGGTTCTTTGCAGTAGTCGCACAATTTTCTTGCCAATCTCTGTGCAACAACACAATCAATAGCTGATGAGATGAGGAAAGGTTCAATGCCCATCTCAATCAAACGAGTAAATACACCAGCAGCATTGTTTGTGTGAAGAGTACTTAAAACCAAGTGTCCTGTGAGGGCTGATTCTATGGCAATTGTTGCTGTTTCTGCATCTCTGATTTCTCCTATCATCACAATATCAGGGTCGTTTCTTAAGATGGACCTTAATGCTGTGGCGAACGTCAGTCCAGCTTGAGGATTAACTTGAACCTGATTGATGCCCTCTAAACGATACTCGACAGGGTCTTCAACAGTGATGATATTCCTTCCAACATCGTTAATCATATTAAGAGATGAGTAAAGGGTGGTAGTCTTACCACTTCCAGTCGGTCCTGTAACAATTATTGCGCCCCATGGTCTTTTTATGGCATCCTTAAAGACTTCTAATTGTTCAGGGAGAAACCCGAGTGAATCAAGTTCAATCATTATGCTGCCTTTTTCAAGTATTCTCAACACAGCTGCTTCTCCATGGATAGTAGGAAAAGTGGCAACTCTGAAATCTACCTGCCGTCCATCTATCAACATATTTATTCTTCCATCCTGAGGGACTCTTTTTTCTGCAATATTCATATTCGCTAAAATTTTGATTCTAGTGATTATCCCAAGTTGAGTGGATTTAGCTGTCTTCATTATTTCGTGGTAAACTCCGTCTATTCTGTATCTTACACGAACTTCGTTTTCGTGAGGTTCAATAATAATATCAGAGGCTCTTGAACGCACACCTTCAGTAAGAATAGCATTGACCAGTTTCACTATTGGCGCATCTTCCGACTCAACCTCTTCCATGACTTTCATTTCTTCATTTGTTTCTTCTTCAAGACCTATTTCAGTGAATTCTTTAACATCAGCGTCCAAGCGTGTCATCATCTCAATAGAATTGGAGATCTCGCTCTCAGTTGAAACATAGGGTTCAATTTCATAACCTGTGATTACCTTTAAATCATCGATTGCCAAGACGTTAGACGGGTCAGATATAGCAACCTTCAATTTATTACCCTTAAGCTCAAATGGCATAATATTGTACTTTCGAATAACGTCCTCTGGTACCAGAGCCAGTACAGTTGGGTCTATCTGAATGTTTGAGAGTTCTATGTATTCATAACCCAATGCCTTCGCCAGAGATTCGGCAACCATTCTCTCTGATGCAAATCCCTTTTCAGCAATAACCCTCACCAAGGATTTACCGTCAATTTCGCGCAGTATCTCGTTTAACTGTTCATTGGAAATTATTCCAAGTCTTACAAGTTCTTTTCCTAATGCCCTGGCCTTCTTATTCATATTCGTTTTCCACCGATATGTATAATTTATCCTTATCGATATTTATATCGGCGACTTTTTCAATTGCATTAACTGCTTGATATACAAGCATTTTCAGCCCATTTGAAACCTTAATACCTCTTTCTTTTGCCATTTTTAAGAGCAATGTTTCTTTTGGGTTGTAAATCAGGTCTAAAACCATACCATCTTGGGATACTTTTAAGATAAGGTCAGAACCAAACGGTAATTCATTAACATTTGGATACATACCTGCAGGTGTGGCATTTACTAGTAAATCCAATTCATCTAAAACTTCTTCTGGATTTTCAATAAGGATAATATTTGCCCTTGAAAATGATTGTAGAAAATCCTTCAATGATTTAAGTGCCCTCTCCTTGTTCCTAACAACCACAAATATTCTTTCAAAACTAAGGTCCTTAAGTAAGGTCATACAGGTCCGTGCAGCACCGCCATATCCAATAACAGCAGCTGCCTTTCTTTTTGAAGAAATATGGTCTCTAATGCTTCCTTCGAGTCCAAAATAATCAGTATTCTCTGAAGCAATTTTTCCTTCGCTTAGATATAGGAAGTTGGCATTTTGGGTTCTTAAAACAACATCTGATTTCAACTCAGATAGATAAAATGCGTCAACCTTATACGGTATTGTTACATTTATTCCATCATAGCCATTTTCAAGTAATTCAGAGCATATGTTGTAAAACAGACGTCTTGTTGGAATCTCAAAAATTCGATAATCACCTTTGATTTTTGCCATCTCAAATATTTTCTTATAGATGAGAGGAGAAATAGTGTGTGATAGGGGATGCCCTACAAGTGCAAATTTAATCATTTGCCTTCACCTAAGAATATTGTACTTGAACTATTTATCCAATTTTTAATGAGTCTTCCCTCGATCAATCTCAATAGTTTAGTATGAGGTAAATCACTTTTTGAGAGTGGTAGTACTAGTATGCACCTTATTCCCAATCTCTTGCTCATAAGCAAATCAGTAAATACCTGATCTCCGATTACAACAGCTTTTTCTTTTTCGATTCTGTTTTCTCGTAGCAATTTTTTTATTCTTCTTAGAAAAGGTTTTCCGGCAGGAGCAATCAGTCCATCACAATAAAGATCTCTGGCGATTTTATTAGCCCTTTTACTCAGACTATTTGATACTAGAAATATGCGATATCCTTTTTTCTTTAGAGAAAGAATCCATTCCTTGGTTTTTTGAGGTACTTCTGTTTTATCTCTTTCAACTATCGTGTTATCAATGTCAAGCAGTATGTCAGAGACGCTTAATTCTTTCAGAACCTTATCAGTAATATAGGATATATCCTTAACAATAAATTGTGGCGCAAGGCTTTTCACCTTCTATACCTCGCCTTAGCTTTCAAGAACTCACTGTAGGTTTCTGCAAAGTAGTGTCTTCCGCTTTCATCTTTGAGTACAAAATAAATGAAGTCTGTACTCGCAGGATTCATTGCAGCATTTAAAGACTCTTTTCCTGGATTGCAAATTGGCCCTGGAGGAAGTCCTTCATAAAGGTATGTGTTGTATGGTGATTCAATTTTTAAATCTTCGTTGGTAAGCGAGGGTTTTGAAAAACCAAGTGCATATTCGACCGTCGCACAACTTTGAAGTTTCATTCCTTTTTTCAACCTATTGTAAAAAACTGAGGCAATTATGGGTCGCTCTTCATCAACCTTGGCTTCCTTCTCAACGATTGACGCAATTATTAACTTTTCGTAAAAACCTTTAACAGGCTTTCCGTCCTGGCTGATTAGACCGACTTCTAAAGCTTTTTTTTCAAAGTTTTCAAGCATTTTAATTACTGCTTCTCTTTCAGATTCTTGAGGCTTTAAGTAATAGGTATCTGGAAAAAGGAGTCCTTCGAGTGAGTTTCCTGGAACCTCAAGTAGAAAGGGATACCTACTTACAAATTCATTTTTTGAACTGTTCAAGTAGTTAAGTATTTCCCGTGAATCCCTCTTTAGAACAAGAGAGAGTCTTTCAGCCACCTGCCTGTTTGTAAATCCCTCAGGTATGGTTATCTTTACTTGCTCGACTATAGGACCTTTCTTAATAGTCAAAAGAACATCTTCGTAACTTGAATTTTCAAAAAACCTATACCTACCAGGTGATAACATCCTATCTATTCCATCTTTTTCAGCTTTCTTACGAAGAATGAAGGCTGAACTGACAACTTTTTCCTTTTCAAGGATTTCAGATAGCTCATAAAACGACATACCTTGCTTAACCTCAATTATCTTCTCTTTTCCTCTTCCCGATTTTCCATTTTCATTAAAAAGGACGGGAAGAGCAGCCAGTATGAATCCAACTATAGCAATCAGTACAAGGATTCGAACGCCTATCTTAGCTCTCATCAGATACCTTTCCTTGCATTTCTAAGAAGGTTTCAAGGATCAACTTTGCTGCAACCTCATTCAGTTTCTTTCGATTTCGTTTGACATTTGCATCTCTTAAGATTCTTGTTGCCTCAATTGTTGTCAATCTTTCATCGATTTCATAAACTGGAATGTCAAGCATTTCCCTCAACATTTTAATAATGCTTAAAACACTCTTTGTTTGTATTGAATCCTTGCCCTTAAGAGTTTTTGGTACTCCAATTACGACGGCTTGAGCACCAACTTCCTTAACTTTTTTAAATATCGAATTTGCAACTTCATTTAGATTGGACTCGATTATTCCACTTTCAGATGGTATGGTACCTGTGCGGTCTGAAACTGCAAATCCAGTATACTTGCTTCCGACATCAAAGGCAATGACTTTCAATTTCCCCTGATCTTCTTTAAAACCATTTCCTCAACAATATCCAAAGCCTTTTCGAGATTTTCAAGTTGTTTTCCTCCTGCCTCAGCCATCAGATTGCTTCCTCCACCGCCACCACCAATCAACTTAGCAGCTTCGCGAGCCAATTCTGAAGCATTTAAACCTCTTTGGGAGAGTTGATTCGATAAGGCAACATAGAAAGATGGCCTGTTTCCGTATTTTGAACCAATTATTACGACATATTCATTAAAACTCTTACGTGCCCTATCTACAACTTCTTTAAGATCTTTGAGTGGACGAGAATCAAAAACTCCCTTTATAATTTGTACTCCATTCTCTTCATAGGACGAATTGATAATCATCTCTATAGATTTCTTGAACTCAATCTTTTCTGTCTTTTCAAGTTCTTCTTTGAGTCTCTCATTCTCTTCTGCGATTTCCTTTACTTTATGAACTAATTCTTCAAAATGGACGTTCAATGAGGTCTCAAGTTCTCTTGCTACAGAAATATATTTCTGAGCGCTCTCTAAGGCTGATTTTCCTGTAATCCCCTCAATTCTTCTAAGCCCACTACCTATGCTTCTTTCTGATCTGATGATAAATAATGAGATTTCTGCAGTATTATTGACATGGGTTCCCCCACAGAGTTCGCGGCTAAAGTCCCCTGATTCCACAACCCTTACATAATCACCATATTTTTCTCCAAAAAGTGCAATCGCACCTATCTGTCTCGCATATTCAATCGTTGTTTCAAATTTTCTAACAGGATGTGCTTCGGCAATCTTCTGATTGACGAGATTTTCTATTTTTTCAATCTCCTTCCTGGTCAAACCTCTCTCATATGGAAAGTCGAATCTAAAGTAATCAGGCCCTACGAAGGAACCAGACTGTTTTACGCCATCGCCCAAAACAATTCTGAGTGCCCAGTGGAGCAAGTGAGTGGCTGTATGATTTCTCTCTATGTTACGACGTCTTAATCTATCTATAAACAGTTTTACCCTTGAGCCTGAATTTACCTTTCCTTTCATCACTTTACAACGATGAACTATGATGTTGCTGTAAGGTCTTTGAGTATCATATACTTTTAATTCGAAGGATCCGTTTACTTCGTTAATAATTCCTGTATCGCCGACCTGTCCTCCACCTTCTGGATAGAACGGTGTTTGTGAAACAATAACTTCAACTTCTTCACCTTCGTAAGCTTCGTTAACCACTGAACCATTTTTGATAATCACCAGAAGATCGGCTTCATCCTCATCTTTCTCATATCCTGTAAACTCAACCTCGCCAATTTTTGAAGAAATTTCAGAATATAATGAGGCATCAAAGATAAACTTTTTCCCTTTCCAACTCTGTCTTGACCTTTCTCTTGATTCCTCGGCAATCCTTTGAAAATCTTCAGTATCAACTAAAAACCCTTTTTCTTTTGCAAGCTCAATAGTAAGCTCAAGAGGAAAACCAAAGGTATCGTAAAGTTTAAAAGCAGATTTTCCTGAAATTAGATTTTTTCCCTGTTTTTTCAGATTCTCAAGTTCTTCATCAAGCATCAATATTCCTCTTTCAAGAACTTGCAAGAACTTTCTTTCTTCAGCAGAAATCATTGTAATTATGAAATCTCGATTACTTTCGAGTTCAGGGTAGCTATCTGAGAAGTTTTGTATGACCACATCAGCAATATGTGCAGAAATCTCTTCTTTAAAGCCGAGTTTGCTGGCATGACTGAGGCTTCTTCTTATCAGTCTTCTTAAAACATAACCTCTTCCCTCATTAGAAGGAATAACACCATCAGAAAGAAGGAAGGTGGATGCTTTTAAATGGTCAGCAATTATCTTCATTGATCTATCATGTTCTGGGTTATCTCCATATTCGATACCAACGAGTTCAGATATCTTTTTGATGATTGGTAGCAAAAGGTCAGTCTCAAAAACAGTTCTTGCTTGCTGCATAAGCAAAGATATTCTTTCGAGTCCCATACCTGTATCTATATTCTTTTTTGGTAGTGGAGTTAGCGTTCCGTCTTCATTCTTGTTGTATTGCATAAAAACAAGGTTCCAGATTTCTAAAAAGCGATCGCAATCGCAACCAGGTTTGCAATCCGGCCTCTTACAACCAAATTCTTCTCCTCTGTCTACAATCAACTCTGAACATGGACCGCATGGACCAACAGGACCAGCTTCCCAAAAATTGTCTTCCTTACCTAATCTAACAATTCTGTTCTCTGGAAAGTCAAATTCTTTTGACCAAATTTCAAATGCTTCGTCATCGTCTTCGTAGATGGTAACCCAGAATCGATCCTTATCAAGTTTTAGCCTCTCAAACAGGAATTCGACAGCAAAACCGATGGCTTCTCTCTTGTAGTAATCTCCAAAACTAAAGTTACCAAGCATTTCAAAAAAAGTAAGATGACGCGCTGTTTCTCCAACGCGTTCAATGTCGCTTGTTCTAACACATTTCTGAACTGTTGTAACTCTACTGTAAGGTGGTACTGCTAGACCCAAGAAGTAAGGTTTGAATTGCACCATTCCTGCAGCAGTAAGAAGCAGAGTAGGATCATCAGGTACAAGAGATGAAGAAGGAAGTACGGCATGTCCTTTTTCTTTGAAAAAATCCAGAAACAATCTTCTTATGTGAGAGCTCTTCAAGTTTTCCTCCCCTGTTCAAGAAAGTTTCTTTGCAACCAGACCTTGATGATTCCGGCAGCAGGAACGGCAATAATTATACCTATAAAACCAAATAAGGTTGCACCGAGCAAAAAAGAGAACAAAATAGCAATTGGATGAATTTCTGTGTTTTTTCCAACAATCATAGGCGAAAGAAACATTGATTCAAATTGCTGAACCAAAAACATCGTTAACGCAGTCCAGATCGCCATATATGGTGAAACAGAGAGCGCAAGAAGAACGGCAAGGCTGCCAGCAAAGATAGGACCAAAATAAGGAACAAGATCAAAAATGGCTACCAGTACTCCAAGAAACCCTGCAAGTGGAACACCGAGAATGTACAAAACAATGCCTGATATTAAACCAGTTATTGCAGCAACTATTATCTGTCCTCTAACAAAAAGCGCTATTTTTCTATTGCTTTCAGTTAAGAATTCAACTGCTGAATCTCCAAAAGCGCCCTTAAGGAAGGCTTTAATAGTTTCTGAAATAGGTTTCCAGTCCTTAAGAAAATAAACAGAAATAATAAACGCTAAAATTAGGTTTAACATTGAAGAAATAAAAGATATACCGGCAATCGAAACAGATCTGAAGATGTTTAAGGCTCTTGAAGACAGATCTCCAAATCCTCTTTGAATAAATCCTTCAATCTGAGATGTTACGTTATATCTGCTTAAAAATTCTTTTAAACGGTCGATTAAATTCATCAAATTTTTTTCTATTTTAGGTATGTACTGTACAAATTCCTTTGCCTGGGCCACCAACATCGGAATGAAAATAACCAAAAGCAATACAAGTAAAACAATGAAGATGAGATAGGTGAAGAGCAATGAAAGAGGCTTAGGCAATTTTCTGTGTCTAAAAAACAGGTAAAGAGGTCTTAACATATAAGTTATAAAGAGACCAATGATAAACGGCGTTAAAACAGGCATAAGGCTTTTGATTGCGAGGTACAAGACATAAATGGCAAGCGCGATTATTAAAAGAGATTTCGCAGGCTCGACAAATTCTTTCCAGTTCCTGCCAAAACTATCAGATTTTGTAGCCAAGTTAATTCTCCCTTGCGTTTAGTTCAATAATGATGAATTTTATCTTTTCAAAGGAATTTTCAAACATTTCACTAAAAAAAGATCTGAACCTTTTTCTTCTAAAGATAAAGATGGAAAAAATTAGAAGGATTGCTAACTGAATAATCTTTCTCATCTACTTCTTACCTTTCATAATTATGCTTGCTGCATTCTTGATAGCATTGGCAAAAGATAATATGCGAGTTAATCCTGGAGCCACAAGGACTTCAACTTGCTGAATACCTGATTTCAGCTTTCCCGAGATTTCCTCTACTTTCTTGAATGCCGTCTCTACTCTTTCAAGTTCAGAATTAATATTCTCAATTGTTTTCTCCAGTTCCTTAATTACTGGAATAACTTCATTCGTTATTAGTTCAATTGTCTTTTTTAAACTGGCAAACAACATACCTAGCCAGAAAAGAGCGAATGCAGCACTTAATCCCACAACGAGCCAGATCAAAAAATAAAGAAAATCCATCAATCTCCACTTCCCTTTCGTTTTATTAATTCTCTTAACTTCTCAAGCCTTTGCTGAATTTTTTTCTCAAAACCCTGAGAAGTGGGCTTGTAATATATTTTACCTTTTAACTCTTCTGGCATAAGACTTTCAGGATAAAAATGACCTTCATATTCATGAGGATATTTATAATCAACCCCATGTCCCAGTGTTCTTGCGCCATAGTAATGAGAATCTCTGAGCTTTAAAGGAACTGTAATTGAAGGGTTTTCTTTAACATCTTTCTGGGCATTAATTAAGGCAAGATAAGAAGCGTTACTCTTTGGAGATGATGCCAAATATGTAACAGCATGGCTCAGGTTGATAAGACACTCAGGCAAGCCAACTCTTTCAACTGCATCAAAAGCAGCATTGGCAACCAGTAAAGCAAGGGGGTCAGCATTTCCTATGTCTTCTGAAGCAAAGATTATCATTCGTCTTGCGATAAACTTTGGATCCTCTCCTGCCTCTATCATCCTTACCATATAGACTAAAGCCGCATCAGGATCTGATGCTCTGAGGCTCTTAATAAATGCAGAAGCAAAGTCATAATGAAGATCTGCTGATTTATCGTAATAATAAGTGGTTGCAGTTAAAACTTCTTTAACATCTTCAAGAAATATAATTTTTTCTCCTTTTCTTTTAGCAAAATTTGATGCTGCTTCAAGCAAATTTAAGGCACGTCTTGCATCTCCATTTGATTGCTTAATGATAAGATTCATAGCGTCATCGCTCAGCTCAAATTCAGAATTCAATCCATCCTTAAGCGTAAGCGCTCTCCTTAAAACCTTCTCAATTTCTTCTTCGCTAAGTGGCTCAAGAACCAAAAGCATACATCTTGAAAGAAGAGGCCTGATAACTTCAAAAAAGGGATTCTCAGTCGTGGCACCTATGAGAATGAGTTCACCGCTTTCCACAGAAGGCAAAAGCGCATCCTGCTGAGCTTTATTAAAACGGTGGATTTCATCGATAAATAGAATTGTTTTTCTGCCTTCTATGTTGTTTCTTTTTGCTGTCTCGATTATGCTTCTAACTTCCCTTACGCCGGACTCTACAGCAGAAAGCTGATAAAATTCAGCATCTATTGATTCAGCAATCAGATATGCAAGTGTTGTCTTACCTGATCCAGGTGGACCGTAAAGTATGATTGAAGGCACATTTCCTGATTTTAGGTAGGTCATTAATGGTGAATTTTCAGAAACAATGCGTTCCTGTCCTATGAACTCATCAAAGGAACGCGGTCTGATTCTATACGCTAAAGGTGCGTCATTATGGATAAAATTGTTTTCCACAGTTATTATTTTAGTTTACTTGCAATGGAATTTCTCTTATCTGGAAACGTACTTCTTTGGAAGAGTTCTTATATATCCTGCACCATCTATAACTTTTATAGAGATGTTTTTTGTAGAGCGATCAGAAATTTCTATTTCGTTCCAACCTTCAAATTTCGGTTCTGAAAGGCTTCTTACCATTCCATCGCTGTCGTAAGCATAGATAGTCGTAATAACTGGTTCAGAAACATAGAACTCGCAGGTAACCGTTGTTCCAGTGGAAAACACCTTTCCGTACTTTACAGTAGGCTTTTTCGTATCCTTAATTGCATAGTATTCAACCACGATTGGTTTAACAAAAAATTTGGTGGGACCTTTGCCTTCGATTCTTAAACGAAACTCCTTATTCCGTGGGTTAAAACCATAAAATGGAAATGTGGAGCCTATAAGTTTACCTGCGTATTGTCCCGTATTTTCCAACGGGTCGAAGGTATAAGATTCACCACGCTTTTCCGGTCCTTCACTTGGCGCGTTTGCAAGTGTCCACTCGTAAAGATAACTCGGATCAAACCTGTTTATTGCATAGTTGTAGAATCTTGCATAAAGGGTTTCTTCTTGTTGATCAGCAACTATTATTCCATCGAGTGAAACTCTACCCATTAGATAATTTAGGCCTGATGGTAGTCTTCTTACATAGTCCACGTAGAAATAGTTTGAATTATAGGCTGTAAACATTGCAGCTTCCATTGCTGCTCCATCTGGCTGATAGAAGTTGTTCACATAATTGTAAGGAATGTTGCCACTGCTTACTTTCCATGGATAGATGACAAAAGAACCCTTTATCACGTTGTAAAACTTTATAGAATCGCTATCCTTATACTTCCCACTTTTAGCGACAACTTTCAATATGTGTTCTGATTTAGCATAAGTATCTGGATTAAAATCGAACCTGTAGGGCGGTGTCTTTAACTCGGCAACTTTTTCCCCATCTAAATAAAATGTAACACTATCAATATTTCCATTATCACTTGATGCAGATGCAATAAAACTGATGTTTCTATCGATTATGCTGTTTCTTGATGGGTAAATCAGCCTTACTGATACAGGACTACCTTCATCTTCTTTTGATTCAATAACTGGTGGTTTCTTAGCATCGAGATAACTCAGAAAATCATCGAGTGTGAATGGGGTCCAGGTGGTATTAAGTGTTATCGAAGTTTCTTGAATGATCTCGTCCAGGGATACTTTTTTTACTTCAACTTTTTTAGTGGGAACAAATGTTTTTGGCTGTTCAACCTCCTTCCTTGTGCAACCAACAAGAAAGGAGAAAATGACTATAAGAATTATTAAAGTAAATATCTGATATCCTTTCCTTTTAAACATTCTTATTCGCTCCCCTGGTCGTTCACAGTTTCGGTTGATTCTTGAAGTGCACCACCAGTAACGTTATAAACTGCCTGTATAATCGTCTTTTCATCAACATATCCAGAGTATTCTTTTACAATCTGTCCCTTTTCATCAATCAAAGCCAAAAAAGGAACTGAAGTGACTCCTAATGAATCGACTAAACCGGACACGTGCTCAGGTTTGTCGATGTTTAAAGCAATAAAAATTAGATTCGATGCATATGGTGTCTGCATCAATTTCTTCAAATTTTCACGAACAATGAGAGATATCTGGTGATTCTCCTTAAATATGAAAATAAGAATAGGTTTCTTTTGTTGAAGAGCCTCAACTATAAACTGTGGGGTTGACTTGTCCACCTTAAGCATTACCGGTAATTTTAAGGGGGTCCTTAGAGGCGCGTTTTGAGTGGTAGCACTCTGCGTGGTTGAACCTGAAGGCTGAAGGGCTGTTTGAGAAATTTGTTCAGCCGTGGGTGCGTTACCTCCACATCCTGATAGAAGTAACGTAACCATAATTGCTACGATTATTGCTGCATTAATGCGTGTAGACTTCAACTTTCCTCCGATAAATTAAATAATAACACAATTTTGTTCGTTAATAATCTTTTCGTCTTTTATTAAAATAACTTTAATGGTTTCTTTCAGTGAATACTACTCGTTCAGGCATATCATCCAGGATTTTGCCCCGTTTTTTAAAATCATATCATTATTTTTTGCAATCGCTTATATCGTTTTTGCCTCGCTGAAAAAAAGAAAATCTATAAGGATTATTTCGTTTATATCATCGTTATTTTTCTTTGTCTCGTTCCTGATAATCTTATACTTCCACATAAAGATTTATAACAATATTTACCTAACTGCGAATTTTCTTAAGACACCGCTTAGATTATTCCCGCCTCTCTGGATTGAAAGCGAAAAGATATTTTTCTGGACTTTTTTAATGCTTCTATTTTCTTTTCCAGTTCTTATATCTTCAAAGAACGATTTGGAAAAAATAAAACCAATTTGCTTCATAATTGCAGCGTTTTTGATTGCAGTTGCTTTTATTGATCCATTTTCAAACCCGTTACCAATACTTCACTCTGAAATCACTGCTCTTGAATCAGCAGCAAATTCTTGGCAAAGCGGTCCATCTATCTCATACATAATGAATTTCTATTATCGAGTTAAGTATTTTTATCATTCGGCCTATATGTGGATACATCCTCCTCTTTTATTTATCTCATATGCACTCTTTTCTCTTGCCTTTCCCTATCACTTAATGCTCATATTTAAGAAGGATTCACCAAATTCTTTATTTGAGGAATTTTCCTATAAGTTGGTTGCTCTTGGCTATATCTTTCTTACTTTCGGTATGCTTGTTGGTTATCCGTGGGCTATCGAAGCATGGAGCAACGAGGCATGGTGGTGGAGCCCAAAGATAAATGTTTCAATTATGATGTGGCTATTTTACACAGCTTATCTTCATGCAAGAATATACCCTCAGAATTGGACAAAAAGAACATCATTTGTTCTGGGTGCATTATCTTTTGTTTCCTTAATCTTCACCTATGCAACAACTTATTTTATGCCTGGGGTGCATAGTTATGGTTAATTTTAAAAACAGCCTTGTCTACCTAACTGTTGCTGTCTTTGCTGTTCTTGCCTTGCTATTTCTTTACGCTTCCTTTTATATCTGGTATCAATCTCAACTGAATCCTAATTATGAAGAATCTCACGACTACTTAAATTACATCGATAATATGAATTTCTTTGCAACGCTTCCCGCAGTCCTGCTTGTTGTTTTGCTTGTGCTTTGTCTGGAAAGGAAATCCAATTTCCGTTCTAGTTTATTGATTGTAATATCAATAATTGCTTTAAGTATTTTTGCATTTGTTATTTATGGTGGAAAATATTCTGTTGGTTTTGCTACTCTTTCATCAACAATTTATCAGTTCTTCTTGCTTGTAAGATTGCTATCTGGAAGTAACGTACCTTCTGAAAAGTATTTACGCGTCCAAAAGGCAGGATCACTAATTTTACATTCAGGTTTCAGTCTACTTATATTTGCTTGGGTTCCATTAAACTCATCTGAATATGAAATTCCTGTTTTCTGGATATCTGTCTTACTAATTACCACAGGCTGTATTCTTTCCTTTTTTGGTGCTGAAATGTTGAAAGTATATAAGAAGATCTTCAATCTCTGATCTCTATTCCTAACTCTTTTAACTGTCTTATAGAAACCGTATCTGGAGCACCTGTTAGTAAGCAGGTACCACTTTGCGT
This sequence comes from Actinomycetota bacterium, assembly GCA_026417515.1. Lineage (GTDB taxonomy): Bacteria > Actinomycetota > Aquicultoria > SKW223 > SKW223 > JAOADC01. The sequence goes on from JAOADC010000001.1 coordinate 21,658, forward strand.
CTTTGGAAAGGCAATACAGTCTCTTATGGTGTTCAAACCAAGTGCGATCATTATCAATCTGTCCAAACCGAAAGCAATGCCACCATGAGGAGGAACGCCGTAGTCAAAAGCTTCAAGTAGAAATCCAAATTTTTCTTGGGCTTCATCTTCTTTTATTCCTAAAAAGTCAAAGATCTTTTTCTGAATTTCAGGTTTAAAAATTCTTAAAGAGCCTCCTCCCACTTCAACACCGTTTATAACTAAATCATATGCATATGCCTTAACTTTAAGTGGATTGGAATCTAAATAGACTAAAGTATCCTCCTTGGGTCTTGTGAAAGGATGGTGTTTAGCCTTGTATCTTTTTTCTTCCTCACTCCATTCGAACATAGGAAAATCTGTCACCCAGAGAACTTTAAACTGGTTTTCTGGAATAAGTTCCAAGATTCTTGCTAATTCGATTCTCAGTTTCCCAAGAATCTCAAGTGTTGTTTCCCGTTCACCTGCCATTATGAAAAGAGTGGAGTCAGGTAGGATTTTAGAATTCAAATCATAGATTTCTTTTTCAGAAGCAAATTTCAAGAGAGGAGATCTTAACTCCCCATTTTCTTTAACAAACCAGGCAAGACCACGCGCACCTTCTTCTTTAACAAACTCAGTCAATCTTTCAATTTCAGATCTCGAAAAAACCTTTTTAGGATTCAGTCCAGCAATGATTCCATCATTACCTACTTTAAAAACCCCTATTTGAGTATCTTTAAAGACATCAGTTAAATCAATGATTTCTAAATCAAATCTTAAGTCTGGTTTATCTGAACCAAATCTCGACATTGCTTCATCATAAGTTATACGCATAAAGGGAGTTTCAAGTTCTATTGATGCAAGAGCAAAGATTCTCTTAATCAATTCTTCAGAAAGTCCTAAAACATCATCTTCATTAACGAATGACATTTCAATATCTATCTGTGTATGTTCAGGTTGTCTATCTGCCCTTAAATCTTCATCCCTGAAACAGCGAGCAAGTTGGAAGTATTTTTCAAATCCTGCCACCATAAGGATTTGTTTGAAAAGTTGGGGTGATTGTGGAAGTGCATAAAACTTGCCGTGGTAAAGCCTGCTCGGTACCAGAAAATCCCTTGCTCCCTCAGGAGTGCTCTTGGTAAGGTAAGGTGTTTCAACTTCAATAAATCCGTTTGCAGATAGAAACTTTCTTACTTCAAGTGCAACTTCGTGACGGAAAATGAGATTCTTCATCATATTCGGTCTTCGCAGATCAAGATATCTGTATTTCAGTCTGAGTCTTTCGTCAACATTGATATTCTCATCGATTTCAAATGGAGGTACTTTTGAAGAACTCAAAACTTCAACAGATGATACAAGTACTTCAACCTCTCCAGTGGGCATCTTAGGATTTTCTGTGCCTTCAGGTCTCCTTCTTACAATTCCTTCTACCTTAATCACCCATTCAGGCTTTACTCTTGAAAGTTCCTCAAAAGAAGGTGTTTCAGGATCAGAGACGAGTTGAACAATACCTGAACGGTCTCTTAAATCGACAAAAATAAGTCCACCGTGATTACGAATTGAATCCACCCATCCACAGAGAACAACTGAAGTATTCAATAATTCAGCGTTCAGTTCACCACAACCATGAGTTCTGAAAGAATATTTTGCTATTGACATCTCTCATCCACCTTTTCGACCATAGTCTTTATCAATCCTACAACCTCATCATAACTAACCAGATTTTCTTCACCTGTAATCATATTGCGTAACTTTACCAGATTTCTTTCGTGCTCCTCAGGAGCAACAATCACAGAGACTTTTGCGCCCAATTTATCAGCCTGCTTAAACTGAGCCTTCATTGATCTCTTTAAGTAATCGTATTCGGTTTTAATACCGATCTTTCTCAATTGATTAGCAACTTCAAAAGCCTTTGTTTCTAAACCTCTATAGGAAACTATATAAACGTCAGTTCCAATTTCTATTTGCGGTACGATACCCTCCTCCTCGAGTTGCATCAGTAGTCTTTCAACGCCAATGGCAAATCCTAGTCCAGGGGTATCTTCTCCGCCGCATTCCTTGACAAGGGGATCGTATCTTCCGCCACCACCTATGGCAGATTGCGCGCCCAAAAGAGGACTTTTTACTTCAAAAGTTGTTTTTTCGTAATAATCAAGACCTCTTACCAGAAAAGGATTTACTTCAAAGTCAACATTAAGCATTCTCAAATGATTCATCACACCTTCAAAGTGCAATAAACATTCTTCACACACGCTTTCAGAGACCTTTGGAGCGTCTTTCAGTAAAGTAATGCATCTTTCGTTCTTGCAATCAAAAACTCTAAGAGGATTAAGATCAATTCGCTTTCGGCAGTCTGAGCATAAATCTTCTGAATGCTCGTTTAAAAATTCTACGAGTTTATCTAAGAAAAGTGGTCTGCATTTACGGCATCCAATGGTATTTATCTCTGTTGTGAAGTTTTTCAGACCAAGCTTTTTAAAGTATTCAACCATTAAAAAAATAACCTCGCTATCGACATCTGGACCAGGAGCACCAAATACTTCAACACCTATCTGCCAAAATTCACGCAAACGGCCTTTCTGAGGTCTTTCGTATCGATACATTGGCATAATGTAGAAAAGTTTTGATGGAAACCTAAAAGAGGATAGGTTGTTTTCAATGTAAGCGCGCACAACTGGTGCAGTTCCTTCAGGCCTTAATGTCAGGCTCCTATTTGACCTGTCAAGAAATGTATACATTTCTTTTTGAACGATGTCTGATGCCTCTCCAATTCCTCTAACGAAAAGTTCTGTCTGTTCAAAAACAGGCGTTGAGATTGGGAGGAACCCGAATGTTAGAAAAAGGTTTTCAGCAATGCTAAAAATCCTTTTCCTTATTAAACCCTCTTCAGGAAGTATGTCTCTTGTTCCTTTGATTCTACGATATTCCAATTTTTGTCACCGTTAAAAATCTAAAAACACATTGAAGGATTTTTCAGTTCCTATTGTTGTTTCTGGACCGTGACCAGGATATACGACCACATCATCAGGAAGTCTTGAAAGTTTCTTAAGCGATAGGTGCATTTTATCCGGTTCGCTGCACGAGAGGTCTGTCCTTCCTATACCGCTTTTGAAAAGTGTATCACCAGTAAAAATAACTTTTTCTTTTTCAAAATAAAAACAGCAAGAACCTTTCGTATGGCCAGGAGTGTGAATAACTTCAAAATTGAAGCTTCCTATCTTCATTATTCCTTCTTCAAGTTCCTTGGTTGGTTTTGCTGCAAAAACCTCTAACCAGGGATAATCCTTAAAAGCACAGGATGAGGGTTCTTCTACTGATTTTCTGTCTTCTGGATGAACGTAAAGGTCAATACTATATATTTTTTTAAGATTCTCAGCAGCACCAAAGTGGTCCCAATGACCGTGAGTAAGAAGAATTGCAATTGGTCGTAATCCTACAGCGTTGATAAACCTTGAAATCTTTTTAGGTTCGTCACCTGGATCGATGATGAGGGCTTCATTATTCAAACCCAATATGTAACAGATCGTTTCAAGCCTGCCAACAGAAACTTTCCTTATCTGCAATCTAATCTTTCCGCCTTTCTTTTGTGTTTATCACAAAAGTTGCAGGACCATCGTTTACTAACTCTACCTGCATATGAGCACCAAAAGCTCCACTCTTGCAAGTAATAGAGTTACGAGTAAAAAATTTTATCATAAGCTCTATCAATTCTTGTGCCTTGTTAGGAGTTTCTGCCATATCAAATCCAGGCCTTAAACCTTTTGTTAGATTGGCTGCAAGTGTAAACTGTGAAACCAGAAGAATCTCTCCCTGAACATCAATCAGCGATCGGTTCATTTTTCCGTTTTCGTCTTCAAATATTCTCAATTTTGGTATTCTTTCAGCAAGATAATTCGCATCTTCTTCTGTATCACCTTTTAAAACAGCAACAAAGCAGAGTACGCCCTTGCCTATTTCAGATACAATTTTTTCATTTACCTTTACTGATGCTTTCCTAACCCTTTGAATAACAGCAATCATTTTTTAAACTCTGTAAGCATCAAATACATTTTCAATAGATTTAATATTTTGCAAGATTTTATCTAGAATGGCTGTGTTTCCAATTTCAAAAACGAAGTTAAATGCTGCAAGTCCTTCCTTTGTTGTTTGCAAATTGGCTGAAACTATATTAACACCGGCATCAGATAGGGCCGCTGTTATGTCTTTTAATAGTTGAGGCCTGTCAACAGCAAGTACCTTTATATGAACCTTAAATGTAGTTGATGGTTTCTTTGCCCAGGATACTTCAACGATGGCATCAGGCTGCGATTTAACAAGTTCCTTAAAATTTGGACAGTCTGTTCTGTGGATAGAAATTCCACGACCTCGAGTGATATAACCACCTATGCTATCGCCAGGAACTGGCGTACAGCATTTAGCAAATCTTACAAGTACATCACCAACTCCCTTAACAATTATCGCACTGTGAGTACGAGCCTGGTCTTCTTCAAGCGTTTGCGTTTTTGCTTCAATCTCTTCAACTTCCTCAACGTTTTCAGAAATCTTTTTTATCAGTTTTGTAACAGCTTGCTTTGGTGATATAAAACCTGAGCCAATTTGAGCGAAAAAATCGTCTACTGTTTTTTGATTGTACTCTTTGGCAAGTTCCTTAACTTCTTGGGAATCAAGAGTGATGCTACCGTAAATGCCACTTTTTCTTAGATATTTGATGAATTCGTCACGACCTCTTGTTATCCTATCCAATCTTTCTTCTCTTGAAAACCAAGCCCTTATCTTAGTTTTGGCTCTTGAGGTCCTTACAATATCCAGCCAATCTCTACTTGGTCCTTGTGCTTTATTGCTGGTTAGGATCTTTACTTGATCACCACTTTTGAGTTCATAATCAAGAGGGACAATCTTACCGTTTACAATGGCACCGACGCATCTGTGACCCACCTCTGTGTGAATTGTGTAGGCAAAATCAATTGGTGTTGAACCCTTAGGAAGGCTTATTACGTCTCCTTTTGGAGTGAAAACGAAAACCTCATCGCTTAACACATCCATTTTGAGGGCCTTTAAGAACTCTTTTGAGTCCTTAAACTCTTCTTCCAATTCAATGATTCTTCTTAGCCAGCTTAGCCTTTCATCGAACTCATCAGGTTTCCTAAGCCCTTCCTTGTATCTCCAATGTGCAGCGACACCATACTCTGCTATTCTATGCATCTCCTTAGTACGTATCTGAACTTCTAACTGTTTACCTTCTGGTCCTATCACTGTTGTATGAAGAGATTGGTACATATTGAATTTTGGTACTGCTATATAATCTTTAAATCTTCCGGGAACTGGCTTCCAAAGCGAGTGAATAACCCCAAGTGCAGCGTAGCAGTCTTTTAGATTATTCGTTATCACTCTTACAGCAAAAAGATCATGGATTTCTCCAAATTCTTTGGAACTTTTTTTCATTTTCTGATAGATAGAGTAGTAGTGTTTTATGCGACCGGTTACCTCTGCCATAATATTTACCTTTTCGAGTTCTTTCTTTATTGCTTCAATGACTGAGTTTATGTATTTTTCGCTCTGTAAGGTTGTCTCTTTTACAAGTTTTTCTATAAGAGCGTACTTTTCTGGTTCAAGTACTTTAAAGGCTTCATCTTCCAGTTCTGCTTTAAGCGTATAAATTCCTAATCTATGTGCGATTGGTGAATAGATTTCAAGTGTTTCTAAGGCTTTAATCTTTTGTTTTTCTTTTGATAGGTGGCGTATGGTTTTCATATTGTGAAGTCTGTCTGCAAGTTTAATCATTACAACACGAATATCCTTCGCCATAGCAACAAGCATTTTTCTGAAATTTTCAGTTTGCGTTTCCTGACCAGAAAATTTAATCTTTTCAAGTTTTGTTACTCCATCTACCAATTCGGCAACCTCAGAGTTGAACTCCTTTTCAATCTCTTCTTTCTTTACACCAGCATCTTCGATAACATCGTGTAGAAGTGCAGCAACAATTGTTTCGGTATCCATCTTTAAGTCTGCAAGGATCTTGGCAGTTTCAAACGGATGGATAATGAAATCTTCTCCTGATTTTCTCTTTTGTTTTTCATGAGCTTTGAAAGAGAAATCTACAGCCTTCCTTAATAATTCTTTATCGACATTAGGATTGTATTCGCTGATTTTTCCTAAGAGTTCAATATAAAGATTTTCAGGAGTTAGCAATTTAGGCATTTAATATTCTCCTGGAATTAGATTTAAAACCATTATAGAAGGATTTTATCTGCGCAAAAAGAGTCGAAGGAAGAGTAGAGCCAGCAGTGCACTTAAAATGATAAAAAACGCGAGTGAAACAATAAAGGTGGCAATCCTTCCTGTTTGCAATCCTAACGAAACAATAGCCAGACCAATAGCACCGAATGCGCTTAAAAAAGCCACTGCAACCAGAAAGGCAGATTCCTTAATCACTCTTGACAAATCTTTAATGGACTGCGTCTGATTGAACCTCGTTTCTTCAGAACCCTCAAGAACGGTAATTAGATTGTCAATTTTTCTTGGCAGTTTCAGAAGTAGGTAAAAATCTTCAATTGCTGTGTCTGTTATCTCTTTCAGGAAACTTGATGGTGGGTAGTATTTTCTTACAAGCTCCTCAACATAGGGTCTTGCAACATCAAAAACATTTATTTGAGGATAAAGAGTATGTGCAACTCCTTCAACAGTAATCAATGCTTTTACAAGCAGTGCGTAGTCTTTTGGAATCCTGACCTTGTTCTTGTAAAGAAGTCTCACGAATTCCTTTCCAATTATGTCAATTCGAATTTCGCCTAATGTCTTCCCGTAGTACTTGTCAAGAATCTCTCGAAACTCCTTCCTTAAAACAGGAAGTTTAGCTCTGGGAATCTCTGCCCCTAATGCTTCTGCCTGAATTAATATTTCATCCACATCCTTTACAATTTGAGCATAAAGCATTCGAGCAATTGCTCTCTTGCCTTCCTCGCTTATCCTACCAACCATTCCAAAATCAACGTATGTTATTTTTCCTTCTGGTGTTATTATCAAATTTGCAGGATGTAAATCTGCATGAAAAACACCGTATTCTAACACCTGTTTCATAAATGCCTTGGCTCCATATATCGCAAGAGCCTCCAGGTCAACATCAGGATAATTCTTCCTTATTTGTTCAACATCACTCAACGAATAACCTTCTATGTATTCTAAAGTAAGTACTTTACTTGTTGTCAGATTCCAGAATACTTTTGGGATTTTTATAATCTCGTCTTCTACAAAAAGTTGCCGAAATGTTTCAGCGTTTGTAGCTTCAACCTTGAAATCGAGTTCATTACGCAGAGATGTTGCAAGTTCGTTCCAGAGACCTAAAAGGTCGACATTTTCGACTCTTGGATTTACCAGTTCAGCCAGATAATATAGTATCCTCAAATCGCTCTCAATGGTTAAGCTTGCTTCTGGTCGCTGAACCTTTACTACTACTGAATCTCCATTTTTTAGTCTTGCCCTATGAACCTGGGCAATTGAAGCCGCTGCTATAGGTTGTTCTTCGAAATATTCAAATAATTCTTCAATTGGTTTGCCCAGCTCAGATTCAACTATCTCTCTTATTTTTTCGTAAGAAAATGGCTTTACAGAATCCTGCAGTTTTTCTAGTTCATCGACATATTCGAGTGGCAATATGTCAGGTCTCACAGAAAGTATTTGTCCTATTTTTACAAAGGTGGGACCAAGATCTTCAAGAAATTCTCTAAATCTTACTGGTAAATCTTTCCTTGAAGAGATTAGGAACTCAAGTTTTCTATAGGCCTTTGGTAAAAATTTTTCTAAGCCAAACTCAGTGAGGATAAAACCGAAACCATGAGCTGCTGCCTTCGTTGCTATCTCAAAAATTCTTTTATATTCTTGACGGCGCAATCTTAGAGGCAACTTCTTAACGCCTCTTCTTCTCTAAAAGGGCAATTCTTTCCTCAACTTCTTTTAGTTCCTTCTTCGTGGCAAGTCCGATTTCAGAGAGGACTGTTTTTACAACTGATTTCAATTTATCCTCAGATTGATGAGCAGCACTTATTAACTCTCCAAAAATAGTACTCTCTTGAGCATCTTTCAGAGAATGGATTGCCCTATCAGCAAGATCATGAGATAGCAACCAAATACCAAGTACGAGGTCGCTTAGTCCTATTTTCTTTTCATCATCATGCTGCTTCCTGTCCATACTTCTTTTTAAGTGTAGCATAATATGGTTCTCTTTCCTTCATAAGAACAAGGAGTGGAGCAGCAATAAAAAGCGAAGAGTAACCACCTGAAGTAACCCCCACTAAAAGAGCAAAAGCGAAGTCGGTAAGGGTTTCTCCACCAAAGAAGAATATGCTTATGATTGGTATAAGTGTGGTAACAAGAGTGTTAACCCACCTCATAAAAACTTGATGAATGGAATCGTTTGCCATAGAAGCATAGGTTCTCTTACCGATAGTTTTGGCATTTTCCTTGATTCGGTGGAATACAACAATGGTGTCATAAAGAGAGTATCCAAGAAGCGTCAAAACAGCGGCAACAGTCGCAGGCGTAATTTCTCGTCCAACAAGTATGTAGACAGAGAGTGTTGCAAGAACATCGTGAACAAGAGCAATCAGGGCTGCAACACCCATCTTAAACTCAAGCCTTAACGAAATGTAAAGAAGTACTATTGCAAATGATATGAGAAGCGCCCTTAGAGCACTGCTTGTAATTTGTGTACCCCAGGTTGGCGAGACTGTCTTTACCCCTTTAATTTCTTTTACACCAAATTCTTTATCCAGTACATTTATAAGAGTTGCTTCCTGATCTTTGGTGAGCGTTTTGGTTTTTACGATAAATTCACCTTTCTGGGTTTCTATCTTCTGAACTATCAGCTGCTCAAAGCCTTCTTTCTCTAAGACTTTTCTGACTTCACTTACAGTCGCATTTTTTTCAAGAACAACATCTATGGAAGTTCCACCTGTAAAATCAATCCCAAACCTTGCTCCCTTTATGAAGAAAGCGACAACACCCAGAATAATTATCAACAAAGAGATAGAAAACCAGATCATTTTTGGTTTTATGAAATCAAACTTTCGATTCATCTGTTTGCAACCTCCTTAAATCCCAAGAGGATAGGTCTTTTAATCCAGCCCGCTCTCAATAGGAGTGCAACTATTGGTCTGGTGAAGGTATAGGTAACGAAGAGGTCTATTAAAATACCTGATGCAAGAGATACAGCAAAACCTTTTACAGGTCCAACACCCAGAAAAACAAGAGTTATTGCAACGAGGAAGGTAACCAAATCTGCATCGAGAATGGTAATTATCGAGTGGACGAATCCTGATTCGCCTGCGACGTGGATTTTCTTACCTGCTCTTACCTCTTCTTTTATTCTTTCAAAGATGACAACACAAGAATCAGCAGCAACACCTATCATTAAAATAACACCGGCCATACTCGGCAGACTCAAAGGCCAGCCCCAAGGAGTCAAACGATTTATGGCAGCTATCACTCCCCAGAGAAGTATTCCAAAGGATACCAAAGACAATGCTGCAACAATGCCAAGCGAGCGATAATAGATAATCATATATAAACCAACGAGAATCAATCCTGCTATTGCTGCATACAATGCCTGAATAAGCGATTCCTTTCCAAGAGTGGGTCCAACTATCTGTTTTTCCTGAATTTCAAGGTTCACCGGAAGCGCACCTGTCTGGAGAACAATTGCAAGCCTCTTTGCTTCATCGATGGTAAAGTTACCTGTTATTTCAGCCCTGCCCCCGCTGATTTTTTCAATAACTCTTGGTGCAGACATAACTTTTCCATCAAGAACTATGGCAATCTGTTTACCGACGTACCTTGCCGTTATCTCTTCAAACTTCTTCGCTCCTTCATCAGTAAACTCCATATCAACTTTGGCTTTTCCGAACTGATCGAAGGAAACTTGAGCATTTTTCAGATACTTTCCTGTAAGAAGAGTTTTTCCGAGTTTGGCATTTCCCTTTTCGTCTGTACCAAGAACTTCCTTAAACTCAAGAAGGGCTACTTTACCAAGGACTTCCAACGCTTCCTGAGGTTTTTTGATACCAGGGAGTTCTATGACGATATTGTCTGGCTCCTGAACAGTTATCTGAACTTCAGCAACACCGAGTTTATCCACTCTTTGGTTCAAAATAAATTTTGCTCTATCAAGAGATTCCTTAGTAACAGGTGTTCCAGGTGCTGGTTTGGCTTTAAAGATGATTCTCATACCACCTTTAAGGTCCAAACCAAGTCGAGTGGATTTAGAAATCGGAAATATCAAAAAAAGTGCAGTAACGATTAAGATGAGACATATTGACAGGGTTATCCAGTGCTTTGTGGATTGCGTCATTCTATCCTCCCTATGTGCTATTTAAAACCATTTAATTAAAATCAAACAAGTAAATAATCTTAAACTTTTTTGAAACGATTTTCACTATACTGATTCAAGAAATTTGAAAGAAATTGAGAATAAATTCCCCTCTCGATTGCAGACCTTGCGTCTTCAATCAGGTTATATAAGAAGAAAAGGTTATGATAGGTCAGCAATCTTAAAGCCAATGTTTCTTCAGATAGGTATAGATGTCGAATATATCCTGCTGTGAAATTCTCACAGGCAAGACAAGTGCAATCAGGGTCCAGCTTCTCGCTGCTCTTTTTAAGCTGCGTGTTTCTTATGTTTCTTGGACCAAATTTCGTAAAAAAAGATCCACCACGAGCAATTCTTGTGGCCAGGGCTGAATCAAACATATCATACCCCTGAGCAATAGCAGTAAGTATTGAAGGAGGATCACCTAAACCCATAAAATAACGTGGCTTCTCTTCTGGTAGTCTTTGCGCTACTAAATCAGAAATCTCAAACATCAGTTCCTTTGGTTCACCAACAGAGAGCCCGCCAACTGCATAGCCTGGAAAATTAAGATTTATAAGATTTTCGGTTGCCTGAATCCTCAAGTCTTTGAAAAAATTTCCTTGCACAATGCCAAAGAGCATTCTTCCTTCTCTATAAGAATTTGACCAGAATTCTATGGATCGTTTTGCCCAAATCTCTGTTATTTTTAGCGCCTTTTCAGCGCTTTCCCTTTTTATTCCATATGGTGTGCAGACATCGATCACCATAGCAATATCGCTACCGATAATATCCTGCCATTCAATCACTTTTTCAGGTGTTGCATTTATCTTTTTACCATCGATAAGCGAACGAAATGTAACACCTGATTCCTCAATATGGACGTGCTTGTGCAGACTGAAAACCTGATATCCACCTGAATCAGTGAGTATTGGTTTTTTCCAGCCCATATAATTGTTAATGCCTCCAAAATGGGCAATTTCTTCTAAACCAGGCTTTTCAATTAAATGATATGTGTTTGAAAGAATAATCTCATAGCCAATCGCCTCGACCTCTTGAGGTAAAAGGGTTTTAACCGCTCCTTTTGTAGCGACAGGCATATAGAATGGAGTCTTCACATCTCCGTGTTTTAATCTTAGAATGCCTGTCCTAGCCCTTGTGGATTTATCCTTTTTTAAAATGGAAAATCTTTGTTCCATTAAACCTCCTAAATAATTAACATCGCATCTCCAAAAGAGTAAAAACGGTATCTTTTCTCTACAGCAGTCAAGTATGCCCTTTTCATCAATTCAACACCGCCAAAGGCATAAACCAATGCAAGCAAGGTGGTTCGAGGTAGGTGGAAGTTAGTTATCATACTCTTAACAACCTTAAACTTGTAACCTGGATAAATGAAAAGATCAGTTGTTCTTTTTCCAGGAATAATAATTCCGTTCTTTGACGCTGACTCCAAGGCTCTTACAGTTGTGGTTCCGACAGCAACCAATCTCTTTCCTTGCCTCAATGCTTCATTGATGGTTTCTGCCTCATATTCGTTTATTTCGTAAATTTCCTCAGATATTCTGTGCTCTTCTATCTCGTTTTCCTGTATGGGTTTGAAGGTAAAAGTACCCACATGAAGTGTTATGTAAACGATAGTATTTCCATTCTCTTTTAGTCTTTCAATTAAGGATGGTGTGAAATGCAGGCCAGCAGTTGGAGCTGCAACTGAACCTTCCTCTTTTGCATATACTGTCTGATACCTTCCCGCATCAGGGATTTCTTTCTTTATATATGGTGGTAAAGGAACCTGACCGGTTTCTTTAAGTTCCTGGTCGTTTGCTCTTCTCTTGTTATTGCTTACAAACTCAAGCAATCTCTCTCCCTTGCCAAGATATTCTCTAACAATTGCCTTAATTTTTTCATTGAAAACTATTTCTTTTCCCTCTTTGAATTTCCTTGCTGGCTTTACAAGGCAACGCCAGAGACCCTCTTCAACCTTTCTTAGTAAAAGAACTTCGACCCTTCCACCTGTAGGTAATCTCCCCACCATTCTAGCTGGAAAAACCATAGAATCGTTGAAGACAATCAGACAATCCTTTAGATAATCAGTAAGATTGTAAAAATAATCGTGAGCAATTTCCCCCGATTCCCTATTGACTACCATAAGACGAGAATGATCCCTTGGCTCTATAGGTTCCTGCGCTATTAGTTCTTCTGGTAAATTGTAATCAAGTATTGAGGTTTTCATTTCAGATAAAGATTATATCGAGTGATATCGTAAAAGATAAAAGTTAAGTGATTATAATTGTATTATGCTCATTGATATAAATATGCTTCCAAAAAAATCTGAAGTTTTTATCCATGTTTGCTGCGGAGCCTGTCTGAACTCAGTTTTTGATATCTTCAATGAAGGATCTATAGATTTAAGACTTTTCTTCTTCAATCCAAATATTCATCCATATGCTGAGTTCTTAAGAAGAAGAGAGGCGCTGCTTGCCTATCTTAAATTGAGAAAAGTCGATTTAGAATTAGAAATTCCAGAATATGAAGTTGTCGATTATTTTCGAGCCGTCAATGGTTTTGAAGATTATCCTGATAGATGCCGATTTTGCTATAGATTAAGATTTCAGGAAACCGCAAAGAAGGCTGCTGAAAACGGAATAAAATATATAACATCAACAATATTTGCTTCACCGTATCAGAAGAAGCAGATAGCATTAGAAGAAGCGCTACGTGCTGCAGAGACTTTTGATCTGGCAGTTGTTAACTATGATATTGAGAAGAAAAGATATAGAGAAAAAGTTGAAGAGTTCAAAAAAGACGGGTTCTATTATCAGAATTATTGTGGGTGCATTTTTTCTGAGGTAGAAAGATTGATAAGATAGATAGACAATGGAACCATTTGGAACACTTGGAAAAACGCTCATATTAATTGGAATATTTATCATTATCTTTGGATTGATAATACTTCTGTTGTCAAATATCCCCTCAAAAATCAGGAGGCTTCCTGGAGATATTTACTTTGAACGCGATGGATTTAAATTTTATTTTCCAATAGCTACCTCTATCTTGTTGAGCATCATTCTTACGATACTTCTAAACATCATCTTTTACTTTTTTAGAAACAGGTAAACTACCTTTCAAGTAACACAAGTGTCTCAACGTGTGAGGTTTGAGGGTAAAAATCAATCAGATAAATTTTTTCAATCTTGAATTCACTATTTATTAAACTTGAGATGTCTCTTGCAAGAGTGGCTGGATTGCACGAAAGATAGAATATCCTTCGTAGATCGGAAGAATTGATAATGGCTTTAATAATATTAGACGATAGACCGCTTCGAGGAGGATTTACGATGCAAGTATCAACCTCAATTATTTCTTCCACTTCTTTTAGGTCTAAATTTAAGAACTCAACCCTTCTTTCATTTATGAACGCATTTTCTATTGCATCTATCCAAGCATAAGTGTTTATTTCAACTCCAAGCACTTCCACGACATCTGCAAGCATAGTGGTTAAAAGACCAGAACCACAGTATAAATCAACAACCTTTTTTACATCTCTTTGAATTATCTGATTCTTAATAAGCTCGTAGACCTTAAACGATTGATTTAGATTGGGTTGAAAAAAAGATAGTGGTGATAAACCAAAAGAATATTGATTGTATTGAGTATATATTTTTTCAGTACCTTCGAGAAGTTTGAAACCCTTACCAGGAAGCTCTGTTTTCGAAAGAGAAAGAGAAATTGAAATGTCTTCAAAAAATTCCATTAGGCGTTCGACAATTCTCTTAGATAGTGCTCTTGAACCGTTGCCAGAATTTCCTACGAATAGAATGGAAACTGAATCCTCGCTTTGATTGGTCCTTATTTCAACTGCTTTAAGACCGTCTATGAAGGGGGTTTCTTCAGATTTCTCCAACTCTTCTGAAAGAATTTTAAGTATAAAATTTAAACTTTTGCTGATTACAGGACATTCATCTATTCTTACTACTTCTTTTGATTTGTAGGAATTAAAACCTAAATTCCTGCCATCGAAATGTAGCCTTGCCCTTAATCTATAATTCCAGGGACTTGATTCTGCAATCGATAGATCTATGTCGTCGATATCGATGTTCAAACCGCCTATCCTATTTAATGAGTCAACAAGTATTGACCTTTTCATTTCTATCTGTGTTTTATAATCTGCCATTTGGAAATCACAGCCACCACAAACACCGAAATAGCGGCACTTTGGAGATACTCGGAATTTTGATTCAGATACAACTCGATAGTTGTTAACGAAATTGATTCCTCGTTTTCTCACTACTGAAATTGGTTGAACTGTTTCTTCAGGAAGAACTCCCCTTATAAAATAAACTTCTCCTTCTCTTCTTGCTATGCCAAAACCACCGGAAACCACTTTTTCAATTTTGAGTTCAATATTATTTTTTGATTGGTTTTGCAAGTATAGCCTCCATTCTTAAATCGAAGAAGTTATGAGAATTCGCAGCTCTCATCATTACAACGGTATCAGCACCCTCGCCGCTACCTGCAACTGCTATTACCCTTTCGCCTGTCATAACAAATCCGGCATCTGCAGCCATCGTTACAAGCTCGAAAGCAACTTTAAATCCCTCGCAGGCTGTTCGAAGAACAGAAGCAACGATATCTTCAATTAGGTATGTCTTTAAGGCTCTTCTGACCGCCCTTGAAAATCCAGCAAAAGTATGTGATGCGGTAACGACCGGAACACCGTTTCTATAAAGTTCCTCTCGGATTTCTTTTTCCATTTCGTCTTCATTTGGTTCATAAAAACCAAAAGCATGTGAAACAACGATAAGTTTTTCGCTTCCGATTAAGTCGAGTGCTTTCTTTGCCGTCTTTCCAGACGAACTTGCAACAATGATTTTTGATGAGTTATATTTTTCTGCAGCCTCTTTTGCAATCATCAAAGCCTGTTCTGTATTTTTTGGACCTGGTTCTTCAAAAAGAACACATTCTACTTTTATCATTTGGCACCTCCTAATTAATAGTAAATGTATAATTTTTAGATTAACAAATATAGGAGGTCTGTAAAGTTGCCATTTTCTTTTAAGGATTTAAGAGATTTCATATCTTTTTTAGAAGCCAAAAATCAGCTAAAACGTGTAAAAGTTGAGGTAGACCCCATTCTAGAGATCACAGAAATTACTGATAGGACTGTTAAAAAATATGGTCCTGCTTTGATCTTTGAAAATGTTAAGGACAGTAAATTCCCTGTCGCAATAAATCTTTTTGGTACCTACGAAAGAACAGCATGGGCACTCGGTTTTGATTCTTTCAGCGAAATTGAGAAGTTTTTACCAAATGTATTGAGTATGATTCCATCTAATCTAAAAGAAGCATTTGGCACCTTAATTGAACTTTCGAAATTCAGACATTTGAAGCCGAAGCTGGTAAAAAAAGCACCTTCTCAGGAGATTGTAAAAACCGACGACGCAAACATTCTCGAGTTTCCAATACTTAAGTGTTGGCCTGAGGATGCAGGTCGTTTCATCACACTACCTCTTGTTATAACAAAAGATCCTGAAACTGGTATTCATAATGTTGGAATGTATAGAATGCAGGTTTACGACGAAAAGACAACAGGTATGCACTGGCATATACATCATGATGGTGCTCAGAACTTTTTGAAATCTGACAAGGATAAACCTTTCGAAGTTGCTGTTGCGCTTGGAGGCGAACCAGCACTCATCTATTCAGCAACTGCACCGCTACCCAGGAATGTAAGTGAGTATATGCTGGCAGGTATTCTCAATCACCGGCCTATTGAACTTGTAAAGGCAAAGACTGTCGATTTGCTGGTTCCTGCAAACGCTGAAATCATTATCGAAGGATATGTACTTCACGGCGAAACAAGGCTTGAAGGTCCTTTTGGCGATCATACAGGATACTACTCACTTGCCGATCAGTTTCCTGTTTTTCATATTACTGCTATTACCCATCGTAAGGATGCCATCTACCCTGCAACGATAGTTGGTAGACCTCCAATGGAGGATTGTTATCTTGGTAAGGCAACTGAAAGATTCTTTCTTCCTGTAATCAAACAGTTAGTTCACGAGGTTGTTGATATCGATATGCCATTAGAAGGTGTATTTCATAATTGTGTTATCGTTTCCATTGAAAAGACCTATCCAAAACAAGCATTCAAGGTAATGAATGCTCTCTGGAGTTTGGGTCAAATGATGTTCTCCAAGTTCATAGTTATTGTAGACAGCGATGTTAACGTTCACGATTATTCTGAAGTTGCCTGGAGAGTATTTAACAACGTTGATCCAAAAAGAGACGTGCTTTTAACTGAAGGGCCTCTTGACGTTCTGGATCATTCTGCACCAAACCCTTACTGGGGATACAAAATGGGTATCGATGCGACGAGAAAATTGCCTGAAGAGGGACATCCAAGACCTTGGCCAAAAGATATTGTTATGAGTGAAGATATTAAAAAAATCGTCGATGAAAAATGGAAGGAGTTTGGAATTGACATCTAAATTCATAGAAAGAATATTCATCATCCTCGACGAAATAAGATATGAACAAACACTTTTTTCTCTTCCACTCATCTTTGTTGGAGCACTTTTTGCCTCTCAATTTAAACTGAAAATTACTCAGGTTGTGCTAATCATAATTGCTGCTGCAACAGCTCGTGCAATTGGAATGCTTGTCAACCGTTTGGTTGATATTTCCATTGATAGACTTAATCCAAGAACAAAAGGAAGACATCTTGCATCAGGTTCACTTAAACCTTCTCAAGCCATCTTTTTCTCTATTCTTTCCTTTATTATCTACATCTCAGCAGCGTACAAACTCGGTCCAGTTCCATTAAAGCTTTCATGGATACCTGTATTGATGTTCATAATTTATCCATATACAAAAAGATTCACCTGGGGATGCCATTTTTTCTTAGGGCTAACACACGCTCTGGCACCGCTGGCAGGTTGGATTGCAGTTAATCCTAGATTTACGTTGGAACCTTTCTTGCTTTATTTGACATCTTTTTTCTGGGTTTCTGGGTTTGACATATATTACGCAACAATGGATTATGATTTTGATGTTAAGTATGGTGTCCATTCAGTTCCATCTCGTTTTGGAATAAAATCTGTTCCATTCTTTACGCTAACATTACATTTGCTTTCTCTTATATCTATATTGCTTTTCTCCTTTTTCGTTAACGCTTCTTTGGTATTCAAATTGTCAGTTCTTATTGCAGGACTATTTGTCATCTATAATGACTCGGTTTTTCTTAAGCATTTAGGCACTCCTCGAATCAATTCATATTTGCAGAGAAATTCCTATTTCAGTGTGATTGTCTTTATTGGTGCCCTTCTCGAATTTTTTGTAAGGAAGTGAAAGATGAAAATTTTTGTTGGTATTACTGGTGCAAGCGGAAGTCTATATGGAATAAGAATCGCACAGGAGTTGCTTAAAAAAGGAGACGAAGTATATCTATGCATTTCTGAAGCAGGAGAGATGGTTGTAAAAGAAGAATTGGGACTCGTTTCTGATAACATTATTGATGAAATTATTGATAAATACTTTAACTCGATAAGAAAACCAATCTTCTTAAAACCAGGTCAATTGAATTCTGCTCCAGCAAGTGGAAGTTCTAACTTCGATATTGTTTTTGTTGCTCCCTGTTCTGTTTCAACACTCTCCAATATTGCCTACGGTACTTCACGAAATTTAATCCACAGAGCTGCAGATGTTGCGCTCAAAGAAAGAAAAAAACTTATCCTTCTCATCAGAGAAACTCCATTATCAATAGTTCATATAAAAGCTATGCTTGAGGCTGCATCAGCAGGAGCTGTTATTTTGCCAGCATCTCCAGCGTTTTACACAAACCCTTCAAAAATAGATGATCTCGTTGATTTTATCGTTGGGAAGGCTCTTGATGTTGCTGGAATAGAGAATAATCTCTACAGACGGTATAAAACTAATTAAATTCTCTTACAATCGTAAAATCGGTTTTTCTCTGCGCTGGTTTTCTATCTGCAGACTTTATAAGATTAACCATTTCGTCAATCGCCATCCTTACTGCATTGTGACCAGTTGCTCGAACCACATTCTCCTCAAGCATAATACTTCCCAGATCATCGGCTCCAAAGTAAAGAGCCATTTGAGCAGTTTTCTTACCAACAGTCAACCAGCTGGCTTGCACATGAGGAATGTTATCCATAAAGATTCTTGCTACTGCAAGAGTCCTTAAATAATCCACAGAAGTTGTTTTTGTTCCACCAAGCTCTGTCTTGCCAGGATAGTATATCCAGGGTATGAATGATAAGAATCCACCTGTTTTATCCTGAAGTTTTCTAATCCTTTCAAGGTGCAAGATCCTATCCTCAATTGTTTCTCGATGACCAATCACCATAGTTGCAGTAGATTTCAAACCTAATAGGTGGGCTTTTTCATGAATCTGAAGCCATTTTGACGATGAGATCTTTTTTGGACTGATGATTTTCCTTACTTTATCCACAAGAATTTCTGCGCCGCCACCTGGTAGAGAAGATAAACCACTTTCTTTCAGTTTTGTAAGAACTTCTTCAATGGATAGGTTATGAATTTTTGAAAAATAATCAATTTCTGTAGCTGTTAGGCTATGGATTGAAATTTGCGGAAACCTCTTTTTTATCAAAGAAAATATGTTTGTTATGTAGTAAAGATCAGTTTTTCTGTAAAGACCTCCCTGAAGCATTACCTGAGTGGCACCCATATTAACTGCTTCTTCTACCTTATTTAGAATCTCTTCTTCTGATAGGACGTAGGCATCAGAATCTTCCTCATCGCGGCTGAAGGCGCAGAATTTGCACCTGACTTCGCAGATGTTTGTATAGTTAATATTCCTATCAACTATAAAAGTTACCTTATTACCATATTTTTCTTCTTTTATATCGTTAGCAATCTTTGCTAACAGACTAAGAGGATATTCTCTAAACAGAGAAATCGCTTCTT
Organism: Actinomycetota bacterium; assembly: GCA_026417515.1. Lineage (GTDB taxonomy): Bacteria > Actinomycetota > Aquicultoria > SKW223 > SKW223 > JAOADC01. The sequence continues at coordinate 40,943 of JAOADC010000001.1, forward strand.
CAGAAGTAATTCTTTTGCCTTTTTCAATTTTTCTTGCCAGGTCATCAAATTTCATACTTATCTTCTTTTTTTAGATATTCTTCAATAACCTTAAGTGATTCAATCGCTTCTTCATCCATTCTATAGTACAGAGACGAATAGTACTTTTTAAGATATTCATCAGGTAGTTCTAACTTTTTTTTCGCAAGTTCTATTATTGAATCCAAGTGATTTTCAGCATATATTAAGGTTTCTTCCAGATCTCTCAGATATTCGCTTAATTCATCATAACGAGCGGTTGGCACATCTTTTCTCGTGGTTAAAACAGCAAAGACTGCTGGCAAACCTGTAAATTCTCTCCAAAGTGTACCCACATCATAGATATAGGAAAATTCTTTATTAAAATTAGCAATCAGCGCCTCATCCCCAATAAGAACTTGAATATCTGCTTCCTGTCTGTTCGATTTTTCTATTTCAAAACCAAGATAATCTTTAAGAACTATCCTGCTCAAAAAAATTGAAGTCTCAGAAGCTGGAGTCTCATAGATTTTCAATTTTTTCTTCTTAGAATTAATCAGGTCAAATTTTGAACCTATAATAACGCTCATTGCTTCCCTTTTACTGGCTATGCAAAATGGGCCGGCGATTTCCAAACGGTCCTTGTTTCTCAAATAGAATACAGATGAAAAAAATCCAATATCGACGCATCCATTTAGTAACTCTCTATTCAATACAGAAGGAACTCCAAGGACCTTTTTACTCCTATATTCTGGTTTTACCAGTTCAACATCAACAGGAATGACATTTATATAGTTTATATGTCCTATGATTATGCTATCCAACCTTTAACACCGCTCTAAAATGGCTATCTCTTTCAACTGGAACAAACCCAGCGTCCTGGATCAATTTTTTCATCTCCTGTTCAGTCATACCAGGCTTTACCTGAGCCCCTGCTGAACGAATAATTCTTTCTCTATAGATTGTTCCATCAAGATCATCTGCACCAAAAGAAAGAGCAACTTGAGCAACTTCAGGTGAAAGTGAAACCCAGTAGGCCTTTATGTGTTCTATGTTATCGAGAAACAATCTTGAGAATGCAATAATTTTCAAATCGTACTGAGCGCCTCTTTCTTCTACTTTTAATGGAGTGTTATCAGAAACAAATCTCAATGGTATGAATGCTGAAAATCCACCTGTTTCATCTTGAAGACTTCTTAATGCTTCAAGATGCTCGACCACCTCTTCAGCATTTTCGTAATGCCCGTAAAGCATTGTGGCATTTGATTTGATGCCTCTACTATGAATAATCCTGTGAACTTTCAAATAGACTTCCTTCGGAGCCTTGGAAGTTCCAAGGAGTCTACGAACTCTTTTACTAAATATTTCAGCTCCCCCACCTGGAAATATCTCAACTCCAGCATTGATGAGAGCATCGACAACAGCTTCATGCGTTAAGTTCTCAATCTTTGATAAGAAATCTATTTCTATAGCGGTCAGCCCTTTGACAACTAAATTCGGATAAGTGTTCTTTATTGTTGAAATGAGTTCAGTGTAATACTTTAGCCCAAGTTCAGGATTTAAAGCATTAACCAAATGAACTTCTCGAATTCCTTCTTTAACGCCTTTCTCAACCTGCTCAATAGCTTCACTTATCTTTAACGAATAGGCATCCTTATCATTAGATTTCTTCTTAAAGGAACAAAATCTGCAGTTATTAACACATATGTTAGTAACATTTAAATGCATATTCTTGATAAAAGTTGTCTTGTTTCCATGTAGAGATCTTCGAACTTGGTCTGCCTGAACGCCAAGTTCAGTTACAGATGCATATTTAAATAATTCAACTGCCTTTTTTGAATCGATTCTTTCTATCATAAAGATTGCTCTCGCTTCTTGATATTTAAACGTCTATCCAATCTATCTCTATTTTCTTGTCTAAAATACCCTTTTCATAACCAAGGTCAAGAAGAGTTTGAGCAGCTTTCATTCCATCGCTACCCAGATGTATAGTTCTTTCATTTACGTACATCCTTACAAACTTTCTTGCTTCTTCCCTGTTAAGACCCCGACCAAAACTCAGTGCGTAATCAAGTGCTTCATCTTCATGTGATATAGAATACTCAATACTCATTTTAATTAATCTAGCTATATCTACCTTCTCTTCAATATCCCTTCTAACAACATTACCACCTAATGGAAGAGGTAATCCTGTTGTTTCCTTCCACCATTGACCAAGATCAACGAGCAATTCCAGACCTTCTCTCTCATATGTTAGTTGACCTTCGTGAATGATTAAACCAGCATCTACTTTTCCAGATTTAACTGCATCAGTTATCTCGTCAAAATTCATAAAAACCTCGTTAATTTGATTCTCATAGATTAGTAGGGCAAGCCTTGCGGTCGTTAGTCTTCCTGGAATTGCAACAGTCTTTCCCTTCAAGGTGTCAATTTTTTTCTTCGAAACAACGATTGGGCCATAATTTTCGCCAATACTTCCCCCACAAGTCATTAATGCGTATTTATCTGCTACATAAGGATAAGCATGATACGAAATCGCACTTACCTCATAAACACCATCAAGTGCCTTTTGATTAAGCGTTTCTATGTCTGACAGTACATGCTCAAACCTAAATCTTTCATCTGTTATGACATCGTTTGCAAGCGCATAAAACATAAATGCATCATCTGCGTCTGGGCTGTGTGCAATTCTAATTAGTTTCTTTTCCAAATTAACTTACCTCCTTAAAAATATTTTTTAGTAGGAAAGATTTTAATTTTTCTCTGTTCTCGCTGATTAAATCAAGGTTCTTTCTTGCCAATGCGGTAACAATCAAATGATATACACTTCCCAAGATTAAAGTAGAGACAATTTCAGGTTCAAGATTATACTCTGCTTCTCCGTTTTCTTTGGCTTTTTTAAGGTTTTCAGTAATCAAATTTTCTAAACTCTCAAGTATCTTTTCGCGCTCAGAAATAAAAACAGGGTTTGAAGTGCACGCTTCAATAAGAAGAAATCGTGCAAGGGCAGCATACTTTGTGAAAGCATCGATCACTTCATCAAAAATTATTTCAATTTTTTCTTTGTAGGATTTAGATTCTTTGCTTCTTTTTTCCACTCTTTTAATCAAACGTTCACCGTATTCGTTTATGAGAGAAACGAAAAGGTCTCTTTTTGAAGGGAAATAAAAGTATAATCCGCCTTTTGAAATTTGACTTTTTTCGGCTATCTCATCTATAGAAGCAAGATAGAATCCTTTTTCAGCAAACACTTTTAAGGCTGCTTCCATTATCTTCTGTCTTTTATCAGACTTCCTTTTCATCTTTACCGACCAGTCAGTCAAATATTACATCCTAAAACCCCTATCTTCAATTAAAGAATTTTCATTTTTCGACGAATACTATAAAAAAGTTCCAGCGGAGAAAGGAAAAATGAGCAGAGGTGAAGAAAATCAAAACCTTCTTGGTCTTTCTGATGTTTTTTCAGCGTTTGATAAATTCCAACAAATTTTAGAGAGCCTTTATTCTTCTCTGAACCTTGAGGAAATAGATAAGAAAGCCAAGAATCTACTATCATATCATTTAAACACTAGAGACTATATACTTTTAGTGTTTGATCCGTCTTCAAAAAACTTTGTCTTTGCCTGTCATGATGGTTTTTCACGCGAAATCGCTGAAGATATCGTTCGCGAAGTTATTAAATCAAAAAATACCTTCCTGAGCAGCACTGAAAGAATATTTAAGTTGGATATTGAAGATGTAGATTTATCCTCGCTTACCCTTTCTACAAAGGGGAAGTTTCTTGGTGTGCTGGTTTCTAAAACTGAATTGATTGAAAACATAGAGAATCAAGATTACGAGCTTCTTAATCTGATCGCATTGAGCATCCTCTATGCATATAACAATTCTCGACTTTATGAGTTAACTAGAAGATTAGCAGTGTGGGACAATAAGACTAATCTATATAACTATCGCTACTTTCTGTCGCGTCTTTCAAACGAAATATCGAGAGCCAAACGCTATGGCAGAAAACTTTCTTTAATAGCGATAGATCTGGATAGATTTAAATTAATTAACCAGCAACTCGGTCATCTTACAGCAGATAAGATTTTGAAAGATATAGCGAAAATAATTAAAGAATCAATTCGTTCTGTAGATATACCATCACGCTTTGGTGGGGACGAATTCTTTATATTGCTTCCTGAAACCAGTTTAGAAGGTGCCAGAGTGGTCGGGGAAAGGCTAAAATCCATAGTTGAATCGAGGCTATTTCCTTTAAATGGAAAAAAGGATCGTATTAGAATAAATTTAACCTTTGGTGTTTCAGAATATGAAAATGGAATGTCTGCCAAGGAGTTTTTAGAGATTGCTGACAAAGAACTGATGAAAGCAAAATCTGAAAGGAGATAGTTTTTATGGCTATACGAGTTGTTGTCGCTCATCCAGAGGTACTTTACAAGCAAGCACTCTCCAATGCACTTTCTTTGTTTAATGAAATAGTTGTTGTCAATCAGGCAAGGTTTTACGAGGAATTGCTTTCAATCATCAGAAATGAATCTCCCGATTTTGTAGTTGCTGCGTTTGAAATATTTGTTACTGAACAAAGAATTGTTGAAGCAGCAGAAGCGTTTCCTTATGTGAATTTCATCTTGCTTACCAAAAGAAGCGAAGACACGCTTAAATGCTTGAAGGAAAATGTGCAGAGTTTTCTAACCTTTGGATACCTGGTTGACCTTTATAGAATGATGCTTCTTACTGTTGAAAATAAGAAATTTGCTCAACCTGCAGTAATAAAAAATGTACTCTCCAGCCTGAGGAAACTTGAAGAAAGCGGTGTCACAACTGAAACACTTCTTTTAGACCTTGATCAGAAGAAACTCTCGATTCTTGTCGACATTATACTTGGTAAGAGTTTTGATGAAATTTGTTATAACCAGAAACTGAAGTCTGATGAATTGAACAACGAGATTGAAAAGATTCTTGAAACAATGAAGAATCTGATTAGACCCTGAAAGCTGCAGGCAGACAAACGGTAACTTTAGTGCCCTTTCCAAATTCTGATTCGATCTCAACTTTGCCGTTCATAGATTCTACAAGCTTCTTAACTATTGAAAGTCCTAGGCCACTGCCGCCAGTGCGCCTCGAACGTGAACTTTCCGCTCGGTAAAATCTATCAAAAACAAACGGTATTTCCTCTTTCTTTATGCCAACACCTGTATCTACGATTTCAAAACAACCTTGCTTTTCCTTTAATGAGGTTCGAACTACTATCTTTGCTCCAGGTTTGGAATAAGATACTGAGTTTATGAAAATATTTTCAAAAATTCTTTGCAAATAATTTTTATCTGCGAAAACCTGAACAGGATCGGTATCAACTTGAACATCTATTCCTTTGCTCTCTGCAAGAGGTCTATAAATCTCAACCATATCTTTTATGAATCCATCAAGAGGTACCGTCTCTAAATTTGGCTTAAGTTGCATTGAATCCAGCATCTGTATGGTTTTTAGTTCTTCAAGAAGTTTTGACAAACGGTCGATCTCTTCCATAAGTTTATCAAGATGCTTTGGTGTTGCTTGTATAAGTCCATCCTTTATGCCTTCTAAGTTTGCTTTCAATACGCTCAACGGTGTCTTAAATTCGTGGGCAATATCAGATGCCAACTCCATTCGTCTCTCTTCTATTTTTTTTAACTTTTCAGCCAGCAGATTGAGCGTTTCCTGAAGGGTTCCAATTTCAGAATTCTCAGTCTTTATCACACGGGCATTATAGTCACCGTCAGAAATTCTTCTTGCTACTTCAGCTGCTTCTACAATGGGTTTGGCTATCATTTTAGAAACGAGGTAAAAAGCTAAAATACTTAATGCTACTGCTAATATGCCTATGGCAAGAAGAGAGGAAAACATACTCTGTTGAAACCTTGCTAAGGCACCAATTATTGAAGTTTCACGATTTACAACGACACCTATAAACCCAGCAAGACGATTATTGAGGTAGAATGGAACAGTCACCGTCCTTGCATTTCTCATTCCCATTGGACCGTAGCACCAGGGAATTTCAGCTGTGCTTTTTTCAATTCCACTCGTAACAATTGGAGCACCCCTCTGGTCGTAAACGATAATTTCGGCACCATGTTCCATTGAAAGTTCCTTAATCTTCTTTGAGATATCACCGATTGTTGCATCGGAAGAAAGGTCTTTTTCGAGTTCAGATGCAACAGATTCAGCGATATTTAGAGGGGATTGCCTGAGGTAAGAATTTAAGTTTGTTTTAAACATATAGGCAGTTATAAGCAAGGAGAATGTAAAAATAGCCAGAACTGCAGCCAAAAAGTACGCTGTTAATTTAAAGGCAATTTTTTGATAAATCTTCATTAGAAGGAGAGGCTCCTCTTAAATGAATAGCCGAATCCCCTAACTGTTTCTATGAAGTCAGGAGCGCCAACTTCAGATAACTTTCTTCGCATATTTTTAATATGAGCATCAATAACTCGGTCATCTACAACATACTCGCTTGATATAACTTCTATAAGTTCAGACCTTGTAAACACCCTTTTTGGATTCTCGGCAAGTTTTAAGGCAATTTTTACTTCACTGGCTGTAAATGGCAATGCTCTATCCTTGTAGAAAACACTTTTTGCTTCTTTATCAAATAAGAAATCGCCATGACGAATAATAAGGGAATCTTCTTCAGAAGAATCACGATACCTCCTTAGTACTGCTTTTAGTCTAGCCACAAGTTCTCTAGGAGAAAAAGGTTTTACGATGTAATCGTCAGCACCAAGTTCAAGTCCGAGAAGTTTATCGACCTCATCTCCAAGAGCAGTAAGCATAAGAACTGGTATTTTGCTTTTAGATCTTATTTGCTTGAGCAGTTCTATACCGTTCTTCTCTGGCAACATAATGTCTAGGATGATGGCAACGTATTTGTCCAGATCTTTTGCAATAATCTCTTCAGCTTCATTACCTGTGTAGGCTGAAACCATCTCAAAACCTTCATTTTTAAGGTAGGCTGAGACAACTTCATGAAGATTTATTTCATCCTCTACAAATAGAACTTTGCCAGACATATGAGATTATCCTTTCGCCCGTCTGAAAAAATATAATTTCAGACGGGCATTTACTAAATTTTACTAAATCCCGGTGTTATTTTGGTTGCCGTTTAAACATCTACCACAACCACCGCCACCACATAATCCCCGACCACGTCCATTTGAATAAGGAGGCCTGCCTGAAGTTGTTGCTCTTTGAAGCAGCCTCTCCTTTTTAAGAGTAAGGATTTTCTCAGCCTCGTCAGAAGTCAACTGGTTATTCTTAACCAGTTCTTGAAGATATTTTCTGTCAGGTTCAAGCACTTTATTTACAACTTCTTCCAGTCTAAGTCCTTTGGAACTTGCAATTTCCTCGATTGACTTTCCTTCTTTAAGCAATGTTTGAAACTGCTGAACACTCAGTCCGAGCGCTTTAGACCAAGATTCAAATCTTGAACCTCTGTTAAAGCAAGCACCGTATTTTGGTCCTAAACCACAACAACCTGATGGCAATGTGTTGTTTCTTGAATTTGAAACGGCTGCCTCTCCTTGATTGAATGAAGGTTTGTTGGCTGCAAAAGTAATGGCAGAAACTGCAATCAATGTGAGCAGTAGTCCAGCAATGATCACGAGAAAAAATCTACCTGTATTTGCAGTTGGTCTATTCTTTTCAATGTTCAAGATTAACACTCCTTTCGTCAAAGTTTAGTATAGAATACAGTTACATATTGAAATTTAAATAATGGGTGTATGAATTTTTTATGAAATTCTAAAAAGTTCAATTGACCTTTTTGAGTTAGAATAAAAATTTGGCAATAATCGAATCTCTGGAAGGAGATGAAAGAATGAAAATAGGAATACCTAAAGAAATAAAAACAAACGAAGAAAGAGTATCTCTAACACCAGGTGCTGTTCAAAGACTCACATCTGAAGGTCACGAAGTTTTTGTAGAAAAATCTGCTGGTCTAGGAGCAGGTTATACTGATGAAGAATATGCTGCCCAGGGCGCCAAAATTGTTAATTCACACGAAGAAATCTTTGAGATTTCAGAAATGATAGTAAAGGTGAAAGAACCGCTCGAATCTGAGTATCATCTGTTAAGAGAAGGCCAGATACTCTTTACCTATCTTCATCTGGCAGCATCAAGAGAGTTAACTGAAGCAATTTTAAAAACTGGAGTTATTGGTATTGCTTATGAAACTGTACAAACACCTGATGGGGATCTTCCATTGCTTGCTCCAATGAGTGAAATCGCTGGTAGGATGGCACCAATGGTTGCCAATCAATACTTAATGAAACCACATGGTAAAAGAGGTGTTCTAATCTGTGGTGTACCTGGGGTTCCTGAAGCACAGGTAACTATCATAGGATTAGGCCATGTGGGTCTCAATGCAGCAAGAATTGCTCTTGGTTTGGGTGCAAGAGTCACAGCAATTGATAAGAATCCTGCAAAACTCAGATACGCACAGGACCTATTTAGAGGTGCCAATCTTACAACAATGTCTTCAGATCCACAGAATTTAAAACAGGCACTTAAATACTCTGATATAGTTATTCTTTCAGTTCTAACACCTGGAGCAAAAGCCCCCATAGTGATTACAAGAGATATGTTAAAACTAATGAAGCCTGGCTCCGTGATTGTTGACGTAAGCATCGATCAAGGTGGAGCAGCTGAAACATCTAAACCAACTACTCACATTGACCCAGTTTATGAAGTCGATGGCATTATCCACTACTGCGTTGCTAATATGCCAGGTGCTGTTCCAAGAACTTCCACAAGGGCTTTAACTATGGTTACCATCGATTATGTGAGCGAACTAGCTGCAAAAGGTTGGAAAAGAGCAGTTCTTGAAAACCAGGCACTTGCTAGAGGAGTAAATGTTGCATATGGATATGTTACACATCCAGCAGTTGCCCAAACCTTTAACATGGAGTACACGCCATTAAATAGAATTTGATGTCTCTGTAGTTTCATTAGAAATTCATAGTTTCTACATTTTTTTAGCATATTATTTCTTTTGTTTTACAGATAAATAAACGGGGTGTTGATTTTTCAATGAAAAGATTTTCTTCAAAAACTGCTTTGTGGATGCTAATTGGCATCTTACTTATTGCATCTTTTTTCTATTACTTTTTTATCAGACAGCGCGCACTTAAAACTGGTGAATTCGAAACTTACACTGTTAAGGTACAGAAAATAAAACCTTATATATCTGTCTCAGGTGATATCTATCCTAAAGATGCCAAGAAACTTTACTTTACCACCAGTGGAGAAGTTAAGGAAGTTCTTGTAAAGCCTGGTGATAAGGTAAAAAAGGGACAGTTGCTTGCATCTATACAAAGTAAGGATACAGGTAATTCTTTAAAAATTGCTGAGATCAACCTTAATTCTGCTAAAACCAGGTACAACCAAACTAAAGAAAGTTATGAAACTCAAATATCGCAACTTGAACAAAAGATTAAAAGCATAGATTCTCAGTTAAAGAAGATAGATAACCAGATTGCTTCTGTAAAAGAAGAAATAAAGGACTTACAAGACGCTTTACCAACTACAACAGGAGAATCTCCATTGAAACAAATTTCAGAACTAACAAAAACACTCACTTCCCTGAATAATCAGAAAGAGAGTCTACTGAATTCTAAGAAAGAAGCAGAAAGCACTTTAGATTCTTTGAAAAAGAGAAAGAAATCAGATCTTCTTCTGGCGTCTTATCAAGTTGAGCAGGCCAAATTATCATATGATCAGGCAATTGAAACGCAAAAAGGCACGAGCCTTTACTCTCCCATTGACGGTGTAGTTCTTTTTGTCGGTTACGAGGTTGGAGAAGAGATAGGTCAAGGTTCTTCTTCAACATCTCTGTCAGATAGCAGTTACACTCAACAAATCTCAAAGTTAAGTTCCTCACTTCAAAATTCTTCTGAAGACAATTTCATAGTAGTTGCACCAGAAGATTGGAAACCTTATGCAAGGGTTGTTTTAGACCAAATCGATGTTATTAAAGTTAAGCCTGGTCTTAAGGCTGAGGCATTTCTCGATGCTCTTCCAAATTTAATACTAAAGGGCAAGGTTGAAAGTATCAATTATTATCCAGAATCTGGCAGTTCTAATTCGGTGTCATACAGTGCGATAGTCACATTTGAAAACAGCGATAAGAATATCGTTTCGGGGATGAGTGCTATTATTCGCATATTTTTAGATCAAATTAAATCAATTGCTGTTCCAATTACTTCTGTACGCTACATAAATGGTGTGCCCTTCGTTTATGTTAAACGCAATAATAAGTTTGTACAGCAAAGAGTTGAAACAGGAGAATCAGATGACAGGTTTACAGTTATTAAATCTGGTTTAAATAATGGAGATGTTATCGTAAAGGACGTTTCAGAATATTTATCCAACACAAGCATTTCAAATTCAGGCCAGAGTAGGCCGCCCTTCAGAAGTAATACTGGTCCACGCCCTTTTAGAACATTCAGGTAAGGAGAGACTCTATGCCTCTGATTGAACTTCAAAATATAACAAAAATCTATAAGTCTGGTGAAGTTGAAACAGTTGCGCTACGGGATGTAAGTCTTTTTATTGAGGAAGGCGAGTTTGTATCAGTGATAGGTCCTTCAGGCTCAGGAAAATCGACCTTGATGAATATCATCGGATGTCTTGATACACCAACCAGAGGAAACTATTTTTTGGCAGGAAAGAGCGTCTCAAAACTTTCAGACTCTGAACTGGCAATGCTACGAAACAAGATGATTGGTTTTGTTTTTCAACAATTCAACTTATTGCAGAGAGCCACTGTTCTTGAGAATGTTCTCCTTCCCCAACTATATTCTGGTAATAGACCAAATAAGAAAGAAGCGATGGCTCTTCTTGAAAGACTTAAAATTGCAGGATTGGAGAGCAAGTACCCAAACCAGCTATCAGGAGGACAACAACAGAGGGTTGCCATTGCAAGAGCTTTAATAAATAAGCCAAAACTTATTTTGGCTGATGAGCCGACAGGTTCACTTGATACGAAAACAGGAGAAGAGATACTTAAAATTTTCGAAGAGCTCAACGAAGAGGGTGTCACCATTGTAATTGTCACCCATGAGCCTTACATTGCAAGAAAGGCCCGCAGAACTGTTGCTTTAAGAGATGGTTCCATAGAATTCGATGAACATATCAATGAAGGGTATGTAAAACAATGAAATCGTACTTAATTTTCTTAACTTCAATCAGGAGTCTTCTAGCAAACAAATTGAGGACCTTACTCACTCTTCTTGGAATTATCATTGGAGTGGCAACGGTTCTAATGATGATATCAGTAGGAACATCTGCATCTTCAGCAGTGACTTCCTCCATCAAGGGTTTAGGCTCAAACCTGATTTTCATCTATAATCTACCCAATTCGCCAGAAAACAAGCAGATAAACGAAAGCGATTTAAGCGCTATAGGTCGTATCCCACATGTAAAGAAGGTTCTTCCTCAAGTATCTTTCAGCGCCACCATTCAATATGGTTCTTCTACAATGGACATTCAGGTTAATGGAACTGAACCTGATTTTGAAGAGATGAGAAACGCTCATCCTGTCTTAGGTCGTTTTATTACCTCAGTTGATATAGCATCATCTGCAAAAGTTGCGGTTATTGGCTATGGTGTTTATGAAGAATTATTCAAAGATGGGTCTTTTTTCGGCAAGGTGGTTAGAATAAATGGAATGCCATTTACTGTTGTTGGAGTTCTTGAGAAAAAGGGTTCACAATCTCTTGGATATAATCCAGACGATATGGTTATTGTGCCTATTACCACTGCCCAGCAGAGAATACTCGGTAGCAACCGAATAGATCTTATATCTGTTGAGATTGACTCAGAGAGCCTGGTGCCCATCATCTCAAATGAAATCGAGAGTTTATTGAAGAGAAGACATATGATTGAATCTCAAGAAGATGAATCTTTCCGAATTTTAACTCAAGAAGAAATCATCTCAACAGCTTCGCAAATTACAGGCATTCTTACGGTTCTCCTGGCAGGTATCGCAAGCATCTCTCTGCTTGTTGGTGGTATCGGTATTATGAATATATTGCTGGTTACAGTAACAGAAAGAACGAAAGAGATTGGATTGCGCAAGGCAATAGGTGCAAAGAAATCCGATATTATGCTTCAGTTTCTCATTGAATCCATTACCCTCTGCTCAATCGGAGGTCTCCTGGGTATTTTGCTTGGGTATTTAGGAAGCATCCTAATTGCTAGATTTGGTGGATGGATACCGGTAGTTTCTCCTTCAACAATTGCTCTATCATTTTCCTTTGCAGTTCTTGTCGGACTGTTCTTCGGTATATATCCTGCTTACAAAGCAGCATCTTTGAATCCCATAGATGCATTGCGATACGAATAATTTACTTCTGGCAGTTATTGCAGAAGTAAGTTGATCTTCCTTGAATTTTTACCCTCTCCACCTTTCCACTACATCTTTGACACTTTTTATCCAACTTTCCATATATTCTCAGATAATTTTGAAACTCTCCAGCATTACCGTAAGGATTTCTGTAATCTCTCAAGGTTAGCCCGCCATATTTAATCCCTTCTTCTATTTTCTTCTTCATAGATTGAAACAACTTTTCTACTTCTACCTCTTTCAGACTCGAAGCGTTTCTCAATGGATTTAGACCAGCATCATAAAGAATTTCATCAGCATAAGCATTGCCAATACCTGCAAGCAATGCTTGATCTATTAACGCTTGTTTTATAGGCTTTCGAGTTTTCTTTAATATATTCAAAAGTTCCTTACCTGTTTTAACATCTAAGAGCACATCTGGACCAATCTTTTTCAACTTTAGACTCATTTCATCTTCGCTTAAGATTTCAAGATACCCAAACTTTCTTATATCACAGAAATCCAGATAAATATCTTCGAAACAAAGAGTTGCTCGCAGATATTTTTTGGGACAGATCTCTTCATTAAGATCTCTCCTTATTAAAAGGTTTCCTGTCATCTTTAGATGTATGGCAAGATAGTTCCCTGATTCAAACTTAATCGTGAGAATCTTTCCTTTTCTAAGGACATCCAAAACCAATTTTCCTTTAAGTTTTTTAAATGCATTCTCTGCTGTGGATGCGTCGCTCAATCTTCTTGAATTCTTAATAATTGAGCGAGGTTCATATATTTGCGCAAAAAGAAATCTTTTATTGATAAGCACCTTGCGGATTTCGCGCCTTATTATTTCTACCTCAGGCAGTTCTGGCACCTACATACTCCTAAGGCGCTTTATTCTCTCTTCAATTGGTGGATGTGTTGATAAGAGTCTTGAAAGAAAACTCCTTACTGTTCTCAAACCCAAGGGTGGGTAGATAAAGAGATGTGCAGTTGCAGAGTTTGCTCGCTCAAAAGGTGGAGATAGATTCGCTATTTTCTCTAGTGCACTTGCCAGACCTTCAGGATTGCGCGTGAGTAGAGCGCCTGTTGCATCAGCCAGATACTCTCTTTCTCTTGAAATAGCAAGTTTTATAAGCTCAGCGAATACAGCAGCAATAAGAGATGCAAGAAAAACGATTAACAGGATAAGAATTTTACTAAAGTCATTTCTATCTTCACTCTCACCATCTACATCGAACTGTGAATTTGGTGAAAAGAATAAGGAGTAAAAAAGAATTCTATAGATGATATCCACTATCATTACAAAAAATCCTGCCAGCATAGCTGCTATGGTCTGTATTTTTATATCCTGATTGGCAATATGAGCAATTTCGTGAGCAGCAACTCCTTCTATTTCCTGACGGTTTAAATTTTTAAGCAGACCTGTAGTAAATACGACATAACTGTTTTCAGGATTCCTACCTGTGGCAAAAGCGTTCATTGCTGGTGTTTCGATTATATACACCTGAGGTGGCTTTATACCCGCTGCAATGGATAATCCTTCTACAGTATTTATCAAATACCTGTATTCATTTTCGTCTGCTTTCTTTGCACCATTTATAAGAAGAACAAAGCGAGTTGAAAGAAAGTAACTTATCAATGTCCAGATAGAAGCAAAGATTAGTGTGGAAATAATTATTGAGCCAGAAGCACTTAAAAAGTAATCAAATAAATAACCAAAGGCGGTTAGTAGAAGTATGAAACCAAGCATAAGAAAAACTGTTCTTCTTTTATTTCTACTTATTTCGTCATAAACGTTTATCTTGCTCACAGTCTAAAACTTTACTTCAATAGGTTTAGACTCAACTTCTTCAATCTCAAAATAATCCTCTTCTTTAAATCCAAAAATCCTTGCAATTATATTAGACGGAAACGATTGAACATATGTATTGAATCTCATTACTGAATCATTGTAAAACTGCCTTGCGTAGGCAATCTTATTTTCTGTTGAACTCAATTCCTCCTGAAGCATCATAAAGTTTTCTGATGCTTTCAAATCAGGATAGTTTTCAGCTACGGCAAAAAGTGTTTTTAGTGTTGATGTAAGTGCATTCTCTGCTTCGGACTGCTCCTTTACAGTGCTTGCATTGATTGCTGCGCTCCTTGCTTGCGCTACCTTTTCGAAAATCTCTTTTTCATGTGAAGCATATGCTTTAACTGTCTCAACCAGATTTGGAATCAAATCGTATCTCCTCTTTAACTGAACGTCAATTTGATGCCAGGCATTCTTCAATTGATTCTTAAGATTTACTAAACGATTGTAGACGGCTGCTAAATAAATCACAATCAGTAGCAACAAGCCAAGCACTATCAACATTGGTTTCACGTGTTGTCCCTCACTTCGCCTTCATATATTATTTATATTCATTATGATACCACTGAAGGACATTAATCCAACTGAAAGAACGCCATTTGTTACCATAGGCATCATCATTGCTTGCGTCCTTGTCTTTTTAAAAGAGATCAGTTTGCCGCCAGAGAGTCTGGATGCCCTGGTAAAAACCTATGGTTTTGTTCCTGCAAGGTTCTTCTCATCAAATACTTCGCTTTTAGAAAAAATCATTCCAATTTTTACATCAATGTTCTTACATGGAAGTTTTATGCACATCATTGGAAATATGCTTTATCTCTGGATTTTTGGAAACAACATTGAAGATAAAATAGGTCATTTTTCTTTCCTTCTCCTCTACCTTCTTTCAGGCATAGCAGCAGCAATGCTTCAAGGTATTGCCAATACATCCTCTTCAGTTCCAATGATAGGTGCGTCAGGTGCAATAGCAGGTACTCTTGGCGCTTATCTCGTCTTGTTTCCTGGTGCGCGAATTCTAACGATGATCGTTTTTTACTTTATCACTTTCCAGGAGCTACCTGCATTTATCGTAATATCTGTTTGGTTTCTTATCCAGTTCTTGAGTTCCTTAGGATCGCTTTCAGGTATAAACACAGGTGTTGCCTACCTTGCACATGTTGGTGGTTTTATTGCGGGTTTGATCCTTATTCATATTTTTCCAAAGAAGAAAAGACCTAAAAGATACCTACCAGAAGATTATCTTTAATACTGAGATTCTTCACTCTTCAGTTCTTTTTCCAATTCTTCCAGTTTGTTCTTTAATTTCTCGATTTCATCTCTGGTTACAAAACCCAATTCTTCAGCAATTGCCTTAACCTGTGTTCTTATGAAGTTGGTAATTTCCTTCTTTTCTTCTTCAGCCTTGCTCATCAATTTCTCTTTAAAATCGCCTGCTTCCTTATGTTTGAGTTCACCAGTCTTTATTAGTTCATTAGTAATTTCTTCCACTTTTTCCTTTGTTAAAGCAGCCAGTCCTATCCCAAAGTAGATGACTTTTTTTCCTATTTCTTCAAACTTCATTGCAAATTACCTCCATTAGAATTAATAAATCACTCATAAAACAATTATAATCTTGTTAACCAATAATTTCATAGGGAGTGATGTAAATTGAACTACCCTGCCTCTAAGATCAGGAACGTAGTCGTTGCCGGCCATTCTTCTTGTGGAAAGACCACCCTCCTCGATGCCATTCTCTTTCTAACAGGTGCAACAACAAGATTCGGTAACCCTGAAAATGGCACTTCTCTTCTTGATTTTGAACCGGAAGAACAATCTCGGAAGGTTTCAATCAGATTAAGCATTGCTCCAGTCAAATATAAGGATCATAAAATTAACTTCATCGATACTCCTGGATATGCAGATTTCATTGGAGAAGTAATCTCTGGTATAAGTGCGGCGGATGCCTGCCTTATAGTTTTAGACGCCTCCACCGGTGTTCAGGTACAGACAGATAAAGTATTTCACCTTGCTGAAAATCTTCCCACTGCATTTTTCATCAACAAATTGGATAAACAAGATGCTGATTTCTTTGAAGCCCTTAATGGTCTTAAAGAATTCTATCCAGACCACCATTTTGCACCAATCACACTACCCATAGGAAAGGGAGAAAAACTCGAGGGTGTTATAAATCTTATTGATATGAAGGCATACAGAAATGTTGAAGGAAAACTGGAAGAATTTGAAATCCCTTCTGAGTATAAAGATGAGGCTGAGAAGTTTCGAGAGATTCTTATGGATTCGGCTGCAGAAGGAGATGACGAAATTCTTGAGAAATACCTCGATACAGGCGAACTAACACAGGAAGAACTGGTCAAAGCATTTCATAAGGGTTTCTTAAAAAGAGAAGTCATACCCGTTTTTGGTGGTTCAGGTAAGCATCTGTGTGGTCTTCTTGCACTTCTTGAAGAAATAATCGAGTTCTTCCCCAGAGCTGACGAAAAACAAGAAATTACGGTTATTAGAGATGGTGAGGAATCAACAATTGATATCGGTCCATCCCAGGACCCCATAGCATATGTTTTTAAGACTACTGCAGATCCCTATGTTGGAAGATTATCTTTTGTAAGAGTTTTCTCAGGTTCAATAAAACCTAATACTCAACTTTTAAACACATTCACACAGAGGAAGGAAAGAATAGGTCATCTTTACGAGGTTCTCGGGAAGGAACAGAGAGAGGTTCCAGAAATACCCTTTGGTGATATAGGAGTAATTCCTAAACTTGCTGAAACGTTAACCGGTCATACCCTCGCTACTGAGAAGACAAATTTTCAAATCAAGCCACCTGCACTGCCTGAAGCAGTCTATTCAGTTGCCGTGGAACCAAAATCTAAGGGAGATGAAGAAAAACTTTCATCGTCTCTTCAAAAACTTGCTGAAGAAGATCCCACCATCAAAGTAACTCGAGACACTGAAAGCAAACAGATAATTGTTTCCGGTCTGGGAGACCTTCAAATAGACATCCTTTTAGAAACGATGAAGAGAAAGTTTGGTGTGGAAGCAACCACTGCAGAACCAAAAATTCCATATCGTGAAACGATTAAAAAACCTGCAAATGCTCAAGGAAAATATAAGCGTCAGTCGGGTGGTAGAGGCCAGTATGGAGATGTTTGGTTAAAAGTAGAACCAATGGAAAGAGGTGGAGGGTTCGAATTCATCGATCAGATAGTAGGTGGAGTGGTGCCAAGAAATTATATCCCAGCAGTCGAAAAGGGTGTACGAGAGGCTATGGAACAGGGAATTCTGGCGGGATTTCCAGTCGTTGATGTAAGGGTCACCCTCTACGATGGTTCACACCATCCAGTTGATTCTTCTGATATGGCTTTTAAGATTGCAGGTTCAATGGGATTTAAGAATGCTGCATCCCAGGCAAATCCAACTATTTTGGAACCAATAATGAAGGTTGAAATCATAGTTCCTGAGAAGTATATGGGTGATGTTATGGGCCAGATTTCAGCCAAAAGAGGGAGAATACTTGGCACAGAGATGATGGGCAAATATGAAGTTATCAAGGCACTTATTCCTCTTGCAGAAATGCTACATTACGCAACTGAATTGAGATCGATAACCCACGGTGAAGGAAGTTTCAATATGGAATTTTCTCATTACGACGAGGTGCCTCAGGAAATACAGCAAAAGATTATAGAGGCTTATCAGAAATCAAAAGAAGAAGGAAATCAACGTTAGAGCCTTTTTCTCGGACGATCGCTTCCTTCTTTAAATCTATATGGGGTTGGTATGTACTGAACTGATGGACGTAACCCCTGAGATTGGGGGTAAAGCTGCATCAAGGCATAGATTTCATCTGGTACTTCAGTTGAGATATTGAGGCCAAGTTTCTGGCCTTCATCTGCTGTTATTGGATAATCATGGGTATACTTGCCTTCCGTAAGTATTTTGGCAATCTCTGAAGCCTTCTCTTCATCGTGCTTTTCCATCAGTAGTTTCTTAACGAACTCATAGACCTGACTCAATGCTTTTTCTGCCACATCTCCGAGGATAAGTGTTTTATCATCAACCTCATCAATTGATTTTTTGCTTATAGCTCTTACGATTGATGCAGCGGGATACTCTCCCAACTGAGGATCGACAGGTCCCAAAACCGCATTTGGGTCCATAACAATTTCATCGGCTGCCAGAGCAATCAAAGTTCCACCACTCATAGCGTAATGAGGCACAAAAACTGTAACTTTGGCTGGATGCTTGCTCAGCGCTAAAGCAATCTGGGTACTTGCAAGCACCAATCCACCTGGTGTATGAAGAATTAAATCGATGGGCATATCCTTGGGTGTCATTCGTATTGCCCTTAGAATTTCTTCGCTGTCTTCAATTGTTATGTATCTAAATATGGGAAGCCCTAAGAAACTTAGTGTCTCCTGTCTATGAATAAGGGCTATGACGCGTGAGTTTCTCTTTATCTCCAGGCTTCTCAAAAGTCTGTACCTTTGTGCTTCAAGTATTCTCTGTTTAAATACAGGAGATATGGCTGAAATTATGAAAAGTAACCACAAAAGATCAAAAAAACTCATTTCTAACCTCCAATCTCTCAATAAAAAAGCCCGCTTGGAAAAGACCAAGCGGGCTGATCATTTACTTCTTTGAACTTCTTTTCTTTCTCCCCTCTTTCCCCTTTTTGCTGAATTTGAACCTGCCATTTTCATATGTAACTATTATCGTATCACCTTCTTCAAACTCCTTGCCGAGAAGCATCTTAGAAATTTCATTTTCGATTCTTCTCTGAATCACCCTTCTTAATGGTCTTGCACCATATTGTGGATCATATCCTTCATCAACCAGAGCTTGCTTGGCTTCTTCGCTAACCTCCAATTCTATGCCCTGTCCACGGAGTTTTCTTCTTACTTTCTCAAGAAGCAGATCGACTATTTCTTTGAGATTTTCCTGAGTCAGCGAGTGGAAAACAACTATCTCGTCTATTCTATTCAAGAGTTCAGGCTTGAAGTAACTTTTAACGGTGTTCAGCACTTGCTCCTTCATCCTATCGTAAGCAGATGGGTCTTTGTTCTCAATTTTTGCATACTCTTGGATAAACTGACTACCTATGTTCGATGTCATAATAACAATAGTATTCTTGAAATCAACAGTCCTTCCTTGGGCATCTGTCAGTCTTCCGTCGTCGAGAATTTGAAGCAACACATTGAAAACATCTGGATGTGCTTTCTCAATCTCGTCCAAAAGTATAACTGAGTAAGGACGCCTTCTTACAGCTTCAGTAAGTTGACCACCTTCTTCATAGCCAACATAGCCTGGTGGCGAACCGATCATTCGAGATACAGCGTGTTTCTCCATATATTCACTCATATCAAGCCTTATCAATGCGTCTTCGTCCCCAAAGAGAAACTCTGCAAGCGCTCTCGCAAGTTCGGTCTTTCCAACGCCTGTCGGACCAAGAAAGAGGAAGGAACCTATAGGCCTGTTAGGATCTTTTAATCCTGCCATAGCCCTTCTTACAGCCTCAGAAACGGCTCTTATTGCTTCTTCTTGACCAACCACACGATTATGTAAAGCTTCTTCCATCTTCAGGTACTTCTGAATTTCCTCTTGAACAAGCTTCTTAACCGGAATTCCCGTTGCTTCTGACACGACTTCAGCGATGTCGTTAGAAGTGACAACACCAAAACTGCTTCCCTGACTATCTATCCATTCTTCTTTCAATTTCTCAAGTGTTTCGCGTTTCTTCTTTATCTCGTCTCTTAACTCAGCGGCCTTTTCAAACTCCTGTGCTCTGACGGCAGCGTCCTTTTCTTCTTCCAAGCGTCTAATCTCGTCTTCAAGTTCCTTAAGATTTCGAGGCTGGGCCATAGTTCTTAAACGAACCTTTGAACAAGCTTCATCAAGAAGATCAATCGCCTTATCAGGAAGATACCTGTCCTGTATATATCTATCTGACAAGTAAACAGCGCTGGCTATCGCTTCATCTGTTATCTTTACCCTATGATGCGCCTCAAACCTATCCCTTAATCCTCTCAAAATCTGTATTGCTTCTTCCTGTGTCGGTTCTGAAATAATTACTGGTTGAAAACGTCTCTCCAGTGCAGGATCTTTCTCTATGTACTTCTTGTATTCTTTGAGAGTTGTCGCACCTATCACATGAAGATCTCCCCTAGCCAGATATGGCTTCAACATATTTCCAGCATCGATGGCACCCTCGGCTGCACCTGCACCGACAAGGGTATGAAGTTCATCTATGAAAAGCACTATCTTGTCAGAGTTCTCTACTATTTCGTCAATTATTTTCTTCATTCTTTCTTCAAACTCACCACGATATTTTGTTCCCGCAAGAACTGCAGCAAGATCAAGCTGGACGAGTCTTTTATTTAACAGTATTTCAGGCACCTTTCCTTCAACTATCCTCTGGGCTATTCCTTCAACAATGGCAGTTTTACCAACTCCAGGTTCACCTATTAGAACTGGGTTGTTCTTTGTTCTTCTTGAAAGTATTCTGATTACCCTATCTATCTCTAATTCTCTTCCAATCACAGGATCGAGTTTTCCTTCTCGAGCGAGACTTGTTAAGTCTCTTGAAAATTGATCAAGAGTTGGTGTGTTAGTGGCTAATTTTATTGAATCAGCTTTCTTCCCTGATATTTTAAATAGGAGTTCCTCAACTGCTTGAAGCGTAATTCCAGATTCATTAAGAACTCTTGCTGCCAAGCTTTCGCCTTCAGCAAGGATACCTATAAGTATGTGCTCAGGAGAGATGAGTTCGCTACCCATAGAATGGCTAACTTCAAATGCTATTTCCAGTGCTTTCTTTGCTCTTGGAGTTAGTGTAACCTCTCTGATGCTCTCGGCATCGCCTGGCTTCATCTTGTTTAAGACTTTCTGTTCTATCTCCTCAGGTATCCTACCAAGTTCTTTTACTATTTCACTTGCCAGATTCTGGTTTCTCATTAGTCCGACCAGTAGATGTTCGGTGCTTAGATAATCATGCTTAAGTTCAACGCATGATTCCTTCGCAGATTCTAGAGCTTTATTTGCAGCATCTGATAAGTAATTCAAAATGTTGGTCGACTTCGAATACTCTCGTGGCTGAGAGCCAAGAAATCCTCTGAAGAAAGAATCCAGATCCTTAAAACCAAAATCACCAAAGAAATTATCAATTGTTATGCCTGCTTCTCTTGCACAAACTTCACACAAATGACGGACTTCTTGCCTTCCATTTATTATTCTTGTATGGGTTACGTTTGCTTCTCGGATTTTACATATATCACAAAGTGACATTTAGCCACACCTCCTTAAGAATATATTTCCATATTTGTTTAAATATTTTATCATTGGTAATCATAATCTTCAAACTTTTTAATAACATATTACCCTGAGAATCGATCGAGGTAGTTTTTATAATCACTGTTCGTTGGATTTAGCGCGAGGGCTATACGCAAATTTTCAACCCCCTCTTCTCTCCTACCTAGCTTGATCAAGCATAAACCTGCAGCAAAGTAAGCATAATCCTGATCAGGCTTATTAAATATGATAAATTCGAATTCCTGTAGCGCTTTCTTATATTTTCTCAATGAATAGTAAGCGCGACCTAATAGTTCTCTTACTGAAATTTTTGAAGGCTCTTTCCTTTTGACCTTTCGCAGGTAATAAACAGCAAGCTCATAGTCCCCTCGAATAAACGCCTTTTTTCCTTCTAAAAATTCTTCGTAAATATCCATCTCTTTCTATTATCATACTTATTGAGGAACAATTGAATGGAAGGAGTTGTTTTTCTTGGCAATCGTAAAACCTTTTAAAGGTTTGATTTACAACCAGGATAAGATAGAAGAAATTGGCAACGTTACCTGCCCACCTTACGATGTAATTTCAAAAGAGGAACAAGAAGCCTATTACAATCTTTCTCCATACAACATTATTAGGGTCGAACTTGGGAAGGTCTTTGATGATGATGATGAAAAAAACAATGTTTATACACGTGCGCGAAACTACTTAGAAACCTGGATTTCTGAAGGAGTATTGGTTTTTGATGAAAGTCCATATTACTACCTTTACACACAGGAGTATCACCATGAAGGAAAATCCTACCTAAGACCTGGCATAGTCGCAGCCGTTAAAATTGAAGATTACGAGGCAAAAACGATACTTCCTCATGAAAAGACGTTACCAAAAGCGAAGGAAGATAGATTAAATCTCCTAAGAGAAACACACACAAATGTAAGCCAAATTTTTGGCTTCTTCAGCGATTCAACGAGAAAAGCAAGGCTTGTCATAAATGAAGTTTTAAGAAACGAAAAACCCCTTTTCAACTTCACAGATAAAGACAGCGTGCTTCACAGCTTATATCGTATACCTGAAGAATTGGAAACAGATATTTTTGAGGCACTGTATGAAGCTCAGATATTCATTGCTGATGGTCATCATCGTTACGAAACTGCGCTAAAATTTCGCGATGAAATGAGAAGAAAGTATGGAGAAATTGAAGATGCCTGGTACGAATATGTTTTGATGACTATTGTTCCTGTTGAATCCAATATGCTCATCCTTCCAATACATCGCATACTTAATCTGGAAAGCAACATCAATGAAAAGGAAATGGTCGAAAAGCTAGGCGCCCTCTTTGAAGTTATACCTCTTCCAGGCTCAGAACATCTTAAGCAGGAAATTACGAATTCGAAAGACATTGGAGTATTTGGTCTTGTAACAAGTTCTAATATTTTTCTCTTAAAAGTAAAACCTGAATCATTGAATTTGATGAATCCTGAAACACCTCGTGTATTGCGTCATCTGGATGCAAACATATTAAACGAACTGGTTTTTGAAAAGATTTTTCTAATTGATCAAACAAATATCGAAAAGAATATTAAGTTCACAAGCAATTTTCGTGAAGCAATAGAAGAACCTAAAAAGTATCACAATAAGATTGGTTTTGTATTGAGACCGGTTCCAATAGAGACCATTAGAGAGGTTTCCTTGCAAGGTCTTACAATGCCACAGAAAACAACCTACTTTTATCCAAAGCTTTGGACAGGTTTGGTAATGAGATGCAATCTTAGAGTTTAGATTTTCTTAAATGCATTCTTAAACCAGGTCTTCTTTGATTTTAACGAAGAATCTCCTTCAAGGGCAGACGAGATTTTTTCAACTGCTTCTCTAATTTCAGGAGTAATTTTTTCAGGCACTGAGATTCCGATCTCGACCAATAAATCCCCTCTTTCTCTGCCTCCTAATCTCTTAGGAAATCCTTTACCTTCAATGCGAATAATTGAGCCGGAAGGCGATAATGGTGGAATTTTGAACTCAATAGTTTCCCTAAATAACTTTACCGAAACTACGCCACCAAGCACTGCTACCGGATAAGAAACCCACTTTCGAATATAAATGTCAGCGCCTCGTCTTTCCAAACCCTTTTCTGGCTTTACATTTATCTCAACGTAAAGATCTCCAGGTTGCCCACCATTTACTCCTGCTTCCCCTTCTTTTTCCACTCTCATCATAGCGCCGCTTTCAACGCCAGCAGGAATTTTTAATTCTATTTCCTTTTCCTTATACACAATGCCTTCTCCTGAGCAGGACTTACATTTTCTTAATATATTCTTTCCAGTTCCTCGACATAAAGGACAGGTCATAACTCGTACAAATCTTGTAAATGCATTACCTGTAACCTCTTGGATTTGGCCGGTGCCCTGGCATTTCTTACAGTTTTCTATGGCATCGGGACCATCAGCACCTGTTCCATTACAAACAGGACAACTTTCGTATTTACCAACTTTAACTCGTTTGTTTGAACCGTAGTATGCATCTTCCATAGAAATATCAACTTTTAGATATAAATCCTTACCCTTCCTTGGCCCTTCCCTCCTTCGTCTGCCGAAGCCGAAAAAGGAATCAAATAGATCTTCAAAACCGAAATCAAATCCTAGGTCACGAAAGATATCAGAAAAATCTACGTTTCTAAAAAGATCTTCATATGAGTAGTGACCATCAATTCCTGCATGGCCAAACATATCATATTGTTTTCTCTTCTCTGGATCTGAAAGAACAGCATATGCCTCAGATATCTCCTTAAATTTTTCTTCTGCCTCCTTGCTTGGATTTCTGTCTGGATGGTATTTCAGGGCAAGGCGGCGGTAAGCCTTCTTTATCTCTTCAGGTGTCGCGTCTCGGCTGACACCTAAAATTTCATAGTAATCTTTTTTTACCGCCACCTTGACCTCCTTTTAAGCCTTCTTAGTTATTTGCCTTCTTGGTGTCGTCAGTACCTGCCTCTGATGAGGCTTGCTGCTGAGAAGTCTGCTGAGAAATCTTCGAGTATACTTCAGCGCTTGCTTTCTGAATCCTTTCAGATAGAGCATTCGTTGCTTCTTTAATGGCCTGAACATCATTGGAACTTAGTTTGCTCTTCAAATCTTCAATTGCTTTTCTTATCTCTTCCTCTGTTGATTTCTCAATCTTGCCTTCCAGATCTTTAAGAGTTTTTTCAGTTGCATAGATTAATGAATCTGCATTATTGATTGCTTCAACAAGCTCTTTTTTCTTTCTGTCCTCTTCAGCATGGGCTTCGGCCTCTTTTCTCATCCTTTCAACTTCTTCCTCACTCAATTTGGTCGAACCCGTAATCTTGATACTCTGTTCCTTACCCGTTGCTAAATCCTTTGCGCTCACAGAAAGAATTCCATTTGCATCAATATCGAAGGTTACTTCAATCTGAGGCACTCCACGAGGCGCAGGGGGTATGCCATCTAAAATAAACCTTCCAAGGCTCTTATTGTCAGCAGCCATTGGTCTTTCTCCTTGAAGAATATGAATTTCTACAGCAGTTTGGTTATCTGCAGCAGTAGTAAAGATCTGGCTCTTGCGAGTTGGAATGGTGGTGTTTCTTGGAATAAGAGGTGTCATTACACCACCCAAGGTTTCTATACCCAATGTAAGCGGTGTAACATCCAAGAGAACGATGTCTTTAATCTCTCCTGCCAGTACACCCCCCTGGATGGCAGCGCCCCTTGCTACAGCCTCCATTGGATCAACTCCACGTTCCGGTTTCTTTCCAAAAAACTCTTCGACTTTTTTCTGTATCAGTGGTGTTCTAGTCGTCGCTCCAACCAGAACGATGTTATCGATATCAGTCGGCTTTAATTTTGCATCCTTCAAAGCCTGCTCCATTAAAGGAATGGTCTTATCAATGATAGGTTCAATCAATTCCTCGAGTTTTGCTCTGGTAAGATTTAGACTGATATGAACAGGCACACCGTCTTTTTGCGATATGAAAGGAAGGTTTATTGTTGTACTCAGAGTGGATGAAAGTTCTATTCTTGCCTGTTCTGCAGCTTCCCATATTCTCTGAAGGGCGTGTGGGTCGTTTGAGATATCAAATCCATGCTCCTTCCTGAATTCGCTTAAAATCCAATCTACAACAGCCTTATCCAAATCTTTTCCGCCAAGCTGAGTATCTCCATTGGTCGATAAAACCTCGAAAACTCCGTCACCAACCTCCATTATGGTAATATCGAACGTTCCGCCACCGAAATCATAAACTGCCAGTTTTCGTTCGCCACTCTTCTCAAGTCCGTACGCAAGTGCAGCAGCAGTTGGCTCGTTGATTATTCTTAATACCTCAAGCCCAGCAATCTTACCTGCATCCTTTGTTGCCTGCCTCTGATTGTCATCAAAATAGGCAGGAACTGTAATTACCGCCTGCTTTATTTCCTCACCAAGGAATGCTTCTGCATCCCTTTTAATCTTTTGCAGGATGAAGGCAGAGATTTGTTCAGGAGAGTATTCCTTACCGTCAATATTTACACGGTAGGACGTTCCCATATGCCTTTTTATAGCAATTATCGTTCTTTCAGGGTTTAAAACTGCCTGACGCTTGGCTGGCTCGCCAACCAGAAGTTCGCCATCCTTGGTAAAAGCAACTATTGAAGGGAAATACAGATGACCTTCCGCGCTTGGAATCATTGTTACTTTCCCGTTTTCCCAAACCGCAGCTTCACTGTTTACTGTTCCAAGGTCGATTCCTAAAATTTTTCCCATATTTTAGTTGCACCTCCTTTTTTATTGTTCTTGTTTTTTTGAAACCACTACCAGCGCTGGTCTTAAAACTTCACCATCAAAAAC
The DNA here is from genome assembly GCA_026417515.1 of Actinomycetota bacterium. GTDB lineage: Bacteria > Actinomycetota > Aquicultoria > SKW223 > SKW223 > JAOADC01. Next base: position 67,261 of record JAOADC010000001.1, read on the forward strand.
AATACAACGCTTTAACACATCAACAACTGTTCCCTCTTCATCTTCAGTTTCTCTTGTAGAGACTGCATGATGAAATCTATAGTCAAATTTCTCGCCTTTAGGATCCCTTATTTCGATGCCTAAACTGCATAATTTCTTTTCCAGTTCCTCTTTTATCATTCTGAAACCTTTTGCTGCATTTTCATCTGAACTCTTTGTTGCGCTTTCAAGTGCAGTAAATGAAAGATCGATAAGTTCGGCAATTTCTAAGATCACTTTTCTTCGTTCGTTTTTTCTTGATTCTTCAATCTCCTTTTCGTATCTCTTGTGCAAATTCTGGATTTCTGCAAGAAGTCTGAGCTTCTCTTCCCTCAAAATTTTTAATTCAGATTGAACTTCCTCAAGTTTTTTATTCAAATTATCCAATTCTTTTTCAAGCTCCTTCTTTGTTGGCTTCTTCGACACCTTACAACACCTCGAATGGATTATTAATTATTTTAGCAATCATTTAATTAGATTGCTAATTTATTTTTCCGAAAATGGTAGATAAATGAAGCAAGCCCGAACAAAATAAAGACAGTTGCTGTTCCATAAAATACGCTTCTTATATTGTAATTTGCCAGAAATCCACCGACTGTTGGACCAAATACAGAAAGCGATGTTCTAAGGAAATGAAGATTAGCATAAGCAATATGAGGTGGCAGGTTTCCAGTGTTACGAGAAGCTGCTATTGTGCTTAAGGTATAGATCTGTTTAAAAATGCCGATTCCTGCAAGAGCTATCAGGACATAGGAAAACTCTCTTGCAAAGCCGAATAGAATAAGGAAAGTGCCATATCCGATCAAAGAAGTTCCCAGGGCAAAGGAACTGCCCTTTTTATCAGCAAGCATTCCTATGTACGGAGAAGTGAAGAAGTTAATAGAAAAGACAAGGGAAACAAGCAGTCCGATAGATTGATAATTTATTCTGTGAATTTCATTTAGATAAATTGAAACAAAAGGATCGTACGCAGTTTCAAACAAAATGAGTACCATAAAAACAAAAAGAATTCTTGCAAAACTCCTCTCCTTAAAAATCTTTTTAAAAGATTCGATAACCCCGATTCTTTCCTGTTCTAATCTATGCGGGGTTAGGTAGTAACAAACCAAAGAAGAAAGAGTTAGCATAACAAAAGAAAACAAAAAAGGTGCTCGAATACCATAGTTTCTTGCTAAAAAGCCACCGATAGTCGGTGCAATCGCAGCACCTGCAGAAAAAGCTGAACTGAATAAACCGAAGTTGTAACCTATTTCAGACTTTTTTGAACGTAAATAAATGATTAAAGAATAAGCAGGCGCAGATGCATATGATATTCCATCCAAAAGACCCGCTATTATTCCAAGTTTCCAGCTGTTTGCGTAGTAAAAAATCAGGGCAAAGGGGGCTATGATTATTGTTGTAAAAATCGTATATTTTCTTATTTCAAACCTCGAAAGTAAAAGTCCACCTATAAGTGCTGAGATAGCTGCTGAACCTGTAATTGTTGAATATACCAATCCTACCTGATTGTTTTTCGCGCCAAGCTGCTTCAAAAGAAGCGGTATATAAGCCGATATGCTACTGTAGCCTAAAGCAAATAAAAATACGGAAATGATTATTATTTTTACATCTTTATTCAACTTTTTAAAACTTTTAAGCCTTCCTGTTGCCATTTACCAAAACAAAGCCCGCCCGCACACCTTTAGAAGGTTGCGGGCGGGCTCTTCTCTCCTTTATGGTATCAATCTAACTGCTTAATCTTTCAATCTGCTGATGATCCAGATCCAGATGATCCTTCTCAATCTCAACCAGCGCTGAAAAAACCTCCTTAATTCTTGGTTCAGTGGCTTCTTCAGCAGCTTTAGCATAGAAATTCGATGCTCTTGTTTCTCTCTCAGAAGATTCTTTCAGATTTTCAAGGTCGTTTTTTGAACAGTGGACTTCAACTGCTGTTATATCTGGTTTAGGAATACGTAGTAACTTGCAGATTGTTGATGCGTGTTCTGCTTCTATTTTTGAAAGAGCCTTAAACATCCCCTGGACAACCTTATCCTGTGCTTTATCAGCAGCACAACGATAGAACGCTGAATTAGAAATTTCGATCTCAAGTGCTTTTTCAAGATTCTTCTTGGATACATCTGTAAGTTCAAAGCCAGTATTTCTATCTTCCCATTCTGATCCGTCAACCAGGTATTCCTCGTGTGCTCCACAGAAAGGACAATTTAACGGCTTTTCATAGCCAACATAGGTATCGCCACATATCAAGCAGCGATATATCTTCATCTTCAATACAATCACCTCCAATTATGAGACACTCGAAAGATAATTTTAACACCTTTACTATTAACTATTAGAAAAGTGGAACAATTTTTAGATAGATATCAAGCCAGATTTAAATCAAAACTACTTTTTCTTCGACGCATTATCTATCAAGACATATGCTTTTTCATCATCCATACCCCTTAAGCTCCAATTCACACCATAGGTCGGAGTGAGCACAGAATTCATCGATTGAGCAACAATATCCCAATAAAAGGTCTCATCCTGATTATTTAAAGCGATTTCGTAGTAGGTGGTATCAAGCCAGATTAGAGAGTCGTCGAACTTAGTAGTTGCTTGAAGCGAAGGAAGAGTTGTTGGAAATGAATAACCATACCAGCTTGTTATCGTCTGTGTTTTTGCAGGTTTTGTTGAAAATGATGCGTCATAAAGTTGAATTCTGGTCCTGAAAGGAAGTTCCAAATCATAACCATATGTTTGAATTGCAAGGCTGTTTGAACCGCTAGCAGTTATTAGCCTTGGATGGGAATCAACCAGAAGCAAGAATCCACTCCAGGGGTGCAGGCCAACCCAATTATCGCTGTATCTCGTGTTTCGATACCACATTAGAACTCCAGGATTTGCTTCGAAAAACTCAGCTGTGTTGTTCAAATAATCGACAAAGTTATACCAGTTAAGCATAGAACTATCAAAGCCGCTGGCTGTTCGATATTCAAGCATATAATAATGGTTGGCTTTTTTCTCAACTGTACCATTAATAATTGTCCAGCCCTGGTTTGTATATCCTATGTTTCCCTGCTCAACATCGTCAAAAAAGACCAGGTTTCCATTCGCAAATAAATAAATATCGTCTATTGTCATCCCTTTGTAGTGAATCGCTTGATCTGTTACATAGCGGAAACGAAACTTTATTTTTTTACCAAGGTAATTCGAAAGATCGAACGTAGCTTTTAACCATCCATTGCTGTTCCCTGTTATTCCATTGCCTAAGTTGTTTCCATTTGGGTCTTCGTTAGTGGTTATGTTTCCAGCTAGCGACTTCCAGCCTGTTCCATCGTTTACTTCCACATAAGCATAATCCCAGTCTTTTTCTATTTCATACCAAGCATAAAATTCCAATCTCGCAGAGGTTGCTGTCGAAAGATCGAATTCCTTGTTGAGTGTTAAAGTGTTATCCAGTAGATCTTCACTTCCAGACCACCACTCATATGAACCTGAATAAGGTAAGTTAATATCTGTGGAATAAGAATATTCAGGAAGGTTTATCCTCACTGACTTATGTTGCACACCCTTATAGTTTGTGCGGTATATGCTTACATTCTTCTTTGTTCCAAAATTTACAACAATAGGATCTACGTAACCAAGGATGTATTTTTCCCAGATGCTCATCGAAGAAGGACTGGTCCCAAGTGGCTTTCCTTTGTCTCCCAGCCATGATCCCGAACTCATAAGAGAATAAAAGCCAGCAGATTCTTCGCCACTATAAAGAGTATCGTAAACATCAGGTAAACCTAAATCGTGACCAAATTCATGTGCAAAAACTCCAACTGCTCCATCTTCAGGTTGGATTGTATATGGACCTATCCATTTATTTGAGCTGCCACACTTAACCCCACCCAATCCAGATGGTCCCTGGCCGCTTCCGTAATCAACCCACCAGCTGTGCGACCATATAGCATCACTTCCCTGCGCGCCTCCACCCGCTTCCTGTCCAGCACCAGCATGGATAATCATTACGTGGTCGATGTAGTTGTCCGGTTCAAACAGATTGCCATCATTATCCAGATCGTAGGGATCTTCCTTATCAAACTCGCTCCAGTTAATGCTATCCCCAAGAGCGTTAACCGCATCCACAACAATTCGCCATACCGGCCCGTTTAAGTTATCAACATCATCATTGGAATCTGCACCATAGTACCATTCAGAGTGAGGAACCTTCACCCAATCAGTTACGTACCCTGAAACAGAATAGGATCCACCTGACTGTTCGAAATAGTAGTTTGCCAAGGATTTTGCAGCTGGATTCCTTGAAAAGAGCATATCCTGATAGTGCTTTCTATTGAAATCATTTACCCAGTAACTCGTATTATCATTAGGATTGGGTTTTGGGATGTTGTTATGTAGAGGACCTAACATCCCACCTTCGCTTCCAGCAAACTCAACGAGAATGACTAAAACGTTGTAGTATTTAGTCTTATTCAGTTGAATTCCAGGTGCAGAATAGAAACCTTTGCCATCCTTATTCGATACTTTCTTTGCTGCTAAGGGGTTTCCAGGATCGAGAGATTTCCCATAAAGTCCTTTTCTCACCAAGTAATACCTTAATATTCTCTGCTTTTCCTGAGGCTTAAGATTTGGCGAAATTTTTCCGCTTCTTATCAGGTATTTCATTATCGCTGCTTCATTTGGATGCGCTCCAAATACTGGTAGACATGAAAAGAAAAATAAGAGAGTGACAAGAAAAACCTTAAGGCAAAAGGAAGAGGTTTTTCTATTCATCTTAAGCCCCCACAACTTAAATGAATGATTCTGATAGGTCTATTTTAAACTAAACTTCTACTTAGCTATCTTTAAAATATCGTAAAAACTTTCGATCACTATATTTGCTTTAGGATGAATATTATTTCTTTCAGGTCCATTACCACCTATATATTGGATGGCAAGGCAACCAATATTTAAGGCTCCTTCGATATCTGACCAAGGAAAATCGCCTATATGAGCAGATTCTTCAGGATAAGCACCTAACTTCTTAAGTGCATAATTAAAGATATATGGGTTAGGTTTAACGGCACCCACTTCATCTGAAAAGACTAAGTAGTCAAAATATTTGAGTATACCGTGTCTTCGAAGATGAACCACAAGGTGTTTCCCCTTTGTTAACACTGTATCAGAAATCAAACCTATTCTTACATTGTTTTCTTTTAAGAATCTTAAGACTTCCAAAGCGCCTTCAAGTAAAACAAGTTCTGATAGCGAACCGAAGTGAGATATATTGTTTGAAATTTGTCTGAGTTCAGGTTTCTCGAGTTTTATGCCTAGATGATTGAATACTACCTGAAGTACCTCCTCTGAAGATGTGAATAATCCCTTTTTATGATGTTGCTCAAAAAACTTTCTGCCTTCATTGTAAGCCAAAGATATTTCGTGCTTCGTTTTACTTGCACCTTTTGATTTGCATACCTCCTGCAAGTATTCGAGCCGCCAATGATAATCATTTCCATCTGCGCTTCCGTTCTTATCTTTAAAAAGAGTCCACCAGAAATCAAAAGTGACCGCCTTTATTTTTCTATCAAGGATTTTAACCTGCATTACTTACACCTTTCATTGCTTCCATCTTTAAAAATGCCTTGATAAAGTGGTCTATTTTACCTTCGAGAACCTCTCCAACCTTTGGGTCTTCAACTCCTGTTCTATGATCTTTAACAAGATTGTAAGCATGCATTGTGTAGGTTCTTATCTGGCTTCCCCATGCAATCTCCTTCTTTTCACCCCTTAACTCTTCTAATTTTCTTTTTTGCTGTTCCTCATAGTACTTGTGGAGTTTCGATTTAAGAATTAAAAGAGCCATCTCTTTATTCTTTGCCTGTGAACGTTCTTCCTGACAAGTTGCCGTTATTCCTGTGGGCAAGTGTGTAATCCTTACTGCTGAATCAGTAACATTCACATGTTGTCCACCAGGACCTGATGCTCTGAATGTTTCTATCTTTAAATCATCAGGGTTTATTTCCACCTCAATCTTGTGAGAAACAGCGGGTATTACATCAACTGAGGCAAAGCTTGTATGTCTTCTGCCTGAGAAATCAAACGGTGAAATCCTTATGAGTCTGTGCACACCTCTTTCTGCTTTCAGATATCCATAGGCATACTTGCCCCTAATCAACATTTCTATGTTTCTATAACCTGCTTCATCTCCAAAAAGATAATCTGTAATCCTAACCTCGTAACCGTGGTCGTTTGCCCATTTGGTGTACATCCTTGCCAGCATCGAGACCCAATCACAAGCATCGGTACCTCCAGCGCCAGCATTTATTGTTACTATGGCATCCTGTGAATCGTATTCCCCTCCAAGAAGGTTTCTTACTTCAATATCTTCAACTTTTTCTTCAATAGATTTGCTGATGGATTCAATCTCGCTAAGAAGCTCTTCTGACCCTTCTTCTTCGGATAATTCAATCATTGCTTCAAGTTCTTCCAATTCAAAGATAAGGTTTTCAAACTCCTCAACTTCTTCTTTTAAATCCGAGAGTTTCTTATTGAGTTCTGAAGCTTTTTCAGGATTTAACCAAATATCTGGATTTGAAAGTTCATTTTCAAGTTCTTTAATCGTCTGTTTTCTTTTTTCAAGGTCAAAGACACTCACCCAATTCTTTGATCTTTTCTTTTAATTTTTCCAATATTTGTCTCTGTTCTATTAACAATTTAGCCTCCTAACTTTTAGAATTAGTGTTTTTACAGGTTTCTACCACAACATTTCTTGTATTTTAAACCTGATCCACAGGGACAGGGATCGTTTCTGCCGACTTTCCTGGAAGAACTCGCTGTCAACTTTTGCGTACCTCGTGAAGATTCTTTCTTTTCCTTAGAAATATCTTCAACTGCAACCTGAACATTGTAAAAATACATCAAACTCTGTTCTTGAATCATCTGCATAGTATTTTGAAACAATTTGTATCCCTCTATCTTATATTCGACCAGTGGATCTTTTTGACCGTACGCCCGAAGATTTATGCCTTCTTTTAAGTAATCCATATCGTAGAGATGTTCTCTCCACCAATAATCTATGGTTCTTAAAAGAATTATTCTCTCGACTTCAGCAGAAACCTCAGAAGTAAGTTCCTCTTTTTTCTTCCTGTATTTTTCAATTAATGCTGATTTAATGTTTTCGTAGAGTTCGTATTCATTGGTTGATTCAAGAGATTTTTTATCTAATTCCACTCCGAGGTTTTCTTTTAAATATGCAGAAAGACCATCGTAATCCCACTCTTCAGGCAGAGTACCTTTAACTGCAAACTCACCAGCAAGTCTCTTTGAAATCTCATCAATGAACTCTTCAAATATCTCATCCTGCAAACCATTTAAAATAATCTTTTTTCTTAAACCATAGATTGCTTCTCTTTGTCTATTCAAGACATCATCGTATTCAAGTAGCCTCTTTCTTATATTGAAGTGATAAGATTCGATCTGTTTTTGCGCTGTCTCAATCGTCCTTGAGATCAAAGGATGTTCTATCGGTGTATCATCAGGTAGACCCAGGCGTTCCATAAGGTTTTGAACTCTTTCATAGCCAAATCTTTTAAGAAGATCGTCTTCAAGAGAAACAAAAAACTTTGATTCACCAGGATCGCCCTGTCTTCCTGATCTTCCACGAAGCTGATTATCAATCCTTCGAGATTCATGTCTTTCAGTTCCAATAACACACAAACCACCGAGCTGTCTTACCTTCTCGGCTTCATCAGGATCAGGAGGATTTCCACCGAGAATAATATCAACACCTCTTCCAGCCATATTGGTAGCAACAGTCACAGCACCTAATCTACCTGCCTGTGCTATTATCTGTGCCTCGAGTTCGTGATTCTTTGCATTTAGAACCTGATGCGGAATGCCAGCTTTTTTAAGCATACTTGATAAAAGCTCATTTTTCTCAATTGATATGGTTCCAACCAAAACAGGCTGACCTTTCAAGTGCCTTCTCTTAACTTCTTCCACCACCGCTTTAAACTTTGCTTTTTCAGTCTTATATATAACGTCTTCATGGTCAATCCTTATCATTGGTCGATTTGTTGGAATAACCACAACATCAAGACCATAAATCACTCTAAACTCTTCGGCTTCTGTCGCAGCGGTTCCTGTCATACCTGCAAGTTTCTCGTACATTCTGAAGTAGTTCTGGAGAGTAATCGTTGCAAGAGTTTGATTTTCTTCTCTTATTAAAACTCCTTCCTTGGCTTCAATAGCCTGATGGAGACCTTCAGAATATCTCCTGCCGTACATAAGTCTGCCTGTAAATTCGTCGACAATAATTACTTCACCATCTTTTACTACATAGTCGACATCTCTCTTAAAGAAAACATGTGCCCTCAATGCTTGGTGCAAATGATTCAGCAGCTTTATATTTCTAGGATCGTAAAGATTTTTTACACCAAATTCTCTTTCCACTTTTGCTATACCTGATAACGTGATATTGACTGTTCTTGTTTTGTGATCAACTTCGTAATCTTCACCTTCTTTAAGTCTTGGCACAAATCTTGCAAATTTGATATAAAGATCTGCCGATCTTTCTGATGGTCCAGAAATTATTAGTGGTGTCCTTGCTTCATCAATCAAGATTGAATCAACTTCGTCAACAATTGCGTAATAATGGCCACGCTGGACCATATCGTCAACCGTGTAAACCATATTATCGCGGAGGTAATCAAAACCAAATTCTGAGTTTGTACCGTAAACGATATCGCATTCATAAACTTGTTTGCGCTCTAACTCAGGCATCAGATTCTGCAAATAACCTACCTTGAGTCCAAGGAATTCATAGATAGGACCCATCCAGGTAGCATCTCTTTTTGCCAAATAGTCATTAACAGTAACTATATGGACATTTTTTCCAGTCAAAGCATTCAGGTAGGCAGGCATAGTTGCAACAAGAGTTTTTCCTTCTCCTGTTTTCATTTCAGCAATCTTGCCTTCGTGAAGAACTATTCCACCTATTAACTGGACATCAAAATGACGCATATTTAGAGTTCGTTTAGCAGCCTCTCTTACTACAGCAAAAGCCTCAAAGAGAAGTTCATCTAAAGTTTCTCCTTCTCTGTATCTTTCCTTGAACTCGTCAGTCTTTGCTCGTAACTCGGCATCTGTTAGATTCTCAAAATCACCTTCAAGGGAATTGATACGAGAAACCATCTCCCAGTATTTATCCAGTTTTTTCTTTTCAACATATTTAGCTATTCTTGAAAATATACCCATTTAATCCTCCTGATGAACGAACAAAAGATTATATCACTAGCGGCTTAAAAGTTCCTATGATGTCTAAATGCGCTTCAAACCTAACCTTTTGAGTACATTTCTTAGCATTCTTAATGCTTTTGGATCATATTCCCATCCTGAATTTTTCTTCAAATCTTTAAGCGCATTCCTCTCATCATAAAATTCTTCTTCGTTCTCGACCATAAGTTCTGAAAAACTCTCAGAAACATTTATAAGGCTTGCTTGAAATCTCAAGCTTCTTCTCAGCCTGGCAAACAAGTCTTTATCCTGATATTTATGATGATATTTAATTATTTCAGATACTTCAGGCAATACATTTGCATACTCTATTGCTTCTGACGCTCTTTCGGCGTGCAAAGGATCTCCTTTGAAAGATCGTATATCTTCGATTATCGAATCAACCGAGTAAACATCAATTCCAGAACGACCAAAGTCGTGTATCATTGCAGCTAAAATTGTTGAATCAAAATCTCCACTCTTCATATTGGACTCGTGAGACATTCGACGAGCATAATCTATCATCTGACTTATTTTCTTTTCTTCCTTTTCAGATTTGGACGAGAGAAGCGAGAGCGCTTCAAATACCATTGCATACCTGTTTCTATCATTATGGATAATACCTGCAAATACTCTGGCGCAACCAAGCAGAAATAACCAGGCTGCCAGCGGAAGCAAGGTTGATATCTCATGTTTTTGAACGATTGCATATGAAAGAGAAATTAATAGTGCCAGAATCGAAGAATGGTAAGGAAATCCAACTGATACGACCTGTTTAAAATAGGATTTCAAAGGCAACAGTCGATTCTTGCTTTCAAAGTAAGATTCTATTACTAGATGAGCATAGAATGCTATTGCAAAGAAGGCTATTCTTAAAACAACACCCAATTCACTGTTTGGTGTCCTTAAATCGAAAAGGCTCTCTAATAGGTAGACAATTGCTAAGAAAACAAAAAGAGACTCATTTGCCTTAATTGCTCTTTCTTTATTCCTGCTCCTTAACACAGCAAGACCCAAGAAATAACTTAAGGTATTAGCAATAATTGCTTCGTAAAATCCATAAAGTGAATATATGGATATGATTGGTAACAAATGAACACACGAAGAAAAGGAAACGGTGGTAATCATATCTCGGAACTTGATGTCGATTAAGTATGAAGCAACAGCAAGCAAGAACAATAAACCTAGCTGATAACTCCAGTCAGATGTGCTTACATTCAAGATGCTGTAGACGAATACGATTATTTCAAATACGAGAAGTATTATCTTTAATGTAGATAAATTTTCTTTAAGATCTCTCGATGGCATAGACTTCATTGTTTTGACCCTTCCTGATCCTTATCAGGTTGAAACGCTGCTTCTGAATTTACTTCTTTATTTTCCTGAACAACTGGGTTGCCATTTATTTCTGAAGTTTGCTCGTTTTTTTCTTCAGAAATTATGCTTGGCATTACTATTTCCTTAATCACCTTTACTGCTTGTGGATCGTAAAAGATGCCAGAATCCTTCTCGATCTCTTTTATTGCTTCTTCATCTGATAATGGCTCTGCGCCCTCTATCCAGCTAGTCATTGTTATATAGCGTTCTATGACCCTTACATAACGACTTGCCTCAGGTATCTCGGTTTCTTCAAGTCCTTCTGGAATACCGCTTCCGTCATAATTTTCGTACAGATGGTAGACGGCTTTTATGACTTCTTCGTTTATCTCACAAATAGTTAGGAGTTCTTTTAAATTTTCGATGTTTGACTTTAGTAAAGCATATTCGTTTAAGTTAAGCAAGTCAGGCTTTCTGTAAAGCATTCTACTGAAGGGTGACCAGATCAGGCTGGAGAGAACATACGTGAGATAGATATTTTTAGAATCTAATTGACCGTTTGTTCGTGCTTCAAGGGCTTCAGCCAGTGATTTAGCGCTACTTAAACACTCCTCAGATCCAAATACTGATTTGCTTAAATATTCCGCTTGTTTTAAAACAAACTCCTGAAGATTGAAATCAAAAAACCTTTTTAATGCCTTCCAGAAAGGGAAAGCGAGTAAAAAGGTTAGGGTGGATGCATAGTAATAACCTAAATAAAAAAGATAAACTGCAAGAGAAACTATAGGTAGGAAGAAGAACTGTAAACGATACTTTTTATCGATAATTCCAAGGTAAGAAAATCTTCTGTCAACCAGCAACAATCCTAGATAAAATGCATAGATGGAAAGACTTAAAACAAAAATATAAAAGAATGGCGACCTTGCAGCAAGCAGAGGAAATGCAACATAGTTTCCTAATATATAGGAACCAAGAAAATTCTCTGCTTCGAAAAAAAAGTTGCATGTTTTTACATTTCCTTGATTAAAGAATCTTTCCGAAAAACTTTTAATTAGGACTGCTAAAACTCCAGTTACTAAACCATAGGGGTAGCCGTAAAGATTTCCTAAAACCGCGCCTAAGGTGAAAAGAAAATAATCGCTTGCTTTAAGATAACCAAAAGCAATGCTAGCAGTGGCTAAAATAAAAAATGAAATTATCAATGGAGTTGTCTTAAATTCAAGAAGTCTTAAATTAAAAATAAAAAAACCGAGAATAAACAGCACTAACAGCAGTGCTTTCTTAATAAAAGAATAATTTTTGGAGATGTTCAAGAAGACCACCCTATGAAACTACGATACCGGTATCTATGAGCCCTACGTTTCCATCCTTTCTTTCATAAATGACTGATACAGTGCTTGTTTCAGAGTTTATGAAAATGAAGAAACTGTGGCCCAGATATTCCATTTGATCAATAGCCTGTTGAAGAGCCATTTCCCTGATATCGAATTTTTTCCTTTTTACAACGCTTCTCTTTTCTTTAGAAACAGTAGGTAAAGGATTTACAGATTTAAGATTATGGTTATGCTTGTTTTCTGAGGCATAGGCCTTGCCTTTGTACCTTTCAATCTGCCTTTCAATTTTTTCAATTGCTTTATCAACTGCTACATACATATCCTCGTTTTCTGACGTAGATCGAAAAATAACATGATCAGCATATAACGTTATTTCGCACTCATTTTTCTGGTTTGGTTTTCCTGGGTAATAATCAAGTTCGACCTCGATTTTATGTATTGAAGAAAGTTTTCTCTCAATTTTTTTAACTTTCTTGCTTACCCAATCTTTTAGAGCAGGTGTGAGTTCTATCTGTCGGCCCTTAACAATTAATTCCATAATGACCTCTCCTCTCAAGAGTTTAATACGATTATATAACTTGATTAAATATTAATTGCCATAATTTGTGGGCGGATTTTCGGGCTGCCTGACCTGGTCTTTGCCCCCACACCCGCCTGCTGGGAGCTTCGCACCTGCGTTGCTTCTCCCGAAGCAACACAAAGCACTAAAACTCCTCTCCTGCTTTTCGCAGGGCAGGACTTACCCCTAAGCCGCGCCATGCTCACTCCGGCAACAGCTCAAATTTTGAGCCTGAATCGGAGCTTACGTGGGTCCTTTTGCCCGCGGCTAGCATGGACTACCTACCTCCTCATAAAGGTAGGGCAACCACAGTCACAGCCCGAAAATCCTTGTACAAAATATATTATATTTTAGCATCACTTAAAATAATCACCGCTAACGAGGCACATTGCAGCCATTATTCTCTTTGGTTTATAAGTGTGTTTTATGAACAATGAATGTCTGTTAATTTCAGATTTTTTCTTTGATACAAATTGATAGAACAAAGCAAATTCTATCTTTTCAAATTTTGCTCGAGATTTTGAATTAAAGAGTCTTAGTCTGTAGCCTTTCTTTTCTAATTCTTTTATAAACTGATGAAGACCGATTTTTGAATTATAGAATATAGAAATTTCGAAGGGATGATGAGAGAATGCCTTTGAAAATCTAATTCCTAGCAAACTACCAAGGTGTGCGCATTCCATTGAATTGAGTTCTAAATTCGATTGCTTGTTTTTAAGCAACAAACCACAACTAATTGCACCTGAAAAAGAAAATCGATTTCTGTAGCAAAATGAGCATCTTTCAACAGGCATTAAAGAAGGGAAACCACACCTTCTACAGTAAGATGGAAAGAGAATAAACTTTTTTGGACAAATGCATTCATAAATTATTTTCCCACAGTTATTGCATCTCTCTGGAAGTAGGAAATCAAGGATGTTTCTGATTACTTTATCAGTAGAGTTAGAAGAGGAATTGTTATTACACTCAAGAGGGTCGAGAAAAAAACGATGAAAGATGCGAACTCTGGGTCGGTTTGATATCTCACTGAAAGAATGTAGGTGAGCATCAAGGCTGGCATTCCTGACTGGAGAATTGTAATTTTTGCTGGTAAACCATTCAGAAACCATGGAACCACCAAAAAAGCGATTAGTGGCGCAATAATCAATTTTAAAGTAACAGATAGAGCAAGATGCTTAAAATAGTCAATTCTTACTACTTGAACAAGGGAAATTCCAAGCGCTACAAGGGTTAGTGGTATGGCCGCTTGAGAGGCAAACTCCAGTGTATCTTGAAAAAATAAGGGAATTCTTACCGACCTGAGCAATACTGCTAATATGGCTGCAATTGTTGGTGGAAAAGTAATCACTGATTTAAAGAGTTCAGAAAAACTTTCGGTTTTGCCTGCTCCATATGAAATCAATAGAGCAGCGAATATCAATGCATAAAAAACAGTTGCAAAAATATCAAATGTAACTGCCAGAGATAGTCCTTGTTTTCCAAAAAGTGCTAAGGAAACAGGATAACCTATGTAACCAGTGTTTCCTGCTGAACTAGCTACTATAAAGGGCATTAAATGCTTCTTTTCTCTTATTCCTGAAAGATATCCAACAACAAAGGAAATTAGATTCATTATGAATATAAGCAATAATCCAACAAGTGGAACAAGGATAAAATCACTTTTGAAATCTGAGGTATATATTACATAAAAAATAAGTGCTGGGAGAAATGTGTAGGTATTAAGGGTAATAATTTTTCTCGCATCGTTTTCATTGAGAAGTCCAGACCTTTTTAAGATAAAGCCAGCCAGGATGAGTAGGAAAAGTTGCAAGACTTTAGCAAAGGCTGTACTTACCAAGACATCTCCCTAAATAATTTGATTTCAGTTTCAAAAACAATTGCTGTTATAAATTGATGAGGTGTAACATCAAATGCTGGATTTAAACATTTATAGGGATCAACGGTAATCCTTTCACCTTTAAAATAGCCTACTTCCTGGCTGCTTCTATATTCAATATTTATTTGAGACCCGTCTTCAATATTTAAATCAAGACTAGTTGAAGGACAAACAACTATAAAAGGAATATCGTATTCCTTTGCTGCTAAAGCAAGGGAAAGGGTTCCAATCTTGTTAGCGGTATCCCCATTTCTGGCTACTCTATCTGCACCAACAACAACAGCATCAACCATACCTTTTGAAATCAAATAAGGAGCGGCAGAATCTACAATCAGGTTGTACGGTATGCCGTACTTTTCGAGTTCCCACGCAGTCAACCGTGCTCCCTGCAACAGCGGTCTTGTTTCCGTAGCAAATACCTTTTCAACCTTATCTATCTCGTACATTGCCCTTATAGCACCAAGTGCTGTTCCCAAGCCGCCAGTTGCAAGAGCGCCCGTATTGCAGTGTGTCAGAAAACTTAAAGGTTTTTTCACACCTTCAAAGAGTTTCAAGAAATTTGAAATCATACCTCGTGATGCATTGAGATCTTCTTCAAGTATCATATTTGCTTCATTTACCAGTTCATCCAATATCTGATCCGAATTCTTACGCTCTTCAATCAACTGCTTTGTTCTATCAAACATCCTATTTAATGCATTAAAAAGATTGACTGCAGTTGGTCGTGAATTTTCTATCTTTCGCTTAACTGATTGGGCAATTTTAAGAATGTTTTCCTCTGTTCCTCTATCCATTTCATTTTTTATTCCAAGAACAAAAGAATATGCGGCAGCAATTCCAATAGCAGGAGCGCCTCTAACTTTTAGTTGCTTTATTGCCTCTATTGCATCATCAAGTTCAGTTATTCGAAGATAACGCTCCTCAAAAGGTATAAGTGTCTGATCCAGTATCATTAATTCCCATCGCGAAAAAGAAACTGGACGAACAAGCGGTTCCAAGCAGCCTCACTCTCACCTACTCAAAGTGTCGACAAGGTAATTTATTCTTGCAATCTCTTCGACAAGTTCGGCATAGTTGAGAGCTTCGTGGACTGTTTTGCCAACCGTTACTACTCCGTGTCTTTCAAGCAAGGCTACATTTATATTTGGTTTTAGAGAATTTGCAACTGCCCTGGCAAACTCCCTTGTTCCAGAGGGGAAGTATGAAACAATGGGCATTTCTCCCAATTTATATGTCGATTCTGGGTTTACAGGCTTTAATGGACGTTTCAGGACAGCATAAGCTGACGCATAAGGAGAGTGCGTATGAACAATAGCCCCGATATCAGGGCGCGCTCTGTATATTTCAACATGCATCCATAACTCACTCGAAGGATCTAAATTTGATTCTTCTATTTTCTCTCCAAGTAAATTAACCTTAACAAACTCTGTTTCAGTGACGCGTCCTAGATAAGAGGAGTGAGAGGAGATGTAGAAAGTTTTCTCGTCTATCCTTGCACTGATATTGCCCACGCTTCCTATAATCAAGCCCTCTCTTTCCATCTCATGAGCACAAAAAACCAGGTCCTCTAATATCTGACGTTCTTTATCCTCCATAATTTCATCCCCTTTCTTCTACGTTCCGTGCTTCCAATCACTGAGGTATTTTATTTGTTCCTCAGTTAGTTCTTCTATATTAATTCCCATACTTTCAAGTTTCAGGCTCGCAACCTTTTTATCAATTTCGTCCGGTACTCTATAAACCTTTTTCTCTAAATTCCTGTGGTTCTTAGAAATATATTCAACTGAAAGTGCCTGATTAGCAAATGACATATCCATCACTTCTGCAGGATGACCTTCAGCTGCACTGAGGTTTACCAATCTCCCTTCTGAAAGCAGTATAATCTCTCTTCTGTCTTTTAGGATATACGATATAACATTTGGCCTTAACTCCTTTTTTTCAATAGATATGCTTTCCAAAGTATCAATATCAATTTCAACGTCAAAGTGACCGGCATTAGCCAAGATTGCTCCGTCTTTCATAACATCGAAGTGTTCTTTTCGAATAACCGAGATATTTCCAGTTACTGTAACGAAAATGTCTCCTACTTTTGAAGCCTCCATCATACTGAGAACAGAAAAACCATCCATAGCTGCTTCAAGTGCTTTTATTGGATCAATTTCTACTACGACAACATTTGCTCCCATACCACGCGCACGCATCGCCAATCCCTTTCCACACCAACCATAACCACAGACAACAAAAACCTTGCCTGCAATGAGAATATTGGTTGCTCTAAGAATGCCATCGATTGTACTCTGGCCTGTGCCGTACCTATTATCAAAAAGGTGCTTAGTCATAGCATCGTTTACAGCAATAATTGGATACCTCAAAACACCATTTTTTTCCATTGCACGTAACCTAATCACACCAGTCGTCGTCTCTTCTGTGCCTCCAAGAACATTAGAGGTACTGTATCTCTCATCAGTATGAAGAGTAGTTACAAGATCAGCACCATCATCAATTGTTATGTCTGGAGATTTGCTAAGAACTCGATGAATGTGTTCGTAGTATTTTTCTCTGTCCTCACCATGAATGGCAAAAACAGGTATGTCAAAATCTCTTACGAGCGATGCTGCAACCTCATCTTGTGTTGATAAAGGGTTTGAAGCGCAAAGATAGACTTCTGCACCACCTTCCTTAAGTGCAATCATCAAATTTGCTGTTTCAGAGGTCACATGAAGACAGGCACCTACTCTCAATCCGCTCAATGGTCTTTCTTTGGAAAATCTTTCAGTGATGGACTCAACGACGGGCATTCTTCTTTTTGCCCAGACAATCTTTTTATAACCTTCGTCTGCCAGATTGATGTCTTTGATATCGAAATCTTTCGCCAACTTAATTCACCTTCCATGCTTTAAAAAATTCAAAAGTTTTTCTTATACCTTCGTCGAGGTCAGTTTTTGGATACCAATCAAGTTGTTCTTTGGCAAGTGAATTATTCAGGTATATGCGCCTGATCTCACCTTTACGTAAAGGTTCTATAATAATATCTCCCTTGATATATTTTCTAATATTCTCATAAATTGATATAGTTTTAGTTTCAATACCTGATGAGATGTTAAGAATCATCCTATTTCCACCATCTATGCTTTTGATGAGGGCATCGACAACATCGTCTACAAATACGTAATCCCTTGTTGAACCATGAGGATCATAGAGTTTTACCTTCTCGCCCTTTATAAACGAAGTTATTAAAATGCTTATTATTCCACTTCTTTTTTGCGTACCCTGCCTGGGTCCATAGACGTTCGCTAATCTTAAGATTGTAAAATTCAAATCCTTTCCCTCTGTTAGGGTTGCAAGATACCATTCAGCTGCAGCCTTTGAGGCCCCATATGGAGATATTGGTTTAATTCTATGTTCTTCGTCAACTGGAAGATAAGTAGGTGT
>JAOADC010000026.1 GCA_026417515.1 Actinomycetota bacterium
CCACTTTGGTATGATATAAGTTCTCAGGATTGTTCTACCAAATTTACTAATTATTCAATTTGCCGGCGTAGCTCAGCAGGCAGAGCAGCGCACTCGTAATGCGCAGGTCAGCGGTTCGACTCCGCTCGCCGGCTCCAGTCCCTAAAAAATATTAAACTTTCTCTTTTTTAGGAAGCTTTAACTCAATTTTTGCTGGAATTGCTTAGTTTATTAATATTTTTCTTTCCAAAAGATCAGTGATTTCTCAACCCTCTTTATCAAATAAGAAATCTGGTCGGTTAAATCTTTCTATTTTCAGCACATAATTTAGCAATATCAAAATAATTTCTATGTCTTTTGAATAACTTCTTGACTTTAAAGAGGTTAATGCATATAGTATGTAAAAATTGTTACAAGCGCGGATATGGACGGAATATACTTTTTAATCGGAATTCTTGTTTTCATACTGACAGGAACCATTCTTGCAGCTGCTCTTGTTGCTATTGGAAAAGCAACAAGTTACACTCGTAATGAGCCTGAAAAAACCATTCCTTATGAATGTGGCGAACTACCTGTAGTTAAAACTAAGAATTCGAAGTTTTCAGCAAACTACTACTCTTATGCTCTGGCATTCCTAATTTTTGATGTTGAGGCAGCCCTTCTTATTCCCTGGGTAATGTCTTTTAAGGAGCAGTCGCTAACAGGGATTCTTGCTGCTACAGCGTTTCTTGCAATTCTTGTTTTTGGGCTTCTTTATGCATTTCTCAGTGGGGGTTTGAATTGGGAGTAAAAGATTCTAAGCCTGGTCTTCTACAACCGATAATATATTTAACCAGGCTGGATAGGCTTTTCAAATGGGGAAGGAAGAACTCAAACTGGCCACTTCCGTGGGGACTTGCATGCTGCGCTATAGAAATGATGGCTACATTTGCCTCACGGTACGATTTAGATAGGTTTGGAATATTAGGTGGATTTCCTTCGCCAAGGCAATCTGACACTATTATTGTTGCTGGAACTGTAACCAAGAAAATGGCACCAGTTATAAAGCGTTTGTATGAACAGATGCCTGAACCAAAATATGTTATTGCTATGGGAAACTGTGCAGTTTCAGGAGGCATTTACTATTATGATAGTTACTCAGTAGTAAAGGGTGTTGACAAGATAATACCAGTTGATATTTACATTCCAGGTTGCCCACCAAGACCAGAAGCCCTGGTGGATGCTTTTTTAAAACTTCAAAAAAGAATTGAAGAGGAAAATCTTTGATGAGCAGGCAGTTAATTGAGGTGAATTCAGCAGATTTAAAGATGACACTTAATCATATGAAAAAAGAAGGATACGACTATTTTTCATTTATGACAGCAGTTGATCTTAAAAATAGTTTTCTTCTCTTTTATAGGCTTGTTAATGTAAGGGATGGAAGTTGGGTGATCATAAAAACTGAGGTTGAAAAGGAAAACCCAGTCATCGAAAGCGCTGTTGATCTATTTAAGGGAGCTGATTGGCACGAAAGGGAAGTCTATGATCTATTTGGAATTCGTTTTGAAGGACATCCAAATCTAAAGAGAATCCTTCTGTATGAAGGCTTTGAGGGACACCCATTGAGAAAAGACTGGACAAGTAATGATGTAGAGAAAAGACCGGAGGATTTTGTGTAGTGGAAAGATTTAGTAGTCCAGAATCTTTTGAATTTATGATAAATATGGGGCCTCAACATCCATCGACTCATGGTGTTTTCAAACTTGTCTTAAAACTTGATGGTGAGACTGTAATCGATGCCGAACCTGAAATTGGATACTTACATCGTAGCGTAGAAAAGATTGCTGAAAACAGAACTTACGAACAGGTCTTACCCTTAACAGATCGTCTCGATTATGTTAATGCAATGGGTAACAATTTGGCATATGTAATGGCTGTGGAAAATGCCGCTGGTATAGAGGTTCCTGAGAGGGCAAAGGCAATAAGGGTTATTATGGCTGAGTTCAACAGGATAGCCAGCCACCTCATTTCACTTGG
Organism: Actinomycetota bacterium; assembly: GCA_026417515.1. GTDB lineage: Bacteria > Actinomycetota > Aquicultoria > SKW223 > SKW223 > JAOADC01. Next base: position 1,996 of record JAOADC010000026.1, read on the forward strand.
CACTCAGGGTCTTGAAGTTGGTTCTCACACACTTTTCCTTTACTGTTTTCGCGAACGCGAAAAGATACTTGACCTTTTTGAAAAGGCAAGTGGCGGTAGGTTAACCTACAGCTACTTTAGATTTGGTGGTATTTCAAAAGACCTTCCTAAAGGATGGATTGATGAAGCCAGAGAATTTCTGAATGATTTTGAAAATAAGATGGAAGAGTACTTTGTGCTGCTTCTTGATAATCCAATTTACAAGGGTAGAACTGTTGGTATTGGAATTATCAAGCCAGAAACAGCAATCTCATATGGTGCTTCAGGTCCTGTTATAAGAGGTTCTGGAATACCTTATGATGTTAGAAAAGCAAACCCTTACCTTATATATAACAAGCTTGATTTCAACATTCCCACTGGTGAGAATGGAGATGTCTGGGATAGGGCTTACGTTAGATTTCAGGAGATGAAAGAATCGGTAAAGATTATAAGACAGGTGATTGAGAACTTGCCGGAAGGTTCTGTTCTTGAAAGAGAAGCCAGATACATTGTAATTGAAGAGGGTTTGAGCAGTTATTTCAGTGTTGAATCACCAAGGGGTGAATTAGGCTTCTTTATCTATTCTGATGGGACCGAAAAGCCCTATCGATTGAAAATAAGAAGCCCTGCTTTTGTTAACCTTTCAATGATTAAGGAAATAATTAAGGGCGAGAAGCTAGCTGACGTACCACTGGTTCTTGGAAGTTTGGACCCTGTTTTTGGTGAGGTGGATCGATGAGTGTTAGCGAAGCCTTATTGAGAGGTTCGTTAGCTGCCCTCATCGGTTTTACTTTTGTTGGTATTTCGCTGGTCATTCTCAACTGGTTTGAGAGAAAGATGGGGGGAAGGATTCAGTCAAGATACGGTCCAATGCATGTTGGCTTTCATGGAATCCTTCAAACATTTGCTGACCTTCTTAAACTTCTTCAAAAGGAATACATAATTCCACAAGGTGCCAATAAATTACTTTTCATTGCAGCACCATTTATGGTAATGGTGCCAGCAATATTTGTATTTCTGGTGATACCCTTTGGTCCAGACCTTTATGCTTTTAGATTTGAATATTCACTACTCTTTATCCTTTCCTTCCCTGCTCTTACTTCCTTTGGTATTCTTGCTGCTGGTTGGGCATCAAACTCAAAATATTCTTTGGTTGCTTCTTTAAGAACCGTTGGTCAGATGATTTCCTACGAAATTCCACGTTTGCTTTCTGCTTTGAGCATTGCATTAATGGCAGGAAGTTTTGCTATTGATACAATTGTTGAAAGGCAGGCGTATCTATGGTTTGTTTTACTGCAACCTATTGCTTTTCTTGTGTTCTTCTTTTCATCACTTGCTGAAGCAAATAGGATGCCATTTGACTTTACCTGGGCTGAATCAGAGTTGGTTTCCGGGTTCTTCACAGAGTATACCGGTATGCGCTGGGCTCTTTTCTTCCTTGGAGAATATGGTGCTCTGGTTGCTGCATGTCTTGTTACAGCCTTAATCTTCTTTGGTGGTTGGTATGGACCAATTCTGCCATCTCCTATCTGGCTTATTGTTAAAGCTGCTCTACTTCTCGTTTTTAGTTTGTGGATAAGATGGACCTGGCCAAGGTTAAGGATTGATCAATGGATGAGATTCTCGTGGAAGGTTTTAACGCCGCTTTCTATAGCTAACTTACTTCTAACAGCCTTTCTCATGCATTGGTTAGGGGTGGGTGCTTAGAGAGTGGCGGTAAAAAAGGTAAGTTTCTTAAAAGGCGCAACAGGTTTAATAAAGGGCTTGTTCATTACCGGCAAGTATATGGTGAGCAAACCATTTACTGTACTCTATCCTTTTGAAAAGCGAGAAATATCTGAACGCTGGCGTGGACCTCTGTATTTAAAAGGAATGATGTATGAGTATGAACCAGAAGAAGGCAAGGAAACCATAGCTCCCTGTAAAGGTGCCTGTCCAGCAAATGTTGATCCCAGGCTTCAAAATAGACTGGTTGTTGAAGGCAAGCCAGAGGATGCTTATCTGGTTGTTCGTGATAGAAATATTCTACCTGGTGTATTGGGTAGGATCTGTAATCATCCATGTGAGACAAAGTGTCGTAGAGGTGGTTATGATCAGCCGATAGCGATAAGAAATCTCCACCGCTACATTCAAGAGAAGTTTTTTGAAAATCCAGTAAAGTTAGAAAAGTTTGAAGAAAGATATAAGGAAAAAATTGCAGTTGTTGGCTCTGGCCCTGCTGGATTAGCAGCAGCCTACTCATTGGCTAAAAAGGGGTATCGGGTTAAAGTTTTTGATAGACATCCTTATCCTGGTGGAATGCTAATGATAGGCGTTCCAAAGTACAGACTGCCCAGAGAAGAAATACTTAAAGAAATAGAACTCCTTGAAAAACAGGGTATTGAGTTTCAAACAAACATTGAGATTGGTAAAGATATCAATCTCAATGACCTTGCTAAGGAGTACGATGCTGTAATTATTGCTGTCGGACTACAAAAAAGCCGTTCATTAAACATACCTGGCATAGGCCTGCCTGGCGTAAACTTTGCCATACCATTCTTAAAGCAGGCAAATATTGAAGAAAAGGCTGACATAGGTAAAGAGGTCGTCGTAGTTGGTGGCGGGAACGTTGCAGTGGATGTTGCAAGAACAGCCTTAAGAGTCGGAGCAAAAGTGGTCAAGATGGTTTGTTTGGAAAAGAGAGAAGAAATGCCTGCCTTCTCCTGGGAAATAGAGGAAGCTATAGAAGAAGGCGTAAGATTGTATCCTGGATGGGGTCCAAAGAGAGTGGTTGGCGAAAACAAAGTTGAGGGACTTGAGGTAATTCAGTGTCTGTCAGTCTTTGATGACGAAGGAAGATTCAATCCAACGTTCGACGAAAATAATGTAAAAGTTATTAAAGGAGATACAGTCATTTTTGCTATAGGACAGTATGGAGATATGAGTTTTGCTGATGGTTCTGATGTTGAAATTGATGATAGGGGCAGGTTGGTTATTGACCCTGAAACCTGGCAGACTACCGTTAAAAATATTTTTGCCTGTGGAGAAATAATCACCGGTCCTTCAACTGCCATTTCATCTATGGGCACCGGTCATGAAGTTGCAGAAAAGGTACACAGATATTTGAGAGGACAGGATCCAAGAGGCGAATCAATTATCTACAAAGGAAATGATCCCTCTCCAGTAAATCCACCGATTTCAATCATTCACGAAGCTGAAAGACTCAGGCTTGAGTTAAGAAAAAGAAAACCAATGGAAAGAGTAAAAGATTTTGCTGGAATTGAATTTGGATATTCTGAGGAAGAAGCAAAAAGAGAAGCAGGAAGATGTCTACAATGCGATACACAGGCGTGCGTTGGTTGTGCCTTCTGTGCGCGAGCATGCCCTGATTTCTGTATTAGCGTTGAGAGAGAAGAATCAAATGGGGAAAGAAAAATTACAAGATGGGATTATGATATTGAAAAGTGCTCCTTTTGTGGTCTCTGCGTTGATGCATGTCCAACAAAAACACTCAAAATGTCTTATGATGAAATCGAGCTGGCAGAGGAAGTTAGACCGAAAACCTACAGCAAGAGCGAAATGTTAAGAAAGGTGAGGTATTAATTGATAGAAATTGTTCTAATGGTTATTGCGGCGATAGGAGTTATTATTGGAAGCGTTTACGCATCTGTTTCGAAAAAACTTTTTAGCGCTGTTTTAGGATTTGCAATCGCAATGCTTAGCACCGCTTTTATCTATTTCATACTTAATCAAAGTTTCCTTGCTATGCTTCAAGTTATAGTTTATGTTGGTGGAGTATCTGTCTTAGCGCTCTTTGCATATATAACTTCAATTTCTGCAGAAGAGATAGAGGAAATCAAAAGGCCGTTCTGGCCGCTTGCTTTAATAGCATCATTTATTGTCTTTTTAACTGTTTTTGTTTTTGGGATGAAGATGGTTGAGGGAATCAAAATTTCAGATTATAAAGAAGTTACCGCTTTTCAGGTTGGTTCAAATTTCTTAAATGAAAGGCTGTTTGATTTCGAATTCGTTTCAGTGCTTTTGCTTGTTGCCCTGATTTCTTCTCTTGCGATTGCTTCAAGGAGGCGTAAAAGTGATTGAGTTAGCGGTTGCAACTGCAGCATTTATGGCAGCTTTAGGAACCTTTGGTCTGATTTCGAGAAGAAATTTAGCATTCATAGTTCTCTCTTTGGAGCTAATCTTAAATTCAGCAATTCTTCTGTTGGTTATCTTCTTGCCTAAATTCGAGGTAACTGCAAATGCTGTTTCAAGTGCTATATTGTTGCTTGCTATAGGTGCTTCAGAGGTCGCATTTGGGTTTGCGCTTGCTGTGGCTCTTGCAAGAAGGCATAAAGTTTCTGATGTGCTTACGCTCTCAGAATTAGGAGGAAAAGTTGAGCGTTAGTTTGTTGCTCCTGATAATTATAGGTTTGCCACTGACAACTTTCTTAATTCGAGTTTCTATTAAGAAACTTTTGCCATATGTTCATATTTTTGCAATCTTTTCTTCTACCGTCTCACTTGTCTTAAGTATTTACTTAGCATTAAAGACCATTGTTAACGGTCCTTTTTACTGGAGCACTCTATGGTTTGAGTTTGGAAATAATAGAATAGAGGTTGGTTATTATTTGGATGCCCTATCTTCTTCAATGCTTGTTATTGTCTGGCTGGTTTCCTTAGCAGTTCAGTTCTATTCTCTCGGATATATGTTTGGTGACAAGCGTTTTTCAGATTACTATGCCCTTCTCTCATTATTCAGCTTTTCTATGAGCGGGCTTGTCGTTTCTTCAAGCCTTGCAACAGCATTCGTATTCTGGGAGCTTGTTGGTGTCTGTTCTTTCCTTCTAATAGGTTTCTGGTATGAGAGGGATTCTGCCTCAAGAGCAGCCGTAAAGGCATTCTTAACAACCAGATTAGGAGACACTGCGCTCCTTCTCGGAATACTTGTTATATTGTATAACTTCAATTCTCTGGATATTACAGCAATCGGACATTCTTTTGGAAAATTCACTCAAGCAACTTCTATTGCTGCCTTGCTCATCTTTGCCGGTGCTGTAGGTAAATCTGCGCAGTTTCCTCTCCATGTCTGGCTTCCAGATGCTATGGAGGGTCCAACTCCAGTATCTGCACTTATCCACGCAGCAACAATGGTCGCTGCAGGTGTTTATCTGGTTGCAAGGATCCAGTTCCTTTTTGTCGACAGTAGTGTAAGGGCTATTGTGCTTGCGGTTGGTCTTGTTACAGCCATTATTGCAGCTCTTATGGCAACTTTCCAGCGAGACATAAAGAAAGTTCTAGCCTTCTCAACCATATCGCAGTTAGGATATATGATGACTGCTCTTGGAGCAGGAGCATTTGCTTTTGGCATTTATCACCTCTATACTCATGCTTTCTTTAAAGCACTTCTTTTCCTTTCAGCAGGTAGCATTTTTCATGCAATCCATAGCCTTGACATATTAGATTCAGGTGGAATGATAAAGAAGCTAAGATGGACCGGAATTCTATTCTTAATTGGTGCCTTAAATCTTTCAGGTTTCCCACTGACTGGTGGATTTTTCAGCAAAGACAGTATTCTCTATGGTTTAAAGGAATCTGGTTTTATATGGGCATACTATGGTTTACTTTTCGGAGCGTTTCTCACTTCCTTCTACATCTTTAAGGTCTTTTTTAGAGTTTTTCTTGGTAAACCTGGAAAGAATTTCGAGGAGGCGCACGAGTCTCCAAAAGTTATGTTGGTTCCAATGCTCTTTTTGGCGGTGTTTTCACTGGCTGCTTCATTGCTTTCTTTTTCAAAGCCGCTTGGAGAATTTGTTTATGGACATTTCGATTTCTCAGAAGCACTACCATCTACAATTGTCTCTCTTCTAGGGATTGCAACTGCCTATGTTTCTTATGGATTAAGAAAACTTGAACTAGAGCGCTTCGAGGTAGGGGCTTTTAAATATGTTTATGAGTTTTTCCACAATAGAATGTATATTGACGACTTCTACCAGGCATTTTTTGTCCGTGGATACGCAATTCTTTCAAAAATATCAAGTTATGTCGATACACGAATAGTGGATGGCTTGGTTAATGGTGTAGCGAGATCGTTAACAATGATTGGCAGATTAATAAAACCGATCGAGAGCGGTTTTGTTCAGTTGTACCTATTCTATACAATCGTTTTTTTAGGCATTTTGCTGACATGGCTCTACCTGCTCGGAGGTAAACTCTAATGGCGTATGCAGTTTTAATCCTAATACCCTTAGCAGCAGCGGCATTGATAGCGTTTTTTGAGAGCAGGACAAGAACTGCAATAAGAGCCATCGCTTTTCTTGCAACTCTGACCTGTCTTGTTGCAACATCTTATCTTGTTTATGCTAACGCAATTGGAAAAATCCCAGTTGTTGATTTTGAATGGTTACCACTTCTTGGTTCGTATCTTTACTTTAAGGCTTCTGGCCTTGCGCTAAGTCTTATTCTTTTGACTTCGTTGTTGGCATTGTTAGCAGTCATTGGTTCGTTTAATCTAAGTATTGAAAACGAAAAACTTTATTACTCAATGCTGCTTATCTTGTTTTCCTCACTTTTTGGTGTATTTCTTGCAAGGGACTTCCTCCTTTTTTATCTTTTCTGGGAAGCTGTCTTAATTCCAATGTATTTTCTTATCGGAATCTTTGGAAGCGAGAACAGGCGCTATGCTGCAACAAAATTCTTTATCTATACTTTTGTGGCGTCGATTTTAATGTTAATTGGTATATTCATAGTCTCAACAGTCTCCCCAACTCTAAAGTTTGAAGATTTGATAGCATCTGCTTCTCAACTGTCTTATGATAAGCGATTGATTGCTTTTGCTCTGATTTTCTTAGGATTTGCAGTAAAACTTCCAACTTTTCCTTTTCATACCTGGCTTCCAGATGCTCACGTTCAGGCTCCAACCCAAGCTTCGGTCCTTTTAGCAGGTATTCTCTTAAAAATGGGTGGATACGGATTATTCGAACTACTTGGTCCGATGTTTCCTGACCTCATTAATGAATATGCAAGGCTGTTTCTTGGTTTGGCAGCAGTCTCAGTTATCTATGGTGCTTTAACAGCCTATGCTCAAAAAGATGCCAAAAAACTTGTTGCGTATTCAAGCATTGCCCATATGGGTTTTGTAACTGCTGCATTTTCAGCATACAATCACGCTGGAAGCAAGACTGCAGCTGGATTTGTTATGTGGGCGCACGGTTTGATTACAGGTATGCTATTTTTCCTGGTGGGTTTGACATATGAAAGATTTCACTCAAGAGATTTGGATGTAATTAAGCATCTTGCAATCAGGTATCCA
>JAOADC010000033.1 GCA_026417515.1 Actinomycetota bacterium
CCCCTTTGTTCGAACAAGTGATTTTGACTATGATGGTACCCCTGATATTGCAGTTGCTGATGGAAACAATTTAAGGCTTATAAAGTATAATCCTTCAACCGCTCAGTTCGATATGGTTGAAACCTCTTCAGCAATTTCAGGCTCAATAGATTCATTTGAAAAGTTTAAGGCAAAACAGTTTAATGGTGGCCAGGCTGACGATATCATCTGGGTAAATTCTTCTAATAATCAATTAAAAGCAGTAACTTTTTATACTCCGCCTGCTAAGGTCCTAAGGGTATCTAACGAGAAGGTAATAAATGCCGATATATCCAGCGGCAATAACTATTTAATAGATAACATCAATTTTTCGGCAAACTACGATGGAACATTAAATTCTATAAGATATATCTATTCGGGCAGTCTAAATCCCATTTACCTAACCTCATTAAAGATCTACCTTGACAATGGTAATTTAAGATTCGAAAGCGATAAGGACACGCTTCTTTCGCAGACAACCGTCCAGGCAAATCAGGCTCTATTTAATTTAAACCTTCCTTTTCAGAGCGATACGCAAAAACGACTCTACCTGGTTGCTGATGTCAGAGACGACCTGCCTTCTGGCTATAATTTTAAGTTTTCTATTCGATCACCTTCTGATTTCTATGCTCAAAACTTCGAAACAACTGGAACATTTCCTATTGAAACTCCAGACTTCATAACTGTTGACAAGACGGTTCCTGTGGTATTCATACAGCCCTCAATAAGCAATCCTAATGGTAACGAAGGTTGGTACCGTTCTCGACTCAATATCGCTCTATCAATGAATAAATTAGGTATCATCTATTACAAATGGAACAACGATACTACATACCAGGTTTATAACGGACAGCTTTCAGTGCCTGCTGGGATAAATACACTTTATGCCTACGCTGTGGACCTCTATGGTAACAGTTCAACGACAAAATCGATTTCTTTAAAATTGGATATCACACCCCCCGAAGCCATCAGGGGCATTCAGGCTGAACAAACTGATAATGCTAAAGTGACAATTGTCTGGAGACCCTCACTTGATAAGCAACCCGGGTCAGGAGTTAAGTATTACGAGATATACAGGGACGATAAGCTATTGGCAACTGTATCTTCAAATCAAACAACCTATGAAGACCTATCAATCAAACCACTTACGAAATACAAATACAAAGTTAGGGCAGTTGATGGAGCAGGTAACAAAGGAAGTTTCAGCGAAGAAGTTGTTATAATCACTAAAGCCCAACCAGTTCAGATTTCAGGTTTAAAAGTAATAGAAAGGGAAAATGAAAATATTATTCTGTGGCAGCCTATAAATTCGACAGATGTTGCTTACATCGATATTTATAGAAGTATACCTAAGAAAGCAAAAGATTTCTCAAAAATAAATTCAATTTCTGTTGATCCTTCGTCTGGCATATACACTGATGAATTAGATAACGCAGAATCAGGAAAGCTCTACTATTACAAGTTAATTGTTTTTAATGCAAAAGGCGAAAAGATTGCTGAATCCAATCCAATCAAGACAAGCCTTGTCTCTATGGAGATAACCGTCGGACCGGAAGGTAAAAATATTCAAACTGCCTCAGGAAGGATAAGCCTTGAGATACCAGCGCAAAGCTTGATAAATGAAACGACTTTGAGTATTGAAAGCACCGTCACAACCTATCCTGCCAATATGAAATGCCTTTCCGAACTCTACCAGTTTGGTCCTGAAGGACTTTCGTTTTCAAAACCGAGTACGCTTTCTATTAGCTTTAACTTTAATAGAAGCATGGATCAGAGCATGATCAAAATAGGTTATTTCGATGGAAGCAACTGGAATTTTGTCGCACCTGATTCAATCGATACAAGTAACGGTGTTGCAAAAATAAAGATTAATCATTTCAGCATCTACGGAGTCTTTTATCTATCTAGTGGAATCGACATTGAACCGCCAAAAATAGAAGTTGTTCGTGGTATATCTCCAAGTAAGATATTTGTTAAGTTCAATGAATTCATAGAAGCAAGCAGTGTTCTTAATGCATCGATCGATGTCAGCGAAACCTCTGTAACGACATACTATCCTTTCAAGGATGGAAAATCAGTTGTTGTGGAAACTAAGTATATGGATCCAAATTTAGAGCATTCGATTTACATTTCAGGCATTATGGATTTAGCCGGCAATTTGATTCCAGAAGACGGTGTGTCAAATGTAGCAACTTTTAGCGTATCATCTTCACCGCATGGAAAATATTTAGATGATACAAATAAATGCACTTTATGTCACAGCGTCCATTACGGAAAAAATAAAAAATTACTTCTAAGGGAAACAGCAACTGAAGTTTGTTATCTATGCCACGATTCGAATGGTTCTGGTAGCAAATATGCAACGAAGAGCTGGTTTGAAGATCCTGAAACTACCTCAGTTCACCACACTCGTTTAGGTGATCCTGGTATTTACTGTACTGACTGCCATTCGCCTCACAAAGACGTAGCAGATGCTCCATCTCTACTTAAGTTTTCTTTTAACGAAAGTACTTCAACCACATTGCCAGCAGAATACTTCTGTTTCAATTGCCATGGGTCTCAGCAGACATCCTTACCGGCTTACCTCGTAGTAAAAGAAACCAGTTATCTGGCTGGTATCCATTACAATTCATTGCCAGGACCTCCCTCTGGAAACGGAATTACCTGTCTTCAGTGCCATGAACCTCACAGTTCAGTTATACCCACGTTAATGCGTGGTGCGACAGAAGAATACGTCTGCATTATTTGCCATAAAAATAATGGTGTGACCCCCAATGGTGGAGTTAGCATTGATGCGGCTGATGTACTAAGTTCAATACTTACAGCGCCTGATGCCACTGTTGGACTTCCTGGTTTTCCAGCCAATAGGGTCATCTGGTACAAGCATCCAACCATTGAGTACTCAGGACGCCACACTTTGTTAGAACTCTTCGACGCAACTCTTGCTGCACAGGCTCAGTCAACAACAGAAACCAGGCATGCAGAGTGCGAAGACTGTCATAATTCACACTATGCCAGAAAAACAATTTATAGAAATCCTCCCTACGTGCCTGAATCGATGTTAGGTGCACCAGGTGTAAAAGTTTTTTATCCAGATCAGACCACTGTTCCTGTATATATCTGGGAACCATACGGTAGTGTAACCTATGAGTATGAAGTATGCTTGCGCTGCCACTCAGGATTTTCTAAAGCCTGGTATGGAGACGATTTAGCAAAACTTTTCAGTCCAAATAATGCTTCCTACCATCCTGTGATTTCTATGGGCAAGAATCAGACAACTGCAATGAATAATGGTCTTATTGGAAGAACTACCAACAGTATGATACTTTGTTCTGACTGCCATTTTTCAGATGACATAAATTATCCTCGAGGCCCTCACGGGTCTATTTATCCTTTCATTCTCTCTTCGAATTATCGTTTTGAGATAAAACAAACCACGAGTACTGACGATTACAATTCAAAAGACTTTGAATTGTGTTATAAATGCCATAGCGAAGAACCATTTAAAGATGCAAGTGGCGCATCAAGATCAGATACAAATTTCAGATTCCATGGTTATCACTTAAGGGCTCTTTACAACAACCCAGGTTTGAATACCGTATCAGGTGGTATTCTTACCCCTGGAGCTGGTAGTGGAAATGCGATATGCAGAGAGTGCCATTATAACCAGCACGGAGCAAAAAATCCAAGGTTAGTTGAGTTTGCTCCCAATGTTCTTCCAACTGGCAACAGAACCGAACCAGTATTCGTACCTAAAACTCAAAATTCATCAGGATATTGTCTACTAAAGTGCCATGGTAAAAATCACGATTCGGGGATGAGTTACTAAGAATGCCACGGCAGAAGAAGAGGGGAAGTGGTCGAAGCACAAAGAACTCAAAAATTAAGTGGCAGATTCTTTCAGCCATCATAGATCTGTTGAGTTTAAACGCAGCCATAATCGCTGCTTTCTTTATCAGATTCGCAGGTAAATTGCCAGCATTTAACTTCAATGCTTATCTGGATTTAGCTGCATATATAACTTTAATATTTCTTGTTGTTTATTACATTCACGATTTGTACGATGTGGAAAGATACTTTGATTGGAGCGGAACAGCAGCGCGCATCCTGCAAGCAAATTTTGTAGGTATGCTTGTTGTCATTTCGCTTTCATTTGTATTAAGAGCATTTGCCTTTCCAAGATCGGTTTTTGTAATTTCCTACTTCACAGCAACTTTACTAAATCTTCTAAGTAGATTTGCCTTTACGAAGTTTTTCTATCTTGAATTACCTGTTGAAAGAATTTTGATAGTCGGTGCAGATGGTACTGCAAACAAAATCGAAAAAGAAATAGTTGGCAAGAAACATCTCGGCTTTATGCTTGTGGGAACTCTCACCATATCCAAGGATGAAAACGAAGATAAAATTGTTGATGCCATACAAGCAAAGGTTAGAGAGCTTAATCCCGATAGGATTATTTTTGCACCTGTAAACCACTCCAAGAAGTTCCTTCTGGAACTTAGCGAACGCTTACCTTTTGATTTGCGTTTGCAAATGGTGCCTGATATTTATGAGTCCATATTTGGCAGGTTGAACTTTGAAACGATTTCTGATATTCCTTTGTTGGAAATTGGAAAACCTCCTGATACTCCTTGGACAAAGTTTGGTAAGAGGGCATTTGATATTATTGTTTCTTTGCTTTTGCTAATAATTTTGCTTCCACTCTTTGTAATTGTAGCCATTGCCATAAAAATTGATTCGAAAGGACCTTTGCTATATAAGCAGAAACGCCTTGGCTATCATAGAAATGAATTCTGGTGCTTAAAGTTCCGAACAATGGTTGTGGATGCTGAAAAAATGAGTGGGGCTGTTCTTGCTGGAGAAAATGATCCAAGAGTTACAAGAGTGGGAAAATTCCTAAGAAAATATAGAATCGACGAACTGCCGCAGCTTATCAATATTCTTAAAGGTGAAATGAGCCTGGTTGGACCCAGGCCTGAGAGACCGGAGTTTGCCATTAATTTTGAAAAGAACATCCCGTTTTATAAATACAGATACCTTGTAAGACCTGGTGCTACAGGGCTTGCACAGGTTTATGGCAAATATGAAACTGATGCTTACGATAAATTGAAATACGATTTAATATATATTTTTAATCTATCTTTTTTTCTCGATATGATTGTTATGTTTAAGACATTAAATATAGTTCTTACTGGAAAGGGTGCTAGGTAATTGGCAAAAAAGAAGAAGGCCGAGAAAAAAAGGGAATATCGCAACAAAGAAAAACAAGTGGAAACAGCATCGACAAGCATTTTTGATAAGATCAACTACTTCTTGTTGCTATCTGCGATATTTCTAATTCCTATCATATTCGTTACTTTTATCTACGATCCATTTGATCTTATGAAGAATGTTGTTTTCAGAATAATCGTTTCGTTTATGCTCTTGTTCTATATTCTTGACATTTATCTGGGAAAAAAGAAAGAAATCTTTTTCCATCCAGCAGCCTATCTGATGATTGCTTTTGTGTTATGGACAGCATACGCAACTACCGATTCAGTTGTATTCTGGACTTCTGTTTGGGGTAAATATAGGAGATTTGAAGGATTGGTTGCCTTTATAACTTACCTAGTGTTTTTGCTGATTGCAATTGATGTATTTTCGCGCGATAGAAGAAGAATTGAAACAGCAGTTAAAGTTTCTTTATTTTCAGCCATACTTGTTTCAACTTACGGAATATTACAGTATTTAGGTTATGATATCTTAAAATGGGGAAGTCTTCCTTTTGAAGAAAGGCGAAGCTTTGCGACTTTAGGAAATCCTGCCCTCCTTGCAGGATATCTGGTAGCTGTTTTTCCGCTTGCCTTTGCATACTCGATTTTCACTAAGAATCTTATTAGTTTCAGCTTTGGTGTTATTTCAACCCTCCTTACTTTCACCTGTCTAATTACGGCCTTCAATAGAACGAGTTGGTTGGCAGCGGCTCTTTCTATATTTTGTATGGTCATTTTTATCTGGTTCCTTGCAAGAAAGCGCGCAGTAGGGACCTGGAATGTAAGAAATATGGCAATTATTGTTCTTATTCTTGTATCAGTTTTTATTGCTCTTTCTATCCACTCACAAATGCAAAAAACTCCTCTGACAGTTGTAAAAAGAATTGAACAGATGACAGAGTTCGGAGGAAGTTTTGCTCATAGATTAGAAATCTGGAAAGCAGGCCTGAGAATGATTTATAAGGAACCATTCAATGGTCTTGGTCCAGATACCTTTAGGTCCACTTCAAGGATATACCAGGGAGAGAAATATGGTCACATTGCTGCTGATATAGTAGCTGATAACGCACACAATTACGAAATACATATTGCTGCAGGAACAGGGGTAATTGGCTTACTCTTTTTCCTTTCCTTCCTTATATATGTATTTTTTGAAGCAGTTAGAATAATTTATCAAAAAAGTTTTTCTGAAAACGGGAAAGCCCACATTTTTTCAACTAAAGACCTGGCAAGTTTGGGAGTAAATCTGGGCCTACTTATTTCATTTCTCGCATACCTTTTTCAGATGATAACTTCGGTTTCAGTAATCGGCTCAACAATTATGTGGTGGTTTGCTTTTACAGGAATTTTATCTCAAGGAAAAGCATTGAAAACGTTGAGACCTTCGCTCAAACAATCACATAAAGTTGCTGCATTGGTTGGTACTGTAGTTATTGTTTTGGTTGCAATAATACTCAATGTGAGTCTTGTAATCGCTGACCATTATTACTTGGTAGCAAAAAGATACACTGGTTATCCAGAATTTTTATCCATTCAAGAGGAGAACATTAAGAAAGCAATGAGATTTAATCCCTGGCTTTGGGATATTCCTGGTGAGATGGCAAGATCCTACTATCTTTCATACAAGTCAACCAACAACGTTGAATATCTCGATTCTGCACTCAGCTATGCGCTTCTCGCAGAAAGTATTGATAAGAACGAAGCAGATATAAAGTCTTTGCTTATTCAGATTTACCTTGAAAAGGGTTTATATGATAAGGGTTCTTTTCTCGAAGCAGAGGTAGTTGCATCTGAGATGGCAAAGATGATGCCTCATCATTATGTATCATGGTTGCTATTAGGTGAGGTCTACTACTTCAATCAGAAATTTGAAAAGGCGATTGAAGCACTTGAGAATGCGATAAGAAACAATCCATATTCAGCACAGTCTTATTATGTCGCATCTCTCTGCTATAGGAGCTTAGGAGACAACCAGAAAGCAGCTGAATTTTTAGAGAAAGCAAGAAAGCTCGATCCTAACATAGATAAGGAATAAGTATCAATTTTCACAATCTATCTTAACTTTTGATAATTATCGATTTAAGATAAATCTTAATTATTGATTATGGAGGCCACTTAATGAATACAAAGGGAAACAAGGATACTTCGAAGAACCACAGAAAAAAAAGAGAAATACCCCAAGCAACACTACAAAGATTACCTTTTTACTTAAGGGCTTTATATGTACTTGATGACGAAGGATTTGAAATAGCCTCTTCGACTGATATTGCTGAAATGACAGGTTCGTATTCTGCCCAGGTGAGAAAGGACCTTTCTTATCTTGGCGAGTTCGGAAGAAAAGGAGTAGGATACAGTGTTAAATATCTGATAGAAGTACTTGAAAAATCGTTAGGTGTTTCACGAACAAGGACAGCGGTTCTTGTGGGGGTGGGAAGATTAGGAGAAGCCTTGCTTCTTTCCAGAAATATAAGAGCAAGAGGCTTTGAGTTCGTTGCAGCGTTTGATAAGGACCCTGAAAAGATAGGCAAGACAATAGCAGGTGTACCTATTTTTGATTTTAAAGAGATCGAGAAAGTTCTTGAGGGAGAAAGAATTGATATTGGTGTAATTGCTGTTTCTTCAGATTCAGCACAGGAAGTTGCTGATAAACTTGTTAAAATAGGTGTCAAGGGAATTCTCAACTTCGTCCCGGTTCCTATCAGAATACCTCAGAATGTGCCTTTGAGAACTGTATGTATTGCTGCTGAAATGCAAATTCTTTCTTATCAAATAAAGAGTTTAAGACCAAGACAGAAAAGGAGAGTGCGTTAGGAACTTTTTGAATGGTTAACTTGGAAAGTTTTCTTAAAAAAGTTGAAATAGAGATTGAAAAGAATTTTAAGAGCCATCCAGCTGTTAGCACGGAATCAGCTTATGCTTACCTGCCATATGCCTTCGTTCTTGGTGCTCTTTCTAAAAAGAAGTCAGATAATCGTTTATTGCACATAGGCACAGCACTTAGCCTACTTGCCGTTTCTTTTGATAGGCACTTTCCTTTAGAAAAAAGAGTAAAAAAAATCGACCTATTAAAAGGTGATTATTTTTATGCCCGTGCTTTGCAATATACCACGATGACTGGAAGCGTTGTCCTAATTAAACTCCTCTCTCAAGCAGTGATTGATGAGATAAAAATACGAGAAAAGATTGAACCAAGTTACTTCTACAGTCTCATTCTGGCTGCAGCAAAGATTCATATTTTCAACAAAGAAGGAAAAGAAGCCGACTTTTCATTTGAGGAAGTTTCAAACACCTCCTTAAAAGCAGTAGAATTGGCTGTTCAGAGCGGATATTTTGAAAGGGAGCGGATTTTTAAAGAATTGGAAAAAGTATTGGTAGGTGGTCTGATTTGAAGTACGACCTGGTTTTAGTTCATTCGCCAAGTATTTTTGATTTTAGGAAAAAGCCGGTAATGTTTGGACCAGTTTCTGATGTCGTTCCTTCTACGCCTGTTTTTGAAATGTACCCCATCGGTTTTGCTGTGCTTGCTGATTATCTCGAAAAACATGGCTTTAAAGTGAAAATTGTGAATCTGGCGTTGATGATGCTTCTTGATAAGGACTTTGATCCTGAAAAATACCTGAGAAAAATCGAGACCAATGCTTTTGGTCTTGACCTTCACTGGCTACCTCACGTTCAAGGCGCCCTTGAAGTTGCTAAGTTGATAAAGAAAATTCACCCAAAAACACCAATTATCTTCGGTGGTCTTTCTTCTTCCTATTATCATCGTGAACTTGTTCAGTATCCTTTCGTGGATATGGTTCTTAAAGGTGATTCTACTGAAGAGCCCTTTAGGATTTTACTTGACATTTTAAGAAAAAACAGGGGCAATGGAAACGGAACTTCCCTTTTCGAAGTTCCGAACCTTACCTGGAAGGACAAGGAAGGAAACATTCATTGTCAGCCTATTGAATTCGTTCCAGAAAAATGGAACCATTCGAGGATTAACTACTTAAAAATCATTCAAATGGTTTTTAGAGATAGAGAAATCAAACCATATCTTCCTTTTAAGGATTTCTTAAGATATCCAATAGTTGCATCTTTTCTCTGTCGTGGAGGATTTAAGGACTGTGCAATCTGTGGCGGATCTCGCTATGCATTTAAAGAATTCTATGGGCGTAAGCAACCTGCGGTCAGGGATCCAGAGTTGCTTGCTGAAGACATAGCAGACGCAAGCAAGTATTTCAATGGTCCTATTTTCCTCGTTGGTGATATCCAGGCACCTGGCAAGGAATACGCATACAAATTCCTTGAAGAACTTAAGAAGAAAAAAATAAATAATATGGTTGCCTTTGAATTCTGGAACCTTCCTGATGATGATATTCTTACGAAAATCAATGAAAGCCTTAAACACTGGAGTTTTGAAATATCGTGCGAATCGCAGGATTTCGAAGTAAGAAAGAAGTTTGGTAAGAGCGTTTATTCCAACGAAGACTTTAAGGAAGCAATACTCAGAGGATTCGAAAAAGGTGCTGAACGCATAGATGTTTATATGATGACAGGAATTCCTTATCAAACCAAGGAATCAATCCTTCGAATTCCTGATTTTGTTGATGAACTTTATGAGTATGTGGGTCCACACAAGAAAAAATTGCTTTGTTTTGCCGCTCCTCTGGCTCCTTTCGTTGATCCTGGAAGTTTAGCATTTGAGAAACCTCAATACTACGGATTTAGGATTACCGCAAGAACTCTTGAGGAGCACAAAGAACATATTCTCAGACCAAGTTGGAAGTATTGGATGAACTACGAGAGCGAATACATAAGCCGCGACGATCTTGTTGAGGCAACATATCTCTGCGGATTGATGATAAATGAAGTAAAAAGGAAGCACGGTGTGCTTGATGAACAAACTGCAAACAGGGTTCAACACAACATTAAGAATGCAATGGCGATAATTGAAGAGGTAGATAAGATTTATCATAGCTCTTCAAGCAGAGAAGAGGTCGAAGAAAAACTGAGCAAATTTTCAAAAGATATGGTCAGGTACTCTCTATCTACAGTTTGCGAAAAAAGAGAACTTGAGTGGAATGTCCCTTCCATTAAGAAGTTTAGAGTATTTAACATTTTAAAGTCGCTGATTAGGATGTAAACTCTTTCAGTATGACCGTGCAAAACGACCTTAACCAGAAAAAGGTAAGAGACCTCTTTTCTGCAATTGCAGATAGTTATGATCTGGGAAATCAGATAATAAGTTTTGGCACACATATTCATTTTAAAAAGAAAGCACTTATGGAGTTAAATTTAAAGCCAGGTCAACGCCTGTTGGATTTATGTACCGGCACCGGTGATCTAATTTTTCTCTCCTTGCAACTTTTTCCTGGAATAATTGCGGTTGGGGTTGACCTGTCAGAACAGATGATTGAAATCGCAAACAGCAGGCTCAATAATTCAGGGATATTAAAGAGCAGAGTTGAATTTATGGTAGCAGATGCTCTAAATCTACCTTTTGAAGATGAAAGTTTCGAAGCCGTAACTACAGCGTTCGGCCTTCGTAACATTGACGATAAGGCTGGTTACTTCAATGAGGTAAATAGGATTTTAAAACCACAGGGGAGGTTAGTTGTTCTTGAGTTCTCGAATCCAGAGGATGCACTCTTAAAACATGCCTACGCATTTTATTTACGCCATCTCGTTCCTATTCTTGGGTATCTGGCATCAAAAAATCTTTCAGCCTATAAGTACCTGACTGAATCGATATTCAACTATCCTAGGGCTCATCAGATTGAAAGGATTGCTGTTGAAGCAGGTTTTATCTTTGAATTGAAAAAATTTCTGTCAGGGTTTCTAAGTCTTTATATCTGCACGAAAAAATGATGGCAGAGAATGCGAGTTACGAAAAGATAAAGAAAATACTGGGTACTTACGGATTTGAAGAGATAGCCAGAGGGCTTCTTCAAGTTGAAGAGTTCCTAGTAAAAGAATTTGCATATAAAGCACCCACTTCTTTTCAATCTGAACTTATCAGAGTTATAAGAGCAGGAGGGAAAAGAATTCGCCCTCTTCTGGTCCTAATATGCGGAAAATTGGGTGAATTCGATATCAAACAGTTGGTTGTGGCTGCATCATGCATCGAGGCAGTTCATACGGCTTCGTTGATCCACGATGATATTATTGATAATGCAAATTTTCGTCGAGGAGCAGAAACAACGTTCAAACGCTTTGGCAAGGATTTTGCCATAAAAGTAGGCGATTATCTTTTTGCGCGGAGTTTTGAGGTCTTATCAGAAATTGGGAATATGCGTTCAGTAGAATCACTTGCAACTGCAGCTGAAGACCTCAGCCTGGGGGAGCTAGACGGAAGTCTCTTAAGATGGTCGCTGAATGTCAAATTGGAAGACTATCTAAATTGGATAGGTAGAAAGACCGCAAGTCTTTTCAGATCTTCCTGCGAAGTTGGAGCACTTGTTTCAGGTGCATCTCTTAGTGATGTTAAGAAAGTTTCAGATTTCGGTTTCTTACTGGGTATAGCATTTCAATTATTTGATGACGTCTTAGATTTAACAGGAAGCACAGAAATACTTGGAAAACCTGCTGGAAGCGATCTTAAGGAGGGATTTCTGACCTTACCCTACCTTCTGGCAATTGAAGACGAATATTTTAAAGATAGAATAGTCAAAGCTATAAGAAAGGAATCAACGGAAGAAGAGGTAGATATTTTAATTAAGGAAGTTGCATCCTCTCGATACACAGAAGAGGCAAAAAATACAGCTGCAGATTTTGTAAATAAAGCAGCTCAGGCAATAGAGAATATCGAAAATGAAACAGTGAAAGAGTTTTTACTGAGCGTCGGCAATTACGTTATTCAAAGATATTATTGATTTTTTTGTAAAACCCCCTAGAAATGTCCCAGTCGCCATTATTATAAAAACGCAGAGGACGCTAAAAAATTTTCGATTTTTTTATGCCTTAGTATTCCTAGAATCAAGTCTGCCTTTAAAAAATATTTTTAAAAAGGGGGGTTCTATTCTATGCAAGCACTCGAGGAAAGGTTAGAAGCAACCAGTGAAGATTTCGAGACACTGGATGATTTCGTTGAAGGATTTGCTTCGTTTGTTGAATTTATAAACAAGATTTTTTTTATGAGTCAAAATAAGAAGCGTAATGAATTTTTTGGCATTGAAAAAGACTATTTTGAAGAGCATACATTTCTTACGACAAGTCTTTCTTTCCTCTTGGGAGAAGTTAAAAAGAATCCAGAAGAGTTTATGAAGACAAGCAAGAAGAAACTTAACTGGATGTGGTTAGAGATAGAGGGCGAGGATGGGCTTCGCAGTGCTGTTAATATTTCAAAAAATCTTAAAAAAAGAGAAAAAGATTTGTATTTTGATTTAAACAATGATTCGAGAATGTATATGCTCGGTTTTTTTACATGTGGTTTCTTTTTTTCCAATTTACTGAATATGGTGAATGGATTAATACCACATTCTTTGCTTGAAGGCTTATACGAAGCACTAAAATATTGTTATGACAAACTTAGACTTGTTCACTAACGGGCCGATTTAACGCAAAAACCTTCAAGTGTTAAAATACTCTTGCTTAATTATCTGAAAGGAGATGGTTAAAAGTTGCCGTTTTTTATGGACAAGAAAAATGCTTCCCTTTGGGTAAAAATTTTTGCAGCAATACTAGCATTTTCATTCATACTTGGTATGGTCGTTTTCACAGTTGATGCGTTTATAATGCAAGGCTCAATGCCTAATCAAAACACAAATAAATCTAAGCTTTCACAGGAAGAGGTTCAGTTCGATACCAACGTAAGGATGTACAAATCTATGACCGAGATGAACACAACTGATACAACAGCCTGGGTTGGTTTAGGAAACAGTTATTATGACTGGGGTATTTATCTTATTAGAACGAAAAAAAATTCAATGGAAGCACTAAAAAAGTTTGCTGAGGCTGAAAAAGCTTATGAAAAAGCTCTTGAATTAAATCCAGATAATGTAAATGTAATGGTCGATCTTGCAGCCATCTATTTTTATCAAGCAAAACTTCAGGAGGCAAGAAGTCTGCTCGATAAAGCACTTGAGAAGGATCCTAATAATCCAGCAGCGCTTTTTAACGCAGGTTTGGTTGCAAGGGACCAAGGGGATACTAAAGCGGCAATCGCTTACTTTGAAAAATTTATTAAGGAAAACCCAGGTGATAGGAATATAAGCGCAGCCAAGAATCTGTTGAAAGAGTTAAAGGGCAGTTTAGGTAATACCACCTCAACGAAGAGTAAATAGAACTATGTTTACAGATCGCAAAGAAGCAGGGGAAAAGCTTGCTGTTGTTCTTAAAGACAGAAACTTCCAATCACCAGTAGTTTTCGGAATTCCCAGAGGTGGTGTCATTGTTGCAGCAGAGATTGCCAGAATACTTTCTGCTCCCATCTCTATTGTTGTTCCAAGAAAAATAGGTGCGCCTTTTAATTCTGAATATGGTATAGGGGCTGTAGCTCCTGATGGCACTGTTTATATTGATCAATATGCTGCCAAATCAACAGGTGCAGATGAAGATTATCTCAAGAAGCAGGTGGAGATTGAATTAGAAGAGGCTAGAAGAAGAATGAAGGCCTACGGATTTGATGTTCCAAAAACACTTGAAGGAATGACAGCGATAGTTGTGGATGATGGAATTGCCACTGGAAACACTATGATTGCTGCCCTTTCCTTCCTTGAGAAATTAAATCCTTATATGCTCATTGCTGCTGTTCCTGTGGCACCGCAAGACACGGTTGAAAAATTAAATAGGATTGCAGATGAAACGATAGTTCTTTACACTCCCCTTTTCTTTTCTGCTGTGGGCGAGTTTTACTATGATTTCCACCAGGTTTCTGACGAAGAGGTTCTATCTTCTTTATCAGGATTGAGTAAGTTTCCCAGCTGTGATGAATAGTGGAGAGCAAGCATTTCCTTCTTTACTACACAGGATCGCTATCTGCACTGGAGATTTCAGAGGCTGTAGATGCACTTGAAAAAACATTTCCTGTTGAAGTAGAGTTAGGTGGAGAAATAGAACCAGACAAGCGATGCTTTAATGAATTAAGAAGGCAGTATATTTCGGATTGTCTGCTTCATCAAATTAAGTTAATAGGAGAAAGAGATAGGAAAAAAATCTGGATTGTGGATACCGATATCTATACAAACGGCCTCAATTTTGTCTTTGGTCAGGCTGAATTAAATGGTAAGGCTGCTGTGGTTTCAGTAAAAAGACTTAAGGGAGGTTTAGAGAGTAGAGAAATATATCTTAAACGCTTAAGAACAGAAGTTGTTCACGAGACGGGACATATTTTTGGATTAGAACACTGCCCAAATCCATATTGCGTAATGTTTTTCTCAAATAATCTTGCAGATACCGATAGAAAGGGAGACAATCTCTGTGCGGTGTGCAGAGAAAAACTTAGAATAGCATACGAGCTTTAAAGAAACGGTTTATAATAAAAGCGTTCTTTAAGTGAAATTTTGGAGGTACTGCTATGTTTGGTTTAGGGCCACAGGAAATGATATTTATACTCTTCATTGCTCTTCTGCTTTTCGGCCCCAAGAAACTTCCTGAATTAGGAAGGAGCATAGGAAAAGCAATAAGAGAGTTTAAGAAGGCAACCAGCGAGATTGAAAAAGAAGTTAACATTGGAATTAAAGAAATTCAGCAGGCGGTAAATCTGGAGGATCATGAGCAGAAATAATTTAGAAGATAACGACCTCTTAGCCAAAGATGAGAACCAAGGAGAGGCCGAAGAGCCTGAAGTCAGCGAAGAGTTCGAAGAAGTAGAAGCTCACAAGATGACATTTCTTGAACATCTTGATGAGCTTCGCACAAGACTCATAAGGGCAGTCATCTATACTGCAGCAGGTGCTGCAGTTTCAGGTATCTTCTGGGAAAACATCTTTAAGCTGCTTCTAAAGCCTGCAGGACTCAAGAAATTAACCTATCTTGGGCCAATCGATGCATTTATGGTTAAGTTCAAACTCGCTATCTATGCAGGACTAGTCATTGCAGCACCTCTAATAATTTATGAAATACTTGCTTTTATTGCTCCTGCTCTTACCAGAAGTGAGAAAAAGGTTGCTTTACCTATTGTTTTTCTTACCATGCTTCTTTTTTATTCTGGTATTGTCGTGGGTTATCTCTTTATACTTCCACCTGGAACAAGGTGGCTTCTTTCGCAGGGTGGAGATGTAATGCAAGAAATGCTCACTGCAGATAGATATCTCAATTATGCAATGATGTTTCTTGCTGGTGTTGGTGCAAGTTTTGAAACTCCAATAGTGATTTGGATTCTTTCTAAATTGAATTTGGTAACTCCAAGAAGTCTATTATATGGATGGAGATATGCAGTTCTTATAATCGTACTTGCAGCAGCGATCTTAACACCTGATTGGAGCCCGATAACAATGGTTCTTTTTGCTACTCCAATGATTGTGCTTTATTTCCTTTCCATTCTTCTAATCAAATTCCTTTAAATAATCTGAAGAGTGGTTTTCGCGGAGGTAGTGATTTGATTGCCAGTTTGTTCAGCAGGCGTGACTTTTTGAAAATACTTGCTTATGGAGCAGCGCTTCTTGGAATCAGGGGAGGCGTCCAGGGCTTTATTGATAAGGTTTTTGCTGAAGATTCGAAAAGACCAACTCTTGTCTGGTTATCGGCTCTTTCATGTGGTGGATGCACAGAATCCTTTTTTGCAATCGAAGAACCAGATGCTTCTGAACTGCTTTTTAATGTTATCTCACTAAGATATAATCGTTTGACGCCTGAAGATTACTCAAACAAAGACTTTTCTGCAATTTCAGACGAAGATAGTTATCTGCTCTTTGTAGAAGGATCCTTTCCCCAGACCGATGAAGGTTTTTGCTTAATCAATGGAGAGCCAGCAGAAAAACTTCTAAAAGATCTTTTACAGAGGGCGGAGCATACTGTTGCTGTGGGATCCTGCGCTTCCTTTGGTGGCATACCTTCACTTGGACCAGCAAGAGCAGCATCTGTTTCAGATATCGTGAAAAATAAGAACGTAATTAATCTTCCAACCTGTCCGGTGCATCCAGATCACTTAATCCTCATAATTATGCATTTGCTATATTTTGGATATGCACCTGAGCTGGATGATTATCAAAGACCAAAGATGTTCTTTAAAAATCTTATACATGATTCTTGCGAAAGGAGAACACATTTTGAAAACCAAAGATTTCTTAAAGATTTTAACGATCCGAGCCAGTCTGATTACTGCCTTTACCTTGTGGGTTGTAAAGGCAGACAAACCAATTCAGATTGTTCGAAGAGAAAATGGAACGGAAATCTTAGTTGGTGCGTTGATTGTGGAGCAGGTTGCAACGGATGTGCAGAGAAAAATTTCTACACTAGATTTTCTCCGCTTTTTGAAACTCAGGATAAGGCATCTGAATTAAGTGAAGATGTTTTGAAATTTGGTGCAGGTGCTGTAGCCGGTGCCTCATCTGTTTGGGCGGCTAATAAAATCAAGGAAAGATTGCAGAAAAGGGAGAATTCCAGGGAGGTTTGATTGACTGTCAGGAGACTCTTTAAGTCTGTTTCTCGTACAGATAATCACATAACATTGTTGCTGGAGTTAAAAGAAGGAACTATCGTTGACGCAAATCTTTCATTACTCATCTTCAGGGGATTCGAAGATATTCTTGCTGATAGAAATATTTATGAAATACCCTATTTTGCTTCAAGAATCTGTGGAAAGTGCTTTTCAAGCCATCAGATCGCTGCAGTAAGGGCCATAGAAAATGCGCTTTCTATTGAGGTTCCTTATATTGCAATTTTAGCAAGGAATCTGATGCTTGCGTCGGTGTTCCTCATAAATAATTTAAGGAACTTTTATCAAAACGCTCTACCGGATTTTGTTAATCTGCGGCGCGTTCTTGAATACAGCGGCAGTGACGAGGAACTTTTAATTCTAAAAGACAGGGTCAAGAAAATGTTAGAAAGCAAGGATACCTCACCGTTTGCTTCAATAGAGCAGGTTGATGAGATGGTGATTGATTATCCAAGCGATGTCATTCAACTTGTTTTTAATAGCAAAAAGGCTATAAAAATTCAAAATATAGCAGGAAAAATGGGAACATTGCTCGGTGGTAAATACCCTCACTACCAATCGATAATTGTAGGTGGAGTTTCAAGAAAACCAAATCTCGAAGATATTGTTAAATTCAAATCTTTTCTTGATGAAGTCTCATCTTTTGTCAAGGAAGTTTATGCACCTGATGTTATTTCTCTTGTGCTTGGGCCCTTGCTTGAAAGCACACAAAATGGCATTGGAATGGGATTTGAAAATTATCTTTGCTATAAGGACTTTTTTAATCCAATAGAAAATAAGTATCTCTTCCCTTCAGGTATTATTATTTCAGGTAAGCTTGATATACTTGAAGACAACTTCTTTGACAATATCATTGAAGACAGCTCGTATTCTTTTCAAAAAGACTTAAACGAAATCAATCTGAAAAAAGCAAACGCCTATACTTTTTGTTTAGCACCTCGCTATAAAGGACTGCCCTTCGAGACAGGGCCCCTTGCGAGATTGCTTATTTTAAAAGAAAAGAACCTTACTAAATTGATGAATCAATATTCTTTGAAGCCTGGTTTTGGCTTGAGGCACCTTGCCAGAGCTTTAGAGACAGTGCTTATCGTGGATGAAATGTATGCATGGCTTGAAGATCTTTTAAACTTGATATCAAAAGAAGAAGCAGTGGTAATTAGAAGAGAAAAAGAAAATAATTTAAAAGAACTTGCAGCAGGATTTCACGAATCTCCCTGTGGAACCACCATTCATACAATAGAGATATCTCGGAATTTTATAAAAAATTACAGAGTCATTGGTGGTTCAACCTGGAACGCTTCACCAAAGGATTCAAGAGGATTGCGTGGTCCAGCAGAAGAGTCTTTGATAGGTCTTAGGCTTAAGAACGAAAAACAAACGCCTCTTATGGTAAGACGCATTCTTAACTCTTTTGACCTATGTTCCAAATGTGCCACACATTAGCAAATTACCAAATTTGTTGAATGTTTGAATTTTGCCAAATAGAATAGTTTTCTCAAAGGCAAGGTGATGCTGTTTTGCATAAATTGATAATTCTGGGTGTTGGAAACCTGCTTCTTTCTGACGAAGGTGCAGGAATACATACCGTTGAAATACTGAAGCAAAAAGTTAGACATAAATCCATAGAGATTATCGATGGAGCCACACTGGGCCTCGACCTCTTTGGACTTTTTGATGATGCTCAAAAGATATGGATAGTTGATTGCGTAAAAGGAGGAGGGGAGCCTGGAAGCGTATATAAGTTTGGTTTGGAGTCTGTAAAGAAGAAAATTCCTGATCTTAAATTAAGCATGCACGACTTCAATATTATTGATGTCATTGAACTTGCTAAAGCGCTCGGAAAGGATATTCCTGAAATCACTTTTTATGGTATCGAACCAAAAACACTGGAATGGGGAGACAAACCAAGTGCAGAGGTTCGATCAGGAATTGAAAAAGCAGTTCAAATGATCATTGATGATTTGAAAAGTGAATTTGGTGAAGAAGTAATTTTGGAAAGGTGATGGTTGAGTTGCACGAAGGACCGGTTACAGAAAGCATCTTAAAAATTGTCCTGGAGTATGCTGAGAAACATAATGCCAGAACGGTGAATAAAGTAAGCGTTGTTATTGGAAAAATGACTGGCTACGAAGAGAGCCCTATAAGATTCTATTGGGAAGCTCTATCCTCAGGAACAGTTGCTGAAGGTGCTGAACTTGAAGTCATATACACACCAATAAGTGTGAAGTGCCAGAGCTGCGGTGAAGTTTATGAGCCAGAAGATCAGTATTCTCTATTCTGTCCCAATTGCGGTTTTTATGGCGGAGAAATAAAGTCTGGTAAAGAACTTTTTGTAGATTCAATCGAGATAGATTGAAAGGATATGTGAAGATGAGTGAAAGAGTTGAAGTTCATCAGAATATTCTTGATAAAAACGAAAGAATTGCAGAAGAAAACAGAAGTCTTTTTGAGAAAAAAGGAATATTTGTTTTTAATGTGATGTCGAGTCCTGGTGCCGGAAAAACTACCTTTCTCGTTGAAACAATTAAGAGGCTTAAAGATAAGTACAGAATTGGTGTAATTGAAGGCGATGTTTCCTCAAAAGTTGATGCAGAAAGGATTGCTAGCACAGGAGTTCCTGTTGTTCAGGTGAATACAGGAGGCGCCTGCCACCTTGATGCCTCGATGATTCAGAAAGCTCTCACCCACTTGCCTATAGATAATCTTGACGTTCTAATAATTGAAAATGTTGGCAACTTGGTCTGTCCAGCAGAATGGAGGCTCGGTGAAAATTTAAAGGTTGTTCTTTTATCGATACCAGAGGGAGATGACAAACCTATAAAATATCCGCTTATGTTTTCTTCTGCTGATATCCTCCTTCTTACGAAAATAGATCTCTTCTCCTACTTCAACTTCAATATTGATCAAGTTGAGAAAATCGTCAGGGGTCTGAATTCTAATATCAAGATTATGAAAATCTCTTCAATTACTTTTGAAGGTTTTGACGAATGGTTGAACGAGATCGAAAGAAGAATAGAGGAGGTCAGGAAATGAAAAGAGAAGAGGCTCTTGAGTTGGTTAAACAAATGGTACCTCAACCTAACCTTATAAAGCATATGCTTGCAACTGAAGCAGTGATGAAAGCTTTAGCAAATCACTTTGGTGAAGACGTAGATTCCTGGGGTCTTGCTGGACTTCTTCACGATGTGGATTATGCTGAAACCTATGACAATCCAGAAATTCATGCCGTTCGTTCGGCAGAAATACTTAAAGAAAAGGGAGTTTCTGAGGAGATTATTAAAGCAATACTTGCTCACAACAATAAAGCCCCTAAGGACACTTTGATGGCAAAAGCTCTTTATGCTGTTGACCCACTGACAGGCTTCCTGGTTGCCTGTGCTCTTATGACTCCTGAAAAGAAAATGGCAGCAGTTGATGTTGATTTTGCGCTTAGAAGGTTTAAGGAGAAGTCTTTTGCAAGAGGAGCAAATAGAGAACAGATAAATTACTGTGGTGAATTCGGTCTTTCGCTTGAGGAATTTCTTGAAATAGGAATCAAAGCAATGCAAGGGATATCTAAGGATTTAGGATTATAGAATGAATGTCCTGATTGTTTCAGAGAAGAACATAACTGCACGAAAAATTGCCACAATCCTCTCTGGAGGCAAGTTTAAGACTGAAAAAGTCTATAAATATCCACTGTACACATGGGAAAATGACGGGAAAACCTACCGTTGCTTTGGTCTAAAAGGTCATATCTTGAAAGTTGATTTCCCAAAACAATACTCCAACTGGTCGAAGGTTGACCTTCTTGAACTTGTAAAGGCTGATACGATAAAGATTCCAAAAGAAGAAAAGATGGTAAAACTGGTTGAAAAAGAAGCCAAGAACGCACAAATGTTGATTGTTGCAACTGACTTCGATAGAGAAGGTGAACTTATTGGTTATGACCTTGCAAAAATTGCAAAAACAAAAAACCCTGAATTATTAATCAAAAGAGCAAGGTTTTCAGCCCTAACAAAAGAAGAGATTGAAAAAGCTTTTGCAAACTTGCATGATCCATATACAAACTTAGCCCTTGCTGGGGAATCCCGCCAAACAATTGACCTCGTCTGGGGAGCAACACTTACAAGATTCCTCTCTTTAACTGCGAAAAAGATTGGTAAGAACTTCCTTTCTGTAGGAAGAGTTCAAAGCCCAACTCTTGCATTGATTGTCAAGAGAGAAGAAGAAATAAGAAGTTTTGTTCCTGAAAAGTACTATCAGGTCTATGTGCTTCTTGAGAAGGATGGCAAACAATTCAGAGCACACTACGAGAATCAAAGAATAAAAGATAAAAAGGAAGCAGAAACAATAGCAGATGAGATAAGAAAATCTTCAGCTGTGGTAATCGAAGTTTCAAGAAGACAGGCAGAACAGAAACCGCCATCTCCTTTTAACACTACGGAGTTTCTGGCGGCAGCCTCTTCAATTGCAGGTATATCTCCAGGAAGAGCGATGCAGATTGCTGAAAATCTATATACTCGAGGTTTTATTTCCTACCCTCGTGTTGATAATACTGTTTATCCACCAAGTTTGAATCTTGTTTCAATTGCAAGAAGTTTAAAAAAATATAAGCCAGTTAGTAAGTATATTGATGAAATACTCAGCCAAGAAAAGATAACTCCAACAAGAGGAAAAAAACAATCAACTGACCATCCACCAATCTATCCTACTGGCGAGATACCTGAATCTCTTGATTCTCACGAAGAAAAGATATACGACCTGGTTGTCAGGAGATTTCTGGCAACGATAAGCGAATCAGCAATTCACGAAGTAACTCATATTGAACTGGTTGCTGATAAGCATAAACTGATAGCAAGTGGTTTGCGCTACTTAAAGGAAGGATTCTTGAAAGTTTACCCATATTCAAAAAATAAAGAAGAAATACTTCCTGAACTCAATCAAGGAGAGATTCTAAATGTTGTCGGAGTGGAGGTCGTCGAAAAGGAAACAAAACCTCCTGCAAGATTCAGTCAGGCAGGCTTGGTTAGAGAAATGGAGAAGTTAGGGCTTGGAACCAAATCAACACGCCATTCGATAATTCAGACACTTTACGAGCGTGGTTATGTACACGGAAACCCTGTTCAGCCAACTGAACTTGGGATGGCTGTCGGTCGTGCCATACTGAAACATATGAGCGAAATAGCTACACATGAGATGACGGCTGAATTAGAAGAGAAGATGAATGCCATTGAAGAAGGTCTTGAGAAAAAGGAAAACGTCATTCAAAAAAGCAGAGAAGAACTTGAGAGATTGCTCCTGAATGTAAAACCAAAGGAAGAAGAGGTTCGAAAAGCAATCTGGGAGGGGGAATCAAAGGATAAGGTTATTGGAAAATGTCCAGAATGTGGGGGGGAGCTGCAAGTCTTAACTTCAAAAAAGACAAAAAAGAGGTTCCTTGGGTGCTCTAACTTTACAAAAGATGAAAATAAATGCTCTGTAACGTTTCCACTGCCACAGACTGGAAAAATAATTTCTGCTGAAAAAACCTGCGAATCGTGCGGTACACCTATGGTGAAAATAATTAACAGAGGAAAGAGGCCCTGGGTGATATGCCCCAATCCAAAGTGTGAGAAATCCAGCCTTTCAAAAAAAGGCGAAACGAATGAAGTAGAAGTAAAGGGAGGAAACTCATAATGGAAAAATTAAATAGAATCGCTGTTATAGGCTGCGGGAATGTAGGTACACAATTTGCTTTTCTTGCTGCTGCTGCAGGCTACAGCCTTTATCTCTATGATGTTGTTGAAGGATTAGCAAAAGGCAGAGCACTTGATATAATGCAGGCCCAGAGACCTCTTCAATTCGAAACGTCCGTTCAGGCAATCGATGATCTTTCTGAAGCATCTGAGGCTAATCTGTGGGTAATTACCGCTGGAAAGCCAAGAAAGCCTGGTATGTCGAGGGCTGACCTTGCAAATGAAAACATTAAGATTATTTCAACGATCGCAGAGAAGGCAAAGGAGGCTAGAGAAGATTCAATATTTATCATCGTTACCAATCCACTGGATATCATTGTTACTAAGTTTATGGAATTGACGGGTTTTGACAGAAATAGGGTACTTGGAATGGGAGGAATTCTTGACTCAGCAAGAATGTCATACTTTATTTCTAAAAAAACTGGTGTACCGGCACACAAAATAGAATCCTGGGTTTTAGGTGCGCATTCTGATTCGATGGTTCCATGCTTTTCGCTAACCAAAATCGATGGTCAACCAGCCGGAAACCTTCTTTCTGAAGATGATAAAAAATGGGTATTTGATAAGACAGTTAATGGAGGTGCAGAGATTGTTTCCTACTTAAAAACAGGTTCAGCATTCCTTGCTCCAGGTGCTTCAGCCTATTACTTAGCAAGAGCAGTTCTTGAAGATGAAAGGCTTCTTCTTCCGGTTTCGGTTTTTTCAGAAGGTGAGTATGGATTTTCAGAAGTTGCCATTGGTTTACCTGTCGAAGTAGGATCTAGAGGTGCTATGAGAGTTGTTCAATTAACACTCGAAGAAGATGAGCATCAGTTACTAAGAAGAAGTTATGAAGAAATAAAATCATTTCTTAAGGAGATCTGATTTTGGTAAAAAATGCCTATCAGATTTTTAAAAAAGAAGTAATAAAGGCAAACACGGTACTTCCACAACCTGTAAGAAACTTGCTCAACCGTGCGATAGAAGAAGAAGACAATAAGGATGCCATTAAACGTCTTAAAATTCTCATCGAAAATGCGTTAATCGCAGAAGAAGAAAAGAGACCCATATGTCAGGATACAGGTATTGTGAATGTTTTTGTTTTTTTGCCGGAGGGCGTCTGTCTACCTGAAGGATTCTACGGAACACTCAATATGTCAATTTACGATGCCTATAAGGAATCTGGATTTAGGTTCTCGACTGTAAATCCACCAATTATTGATAGAAGGAATGATATGACAAATAAACCTGCTTTCTTAAAGATTATCGATGCTGGTTTTTCTGATGTTGTGAGGATAGTTTTTATGCCAAAAGGTGCGGGTTCAGAGAACGCATCATTCATAAAAATGTTTAAACCGACCACCTCATTTGATGATCTTTTAGAGGATCTCTCAAAAAGAATAGTGGAAAAAGCAAGATTTTCCTGCCCTCCGGTCATCGCAGGCATTTCAATAGGTGGAACATTTGACAGTGCACCCTTAAAGGCAAAACTATCTCTTCTAGAAGCTGGCCTTTATACTTCTGAAATAGCAAAAGAGATTAAGGAACGAATAAACAAATCTGGTATAGGTCCTTTTGGTCTGGGGGGTTTGACAACAGCTCTTGATGTCACAGTAAACCTTGAACCAACACACATTGCCTCGCTTCCAGTTGCAGTTTCTATGAGTTGCCATGCTTTACGTTATTCAATTTGTGAGTTTAAAATTAACGAGTGGCAGGATTTAAAATTTGAGGTATTTTGATGGGCATGAAAAGTATTATTTTTCCTTCGAACAGAAAAATCATCGGTCAACTTTCTGCCGGAGAAGAGGTTGCAATTTCAGGCATCATCTATACAGCAAGAGACGAGGCACATCGTAGATTGTTTAATACCTATATAGACTGTCGAAAATTTCCAAACTACCTTAAAGAATCCTGTATTTTTTATGCTGGACCTGCATTCTATCCAGATGGAAGCCTCAGCGCAATCGGACCGACAACTGCAGCGAGAATGGATGAGTATGCTCCATCTTTCTATGAAGCAGGAGTTTTAGCAACTATTGGAAAGGGGCCAAGAGACTTCTCAATTGTTGAGGCTTGCAAGAAAACAGTGAGTGTTTATCTGATTACTTATGGTGGCGCTGCCTCCTATCTAACACGATTTGTAAAATCGATTGAACTTGTCGATTTCGATGAACTTGGTCCAGAAGCTATCTATAGATTGGAAGTTGAAGATTTTCCTGCAGTGGTTGGTATCGATTCAAGAGGTAATTACCTGGACGGAGCCGTGACACGATAGTAATGAAAGGAATCTTTATTACTTTTGAAGGCATCGAGGCTTCAGGAAAATCAACTCTTTCGAATATCTTGTACAAATGGCTTAGGGAGAACCAAATTAATACCGTCATTACAAGAGATCCTGGAGGCACTCCCACAGGCGAGATGATAAGAAAGATTCTCCTTCACGCTGAAACTTCAATTGACGTTTGGACAGAAGCACTCTTATATGCTGCAGCAAGAAGACAGCTTGTTGCAGAAATCATAAAACCAGCAATATTTAATGGAAGTGTTGTAATCTGCGATCGATTTTCAGATTCCTACTTTGCTTACCAGGGATATGCAAGAGGTTTGGACTTGAATGTCATCATTGAGCTTAATAGAATCGCTACTCAAGGCATAAAACCGGATATAACTTTTCTAATTGATCTTCCTGTTGATATGGCACTTAAAAGGCTCAATGAAAAAGACCGTCTTGAACTTGAAGATAAGGATTTTCACGAAAAAGTAAGACAGGGGTTTTTGAAGATTGCAGAAAATGAGAGCCAAAGAATTGTAGTTTTGGATGGAAGAAAACCTGTAGATGAACTTTCCCAAATAATAAGAGAAACTGTTATGAAGTTACTAAATTTTCCAGCGTGAATTTAGGTTGGTATAATTCGGCTATGATAAGTTCAACCTTTTCAAATCAGATACGTAACAATTTTCTATCATCCTTATCTCATAGAGAGGTAAATCTAAACCTCGATAATAGTGATTTAAACGAAATTGAACGCCTGCTGGACTCAAAATCTCAATCCTTTCTTTTTGAGGCTCAACCAGGTGCAGCAACTGAACTGGCAAGGTATTTTTTTGCGTTACTTAACTGCCCTCAATATGCTTGTTCAGGCTGTCCACTGTGTGAAACCGCTTTCTTAAAAGCCCACCCCGATTTCATAATTGTTGCACCAGAAGGTTCAGAGATAGTCAGGCGCCAGGTTGTGGAGGAAGTGCTCAGGTTTGCTTATGAAACACCTGTTATTGTTGGGAGAAAGCTTATCGTCATCGAAGAAGCCCACCTACTCAATATAGAAGCCTCCAACGCGCTTCTCAAAGTTGTTGAAGAACCTCCAGCATCCACTTTTTTTGTATTCGTCACAGAAAAGCCTGATATGCTGCTACCCACTATTATTTCAAGACTTACAAGAATAAGACTTAAGAGCAATCTGACGCAGGTGAAGGATGCCGTTGTCTACACCTTGTTGCGCGATTTTGTTATTTCTTTGAGAGAAAGAAAGGCATTGCACAATCTTGATAAAAAATTAAAGGAGATAATCGACCGCTATGCGCAGGAAGAGGCAGCCTACCTAAAAGAAAAAATAAACTTTCTTTCTAAAATCGACTTTGATTCAAAAACAAAAAAAAGAATTGTAAGTCTTGAAAATCAGAAGTATGAACGTCTGAAGAAAAAATACGAGTTAGAACTGGCCTCACTCTTCTTTTTCAAACTAAAACACCTTTTACATATGGTAATTGAGATGAAAAGTGGAGGGACCTCCTTCCTAGATGCTACTCCGCAGGATATTGAGATTTTTGACGTCCTAAAAAAGTATGATATGGAAATAATAATAGATCTTGCTCAGATTGTTGATGCTGCCATAGAGATGCTTGCATACGAGGTAAAACCAGAACAGGTGCTTAAAGGTGCTATATTAAAGAGTTGGATGGTGGTTTACTGATGATAAAGAAGGAGAGTTCAAATAAAAACCTGCTTTATGCTCAGATCCTTTTTAGAAAGATACAGAAAGCTTACTATCTCAGGACCTCTATTGAAGACCTGAAACCCACAGAGTTAGTTGTTGCTAAAACTGAAAGAGGGCTTGAAATCGGCGAGGTTCTTGAAGTATGTAATTCTGAAGAAGTGAAGTTAGATTCGGTAATCGAAGGCAGGGTCGTACGCAGACTTGAAGATGAAGACCTTGAAAAACTGAAGGAACTCCAGAAAAAGGAAGAAGAAGCATTTAAAATCTGTGCCGAAGAGATAAGCAACCTCTCGCTACCGATGAAGTTGCTAGATGTAGAATACCTATTTGATGGCAAAAAAGCAGTCTTCTACTTTTCTGCACCTGAAAGAGTAGATTTCAGAGAACTCGTTAAAGTCCTTGTTAGAAGATTAAAGATAAAGGTTGAGTTAAGGCAGGTTGGAGTCAGAGACGAAGCCAAGATGATAGGTGGTCTTGGACCCTGTGGTCTTCGCTTGTGCTGTTCAACTTTCTTAACCAAGTTCGAATCTGTAAGTGTCTCTATGGCAAAAAACCAGGGACTTCCTCTAAACACTTTCAAATTAAGTGGCCTCTGTGGAAGATTAATGTGTTGTTTGAGTTACGAGCACGACAACTATGAAGATTTCCTTAAAAATGCTCCTGAAATAAACGAAGAAGTGGAAACACCAGACGGAAAAGGAAAGGTTGTTGGTTATCAGTTTGTTAAGTGCGCGGCAGAGGTAGAATTAGAGAGTGGAGCAAGAAAAATATATCCTCTTCATGAACTTGATTATGCGAAGAAATCCAAGTGTGAGTGCCCTGGTTGCCTGAACGCTTCGACCGGTGAGTTTAGTAAAATTGCTGGACAGGATATCATTAAAGAACAATAGCCACTTTGGTATGATATAAGTTCTCAGGATTGTTCTACCAAATTTACTAATTATTCAATTTGCCGGCGTAGCTCAGCAGGCAGAGCAGCGCACTCGTAATGCGCAGGTCAGCGGTTCGACTCCGCTCGCCGGCTCCAGT
>JAOADC010000041.1 GCA_026417515.1 Actinomycetota bacterium
AACACGCTCTGGCAAAAGAACAGCAAAGGCTGCAGTAAGAATAGCAGTTGAAATGGTTCACGAAGGATTGATAAACAAAGAGGAAGCAGTTATGAGAGTTAAGCCTGAACAGCTGGATCAGTTATTGCATCCTCAAATAGATCCTAATGCAAAAGTTGAGATTCTTGCAAAAGGGCTCCCAGCTTCACCTGGTGCAGCTACTGGAAAAGTTGTCTTCGATGCTGATCTGGCTGAAGAATTAGGAAAGAAGGGCGAAAAGGTTATCCTTGTTAGATGGGAGACAACACCAGATGATATCCATGGAATTGTAGAGGCACAGGGTGTCCTTACTTCTCATGGTGGCATGACATCTCACGCTGCTGTTGTTGCAAGAGGTATGGGCAAACCATGCGTTGTTGGTGCAGAAGAGGTAAAAATCGATGAAGAGGCAAAGCGTTTTAAAGTTGGAGATGTGGTGGTCAGCGAAGGAGACATTATAACCATAGATGGTTCAACAGGAAATGTTATGCTTGGGGAAGTGCCAGTTATTCAGCCCGAACTTACTGGAGAACTTGAAGAACTTCTCAAGTGGGCAGACGAGATAAGAAAAATTGGCGTTAGAACTAACGCCGATACACCTGAGGATGCTAAAAGAGCAAGAGATTTTGGAGCTGAAGGCATTGGACTCTGCCGCACCGAGCATATGTTCTTTGGTGAAGAGAGGCTTCCTATTGTTCGTCAGATGATTCTTGCAGAAGATGAGGCTTCAAGAGAAGAGGCTCTTGACAAACTCCTTCCAATGCAGAGAGGCGATTTCGAAGGTATATTTAAAGCGATGAGTGGATTACCTGTTACCATTAGGCTCCTTGATCCACCTCTTCACGAATTCTTGCCAAGCTTTACTGAACTGAGTGTAAGGCTTACTGAAAAGAAACTGAGCGGTGCCCCGAAAGAAGAGATTGAAGAGATTGAAAACCTTGCTAGACGTGTAAAAGCAATGAGCGAAATGAATCCTATGCTTGGTCTCAGAGGATGCAGGCTTGGGCTTGTTTTTCCTGGAGTCTACGAAATGCAGGTAAGAGCAATTATTGAAGCTGCCATAAATGTTAAGAAGGAAGGATACGAACCAATAGTTGAAATAATGATTCCTCTGGTTGCTCTTGCCGAAGAACTTAGAATTTTGAAGGAAAGACTAGGAAAGGTAGCAAGAGAGGTTATCGAAAGAGAGGGCATTGAGATTTCCTATAAGTTTGGAACAATGATTGAGTTACCAAGGGCTGCGCTTACAGCTGATGAAATTGCCGAATACGCAGAGTTCTTCTCCTTTGGAACAAACGATCTTACACAAACCACCTTTGGATTCAGCCGAGATGATGCTGAAGCAAAATTCCTGCCACGTTATTTAGAAGAAAAGATACTTAAAGAGAATCCATTTGAAGTCCTTGACCAAAAAGGTGTTGGCAAGCTCCTTAAAATCGCTTCTGAATTGGGGCGCTCAACAAATCCTGAACTTAAGTTGGGTATTTGTGGTGAGCACGGTGGCGAGCCTACATCAATTGAATTTGCCTACAAAGTTGGTCTAAACTATGTATCCTGCTCTCCTTTCAGGGTTCCAATTGCAAGGCTTGCTGCTGCCCAAGCAACTTTGAGGAACGCCTAAGACTATGAATTTGAGAGAGCGTTACGAGGCGCTGGAGCTAGAAATACTTGCTCCAGCCGCCTCATTTTCTTCAAAAACGAGGGGTAGAATTAAAGAAGAACCAAAAGACCTTCTGCGTACCGAGTTTCAGAGAGACCGCGACAGAATAATTCATTCAAAGGCATTCAGAAGACTAAGCCATAAAACTCAGGTTTTCATTGCACCTGAAAAGGACCATTACAGAACAAGGTTGACGCATGCACTTGAAGTTGCCCAGATATCGAGGACTGTAGCAAGGGCACTCAGGTTAAACGAAGACCTGACTGAAGCCATAGCGTTAGGTCACGATCTTGGACATACTCCTTTCGGCCACATTGGCGAGGACGCACTTACCTACTGTCTTCAAGAAATAAATGCAAGCAAACAAAAATTTAGACATAACGAACAGAGTCTTAGAGTAGTAGATGTTGTAGAACAGAAGGGAAGGGGTCTAAATCTGACATATGAAGTAAGGGATGGAATTCTCAACCACACTGGAGATTCCTTGCCTCTTACTCTTGAAGGACAAATTGTAAGAATCTGCGATAGGATTGCCTATGTAAATCACGACATCGATGACGCTATAAGAGCAGGGGTTATCAGATTTGAAGAATTGCCTGAAGAACCAATAAATATTCTCGGAAGAACCCATGGAAAAAGAATTGATACACTTGTTAAAGATATGGTAGAGACAAGCAGCGATTTAAAATCAATAAGGCTTTCACCAAAAATTGAAAAGGCATTGTTAGATTTAAGATCCTGGCTCTTTGAAGCTGTTTACCTTAATAAAGAGGCAAAATCTGAAGATGAGAAAGCAAAAACAATGCTCATAAAACTCTTCTTCTACTTCTATGAAAACCCACAAAGATTACCAGAGAACTTTAGACCATCAAACGATGAAGAGGTTCCATATCGCATCTGTGACTATATTGCAGGAATGACTGATAGATTTGCTTTAAATCTCTTCGAAGAACTTTTCGTTCCCAAACGCTGGATGGTTTAGAGAAAGATCTGCATTAATATATCATTTAGAAATGTATTCTGAAAAGGACATTCAAGAGATAAAAAACAGAATCAATATCGTTGATCTGGCTTCACAATATACATCGCTCAAATCATCAGGCAGGAGATTAAGAGGCCTCTGCCCATTCCATACTGAAAAAACACCTTCGTTTTATATCGATCCTGAAAAGCAACTCTACCATTGTTTCGGTTGTGGTGCTGGTGGCGATATCTTTGATTTCGTAATGGATATGGAAAAAATGTCCTTTAATGAAGCTGTCGAATACCTTGCAGATAGAGCAGGCGTTACCTTAACAAGAATTTCTGGAAAACCAAAGTTTTCAGAAAGAGAAGAGGTTTTAAAATCTCTTGAAAGAGCCACAGAACTTTATAGGATTTATCTTTTAAAATCACCTGAAGGCAAGAAGGCCATTGAGTATTTATTAGGAAGAAATATCACCTTATCCTCAATAAAGGAATTTGAAATAGGACTCTCTCCTTCAGATGAAAAAATTATTACTAAAAAACTCATCTCAGAAGGATTTAAAGAAAAGCATCTAATCGAATCTGGAATAGCGATTAAGACATCTCATGGTCTCATCGATAGGTTCAGAGGACGTATTATATTTCCAATAAGAGATATAAAGAATAATGTCGTTGGTTTTGGTGGAAGGCAGTTTCTTTCAGGAGATCCAAAGTACTTGAACACTCCAGAGACCAATTTCTTTAAGAAAAGTAGCCTTCTTTACAATTTAAACAGAGCCAAAAAATATATTGCAGAATCTAATAAAGTAATTATTGTAGAAGGATATACTGATGTTATTGCGCTCCACCAGGCAGGAATTCCTTTTGTTGTAGCAACCCTTGGAACAGCGCTAACAGATATTCACCTAAATATACTCTCCAGATTTACTGAAAATATTTATCTTGCTTTTGATTCAGACGCAGCAGGTCAGAAAGCAGCAGAAAGAGGGATCGAACTGATACCAAAGTCAACGAAACTCAATATTAAGGTGATTATTGTTCCAGAAGGAAAGGACCCTGCTGAATTTGTAAGTCACTATGGCAGGGAAAAGGCAAGAGAAATTATTGAAAAACTGATTCTTGAAGCTGAAACACTTGAAGATTTTGTTCTAACTAAAAGATTATCAGAATTTGATATCACAAATCCAAAAGAAAAGCGAGCAGCCGCTGAGAAAGTGGCAGAAATTTTAAAACTAATTGATGATCCAATAATTAGAGAAGAATACATAAAAAAATACGCTAATTATCTTTCAGTCGAGGAAAGTTTACTTCGATCCAAAATTAAACAATCAGCGTGGTATAATATTAATCGCAGGAGTGTGTCAAACTCTGAACATTCTTTTAATAGGGGCAAGGACTCAATAGAAGAAGCTGAAAGGCATTTTTTCAAACTTCTTTTTTCTGATTACGAAAAGAGGGTAAAAAAAGCGACGGAAATACTAAAGCCAGAATACTTTGAAGACGATATTTTAAAACTGATATTTTCTGCTATAATTCAAGATTCTAAAAAGTTTTCAAATGTTCAGTTGCTCATTGATAAATTGAGATTAGAGTTAGGGGAAGAAGCTGTTAGAAACATTTCTGAAATCTTTATTTCAGAAAGCTCTTTCGAAGATGATGAGCGAATTTTTGATGAAATTATCGTTTATTTAAAAGAAAGGTTTGTTAGGAAAAGAATTGCTGAACTCAAAATGAAAATATTTGAAGCAGAATCAAGAGGAGATATTAAGACTGCTCAATCCTGCTTGGTTGAAATTCAAAAACTAGCTGAGTCTCTTAGAAAAAACTCATAGGCTCTTTTTTTGAAAAAACAAAAAGCGAGCAAGAAAATTAAAGGGGTGATATTTTTAAAATGCCTAAGAAAGAAAACAAGGAAATGCTTGGCTTAAATCCAAATCTTCATGATGATGAAGATATGTACTTTGATGAAGATTTAGATGAACTTCATGAAAACCTTCTGATGGATGAAAATCCAGAAGAAGTCCTCAACCATGAAGATTTGGAAGAAGATTACGAAGAAAAACCAAAAAAGAAGAGAGGCAGAAAACCCAAGTCTATCGAATCAGAAGAAGAAGAGTTTGGAAGCGAGGAAGGCGATGGCATAAGACTGAGGCCAAGCCTTGAAGCAAAACTAAGTGACCTTATTGCTCTTGGCAAAGACAGAGGAACTCTTTCACAAGATGAAATTGTTGATACCTTTGCTGATGAAAATATAACAACTGAAGAGTATCAGACAATTATAGGAAGAATCGTTGCTGAAAAAATCATCATACCTGATCTTGACGAACTTTCTATTGAGAAACTCCAGATAGAGGAAGAGCCACATTACACAACACAGTCTGATCCAGTTCGCTCATACCTTAAGGAAATTGGAAAAATAACGCTTTTGACTGCAGAGCAAGAGGTTGCACTTGCTAAGAAGATAGAAGAAGGAAAAGCAGCAGAACAGAAATTAAAAACAGCCACTGATTTAACCGATGAAGAGCGCTTTTTCCTTCAAAGAAAAGTAAGGGAAGGAGAGCGTGCCAGGAAGAAACTTATAACCTCTAACCTTAGACTCGTGGTATCGATTGCTAAGAACTATCTAGGCCGTGGACTTACCTTCCTTGATCTCATTCAGGAAGGAAACCTTGGATTGATGAAGGCGGTCGAAAAGTTTGATTACAAGAAAGGTTATAAGTTCTCCACGTACGCAACTTGGTGGATAAGGCAGGCAATCACTAGAGCAATAGCAGATCAAGCAAGGCTTATAAGAATACCTGTTCATATGGTTGAGTCTATAAACAAGATGAATAAGATTCAAAAGATGCTTGCTCAGAAACTGAAGCGAGATCCAACACCTGAAGAGATAGCAAGAGAAATGGGAATCGATGTTGAAAAGGTTGAAGAAATGATAAAGATTTCTTCTGAACCTGTTTCACTCGAACAGCCAATAGGCGAGGAGGAGGACAGCACAGTTGGCGATTTTGTGCCTGATGAGAAAGCTCCTGATCCAGTTGAGTTTGCTGCAAAGAATATGTTAAGAGAGGACATTAAGAAGCTTCTCGAAGGTTTGAGCGAAAGGGAGAGAAAGGTTATTGAACTCAGATACGGTCTTATCGATGGACAGCCAAGAACCCTTGAAGAGGTTGGACAGGAGTTTGGCGTAACTCGAGAAAGGATT